>JBDTCO010000090.1:0-35606 GCA_039923495.1 Polyangia bacterium
ATGCCCATCGTGCGAGATCACGGTGCACGACATGCACGACGCCACCGTGGCGAAGCGCGCAAAGGGGCTTGGCATTCGTTCGGTCCCGGCTGTCGTGATCAACGGCAAGCTCGCCGACTGCCGCGCGGGACAGGGGGTGGACGAAGCGACGCTGCGAGCGGCCGGCGTTGGTCAGCTGTGAACCGGCCCAAGAAGGGCGCGGTGCGTAGTTGCAGCGCCGGTCGTGCCGCGTAACGCTCGATCTTAAGGACCCTCGAATGCGCGAGTCGATCGAGTCGATCTGTGCGTGATGCGATTTGGGGGATCGACAGGACTGCGGTGGCGTGATCTACGGGCGCTGGGTCGCGATGCCATCCACCCGAGTGGAGAACGGTGCGGACCGACTGACTTTCCCATTCGCTCGCCCTACTGGGTCGTGTTCGACGTTGGGAAATGAGCGACACCATCGCGTGCGCCGGTCCGTGTGTTCACCGCGCTCGACTGAGCCAGCCGGTCAGCGCGAGCCTCGGCCTCGTCGCGGCGAGCACCTCATGTGGGAACTGTTCGGAGAGGAATGCGACCACGGTCCCGCCGACCGGGAGCACGTCCTTGGTGCTGCCGTCGGCAAGATGCAGGCGGAGCGCGCCGCCGTCGGCGGGCTGCCAGGCCTCGTTGAGGTAAAGAACGAGCGACACCACGCGTCGATCATCGTCCCGGAAGCGATCGAGGTGGCGCGCGTACGTGGCGCCCGGCGGGTACAGCGCATAGTGGCCATCGAAGCGGAAGAGCCCGAGGTAGAGCGCCGCGTTCACGGCGAGCCGCAGATCCTCGACGAGCGCGCGGAACAGGCCTTCGGCTCCCGACGCGCTGTGGTCATCGAGCCATGCCGTTCGATCTCCACGCACGACCGTACCCTCGCGCGCTGACGCGTTGCCGATGCTTGCAGCGGTGAGCTGGCCATCGGCGTCGCGCTGCGCGAGCTCGGCACGCAGCGAGGCGAGCGTGGGGACGTCGACGAGGCCTGGCATGACCGCGAAGCCGACGTCGCCGAGCGCGACGACGCCGGCAGCGATCGCCGCTTCGCTTCCGGTGCGTCGCGCCGTCGCGGTCAGGTCGCGCGCTACAGCACGACCAGCGTGCACATCGTGCTGCACCCGCCGCCGCCATCGCACTGCTCCCCGAACGACGACTCGATGATGCCGTCACCGCAGTACGGCGCGGTCTGGCAGGTCGTGGTGCACTTGTTCGGCCCGTACGCGTTCTGCGAGTTCGCGGACCCCTGATCGCACTGCTCGGCGCCGTTCGTTGCACCGTCGCCGCAGTACGGTGCGAGCGTGCAGTCGGCCTTGCAGCCGCCGTACGCACCCGTGTTGTTGTTCGTGCCGAAGTCGCACTGCTCGGTACCGTTCTTGATGCCGTCGCCGCAGTACGCGAGGGTCTTGCAGGCCGCGGTGCACTTGTTGCCGGTGGTGCCGTTCTGCGCGCCGTTGTCGCACTGCTCGCCGTGGGACGACTCGATGATCCCATCGCCGCAGTACGGCGCAGGCTGGCACGTCGTGGTGCAGAGGTTGGCGCCGTACGCGCTCGCGCTGTTCGACGAGCCCTGGTCGCAGACCTCCGAGCCATTGGTCTTGCTGTCGCCGCAGTACGCGCCGAGCGTGCAGTCGGCGTTGCAGCCGCCGTACGCGCCGGTGTTGTTGCTCGAGCCGAAGTCGCACTGCTCCGTGCCGTTCTTGATGCCATCGCCACAGAATGGCGTCGTCTTGCACGTGGCGTCGCAGCCCATCGTGCCATCGCACTGCTCGCCGTGCGACGACTCGACGACGCCGTCGCCGCAGTACGGCGCCGACTGGCAGGTCGTGGTGCACAGGCCCGTGCCGTACGCGGTGCCGCTGTTCGCGGAGCCCTGGTCGCACTGCTCGGTGCCGTTCTTCGCGCCGTCGCCGCAGTACGGCGCGAGCGTGCAGTTCGCCTTGCAACCACCGTAGGCACCGGTGTTGTTCGCACTGCCGAAGTCGCACGCCTCGTCGGGCGTGGTCTTGATGCCGTCGCCACAGCGCAGCGACAGCGTGCAGTCCGGGTTGCAGCCGTTGTAGCCGCCGTTGTTGTTGCCGGTCCCCTTGTCGCAGGCCTCGCCCGGATCGACGGTGCCGTTGCCGCACAGGAGCACGCAGGTGGAGCTGCACGGATCACCGGGCTTGCCGTTGTTACCGCCGTCGTCACAGGTCTCGGGCGACTCGATCTTCCCGTTGCCGCAGCTCTGCGCGAGCGTGCAGCTCGTGGTGCACACGTTGCCGCTCGTGCCGTTGCTGGCGCCGTTGTCGCAGGCCTCGTTGTACTGGGGCTGCTTCACGGCGTCGCCGCAGTATGGGGTGTCCTGGCAGGTCGGCGTGCAGTTGCCCTGGCCGTAGACACCGAGGTTCGTGCCGTTGTCACACGTCTCGTTGCCCACGCTCACGGCCTTGTCGCCGCAGTAGCCGCCGGCGGTCTTGCAGTCCGCCGAGCAGCCGCCGTATGCGACCGTCGCTGCCGTGCCGGCGTTCTTCGCAGAGCCGAGATCGCAGGCCTCGCCCGTCTCCACCTTGCCGTCGCCACAGGTCGGCGAGCACACGCTGAGAGAGTGGACGAAGCCCGCCAGCGACAGCGCGTAGTTCGACGCGGCCGTGTGGCGCTCGGCCTGGAAGACGTCGAGCGAGTACCAGCCCCCGTTGGTCAGGCCCAGGCTCTGGCCGTCGACGTCCGTCGAAGCGCTCGAGAGCGTGTAGGTCGCGCTCGCGGCCGGGTGCAGGCCGCCGAGGTCGACGACGAGGTGGCCGTTGATGAAGAACCACACGTCGTCGTCACCCGTGAACGTGAACTTTGCCGTCTTCGTGGAGTCGTACGTGAAGACGTAGTGCAGCTCGCTGGTGAACGAGAAGTTGTGCGAGATGCCGTACTGGTCGGCATCAATCTGCGCACCACCGGGGAACAACGTGTTGTCGTTCCAGCCCAGGCCGTCGACCGGATAGAACCCCGTGTCATTCACGGGGTGCGAGCAGCTGCGCGTGCAGGTGTTGGTCGTGCTCGTGTTGTTACAAGAGCAACCGATGTCCGTGTCTCCGGCGTTGCAAGCGCCCACCGGACGGCTCCCTCCGGTGCACGTCGCAGCCGTGCTCCCGCTTCCGTTCCTCGTCTTCTGGACCGTGGTGTTGACGGTCGTCGTCGGCGCCGAGTACGTGTAGACGCTGTTCGAGGTCGCGGGGCTGTCGGTCGTCACGAGCTTGAGCGTGGTCGGCGAACCCGTGAACGTCGTCCCGTTCGACGGGCCCGTCATGTACACCCTCTGCTCGTACGGGTTCGTCGTGCCCGCTCCGTTGCAGCCGGTCTCATGGTACCACCAGCAGAAGTTCACCGCCCCCGTGAGCTCCGTGTTGCCGGTATTCGCCGCGACGTTGCTCTTCCACACGGGCTCGCCGTCGGTGCCCAGGGCCGTCTTGACGAGGCCGGTCTGGGGGCCACTGCCCGAGAAGACCTCGAAGTCGGGGTGTCCGGCGCCCGGCGAGGAGGTGCCACTGTAGAGCATGTCGCGGTAGAGAATGGGGATGGTCAGCGACGAGGCCGGCGGCTGTGCCTGCGTCTGACACGTGTACCCGGACTCGATCTGACAGCCGCCGGTGCCATTGCTCGCCGGGCCGGAGCAGCCGTCGCCGCTCTGGCGATTGCCGTCGTCGCAGCCTTCGCCTGGGGAGATGATGCCGTCACCGCAGTACGCGGTGCAGATGCCGTTCGAGCAGGTCGCGTCCTTCGTGCACGTCGGCGAGCAGCCGTCGTAGGGCACGAGGTTGCCGTCGTCGCACTGCTCGAAGCCTTCCTGTGTGCCATCGCCGCACGTCGTCGCGTGGCAGACGGACGTCATGCCGTTGGCGTCGAGCACGCACGCGTAGCCCTGCTGGAACCGGCAGGTCGCGGTGCAGCCACTCGTGCCGTTTCCGACGCTGGTGCCGGTGTCGCACTGCTCGTTGCCGGCGACCACACCGTCGCCGCACTTCGCGGCCGTGCACGGCGAGCCCGGGTACGTGCAGGTGAAGCCCATCTCGAGCTGGCAGGTGCTCGAGCAGCCGTCCTTCGACGTCAGATTGCTATCGTCGCACTGCTCGCCGTACTCGATCTTTCCGTTGCCGCAGACCGCGCTCGTGTTGCACACCGATGGGCTCGTGCCCGTGCAGTTGTAGCCGGTCTCGATCTGGCATGTGCTCGAGCAGCCGTCGCCGGACGTCGTGTTGTGATCGTCGCAGCTCTCGCCGAGCGCAAAGTTGACGGTGCCGTCACCGCACTTCGGAGCGAGGCCGCACGGCGATCCCGGCGTCGGGCAGACGTAGCCGGACTCGATCTGGCACGCGCTCGAGCACCCATCGCCGGGCGTCGTGTTGTGATCGTCGCACTGCTCGCCGGGATCGATCTTGCCGTTGCCGCAGGTCGCTGCGCTCTTCGTGCACACCGACGGCGTGCCAGCGCACGAGTAGCCGCTCTCGATCTGGCAGCTGGCCGAGCAGCCGTCCCCCGAGATCTTCTTCCCATCGTCGCAGGTCTCGCCCGCGTCGATCGTGCCGTTGCCGCACACGTTCGTCGGCGCGCAGACCGAGGGCTGGCCCGCGCAGCTGTAGTTCGGCTCGACCTTGCACGTGCCCGAGCAGCCGTCACCGGGTGTGGAGTTGCCGTCGTCGCAGCTCTCGCCGGTCGTGACGATCCCGTCGCCGCAGTAGGTCGGTGTCGTCATCACCACGCAGGTCGAGGGCTGCCCCGTGCAGCCGTAGCCCATCTCGGTGAGGCAGGCGTTGCAGCCGCTGCCCGCGACGTTGTTCGAGACGCACGTGCCGCCGGGCTTCCCGCAGACCGCGTTCGTGCTGGTGTCCTTGCTGCCCTCGTCGCAGGTCTCGCCCGAGTCGATGCGACCGTTGCCGCAGCCGACGAAGATCGACGACGTGCACGACGACGGCGAGCCCGTGCACGTGTAGTTGGGCTCGGTCTGGCAGGTGCCGGAGCAGCCGTCGCCGGGCATGGAGTTGTGGTCGTCGCACTGCTCTCCGCTCTGAACGATGCCGTCGCCGCAGTACGTCATCGCCGTGGTCAGCACGCAGGTCGAGGGCTGCCCCGTGCAGTCGTAGCCGGTCACGATCTGGCAGCCTGCGTCGCAGCCGCTGCCGAACGCGCCATTCTGGGGGCCCGTGTCGCACGCCTCGGTGCCGTCGATGCGGCCGTTGCCGCAACCCATGATCACCGTCGAGGTGCAGGTCGACGGCTCGCCCATGCAGTCGTAGTTCGGCTCTGCCTGACAGGTGCCGGAGCAACCGTCTCCAGGCGTGGAGTTTCCGTCGTCGCACGTCTCGGGCGCGGTGACGAAGCCATCGCCGCAGTACGAGGCGCGCATACAGGCCATGCCGACGACCGGGCAGTTCCAGCCGATCTCGGTCTGGCACGTCGATGAGCAGCCGTCGCCGTTCGTCGTGTTTCCGTCGTCGCAGATCTCACCGGGATCGATGACCCCGTTGCTGCATGTGACCGCGGGCAGCGCGAGGTCGGGGCCGCTGGCGAGATCGCCGGCGCCGTTGACCGATAGATCGGTGCCATCTCCGCCAGCGAGGTCGGCGGTGCCGCCGCCGCCGCCGCCGCTGTTGCAGCTCGCGAGCGCGAGCGCGAACGCGATGCTGAAGAAGAGGGAGAAGGGCGCGCGCACGGAGGCGAATGGTTGCATACGCTACGGATTTTACGGCCGATCACCGCGCGTCGTCGATTGAGGGAAATGCCCTACATCTGCGCACGTGCGACCTGCCGGGCTCGCGCGGCCTACCGATCCCGGAGCTCGCCCGGGCTGCGTCCCGTCCACGTCTTGAAGGCGCGTGAAAAGCTCTTCTCGCTGCGAAAGCCGACCTGCCGCGCGACGCTCTTGAGCGGTGTGCTGGTGCGCGACAGCAGATCGAGTGCACGCTGCCTGCGGACGTCGTCCTTTATCCGCTGCAGCGACGCGCCCTCCTGACCGAGCTGGCGATGCAGCGAGCGCACCGAGACGTGCAGCGCCGTGGCGATGCGCTGCGCATTGGCAGACGCATCGCCCACGAGCAGCGCCTCGACGCGTCGCACGAGGAGCCGGTCTCGACGGTACGGACGCACCGTGAGCGGGAGCGCGCGCTTGAGCATCGTCGAGATCGCGCGCTCGTCGCGTCGGGGCGCGAGCTCGAGGTAGCGCGTGTCGACGACGAAGCCCGCGTGTGACGCCCCGAACCTCACCGGTCCCGGGAAGAGCAAGGGATACACGCGCTCGTGCGGAGGGGGCGAGAACGGAAACGTCACCTCGCGCAGCGGGAGCTGCGAGTCGACGAGCCAGCACGCGTAGCCGTGCAGGTAGCGCAGGCACGACAGCAGGCAGAACTCGCGCATCGCACCGAGCCGCGTGTTCTCCTCGATCGTCAGCGCACCGGTCTCGGCCTCGAAGCGCAGCCGCACATCGTCGGTCACGAGCGCGTGGTGGCGACACCAGCGCTCGAGCGCGACGCACAGCGTGGGCGCGGTCAGGGACGCGCGACACAGCATGCCGTAGGTGCCCCACGGCAGCCGCCTCGAGAACCAGCCCAGCGCCTCGTCGTCGAGCTCCTGCATCGCGGCGCCCGACAGCGTCTCCATCTGGTCGGCGTCGATGCGCGCCTCGAGGCGCCGTAGCTGTGCTGGCGCGATTTGCGCCTTCTTGAGCGCGGCTCTCGGATCGAGGTCGCGACGCTCGTACGCGAGGACGATCGTCCTGACGAACGCCATGGGCGTGTGTGCGGTACGCGGCGGGCCGTCGATCGTGGCCATGCGCCGAGCGTCACACGATTGGCACGATTTGCAACCACTGTGGCGCGGTCCGTGACGGCGTGCTCGCTAGAGTCCCGACCATGGCTGCCTTCCCCGGACTGAGCTTCTCTCTCGGAGAGACGATCGACGAGCTGCGCGCGACCGTCCGTCGCTTCGCCGCAGCGGAGGTCGGGCCACGTGCCGCGCAGATCGACCAGGACAACCTGTTCCCCGCCGATCTCTGGAAGAAGCTCGGGGCGCTCGGGATCCTCGGCATGACCGTGAAAGAGGAGTATGGCGGCTGTGACCTCGGCTACCTCGCGCACATCGTCGCGATGGAGGAGCTGTCGCGCGCGTCCGCGTCGGTGGCGCTGTCGTACGGCGCGCACTCGAACCTCTGCGTGAACCAGATCCACCGCAACGGCACGACCGCGCAGAAGCAGCGCTACCTGCCGAAGCTGGTGAGTGGTGAGCACGTCGGTGCGCTGGCGATGAGCGAGCCCAACGCGGGCTCCGACGTCGTCAGCATGCAGCTCCGCGCGGACAAGCGCGGCGGCAGCTACGTGCTCAACGGCAGCAAGATGTGGATCACCAACGCGGCTCAGGCCGACGTGATGGTCGTCTACGCGAAGACGGCCCCGGGCCCCAAGTCGCCCGGCATCACGGCGTTCCTCGTCGAGGGCGGCTCGAAGGGCCTCGGCTTCGGCGACAAGCTCGACAAGCTCGGCATGCGCGGCTCGAACACGTACCCGGTCTTCTTCGAGGACGTCGAGGTGCCGGAGGAGAACATCCTCGGCCAGCTGCATCAGGGCACGCACGTGCTCATGTCCGGTCTCGACTACGAGCGCGCCGTGCTCGCCGGCGGCCCGCTCGGCATCATGGGCGCGTGCCACGACGTGACGCTGCCGTACGCGCACGACCGCAAGCAGTTCGGCAAGAGCATCGGCGAGTTCCAGCTCATCCAGGGCAAGCTCGCCGACATGTACTCGACGTGGTCCGCGTGCCGCGCGTACGTGTACGCCGTCGGTCAGGCCTGCGACCGCGCCGATCACGCGCGCACCCTTCGCAAGGACGCGGCCGGCGCCATCCTCTACGCCGCCGAGAAGGCCACGTGGATGGCCGGCGAGACGATCCAGCTCCTCGGTGGCAACGGCTACATCAACGAGTTCCCCGCCGGACGGCTGTGGCGCGACGCCAAGCTCTACGAGATCGGCGCGGGCACCTCCGAGATCCGCCGCATGCTCATCGGGCGCGAGCTCTTCACGGAGACCGCCTAGATGCCCGTGATCCAGTCCGCCATCGACGTCCACTCCGAGGACTTCCGCAAGAACGACGCCGCGTCGCGCGCGCTCGTCGAGACGCTGCGCGAAAAGACCGACGCCATCCGCGCGGGCGCGTCCGAGGCCTCCCGCGCGAGGCACGTCGCGCGCGGCAAGCTCCTGCCTCGCGATCGCGTGGAGAAGCTGCTCGATCCGGGCACGCCCTTCCTCGAGGTCGGCCAGCTCGCCGCGTACGGCATGTACGAAGGGCAGGTCCCCTCCGCGGGCATGATCGCGGGCATCGGTCGCATCGAGGGTCGGCTGTGCATGGTCGTCGCCAACGACGCGACGGTGAAGGGCGGCACCTACTATCCGATGACCGTGAAGAAGCACCTCCGCGCGCAGGAGATCGCGCTCGAGAACCGGTTGCCGTGCGTGTACCTCGTCGACTCGGGCGGCGCGTTCCTGCCGCGCCAGGACGAGGTCTTCCCCGACCGCGAGCACTTCGGTCGCATCTTCTTCAACCAGGCCAACATGAGCGCGGCCGGCATCCCGCAGGTCGCCGTGGTCATGGGCTCGTGCACCGCCGGTGGCGCCTACGTGCCCGCGATGAGCGACGAGTCCGTCATCGTGAAGAACCAGGGGACCATCTTCCTGGGAGGTCCTCCTCTGGTGAAAGCTGCGACGGGCGAGGTCGTCACCGCAGAAGATCTCGGCGGGGCGGATGTGCACACGCGCATCTCCGGCGTGGTCGATCACCTCGCCGAGAACGATGCGCACGCGCTCTTCATCGCGCGGCGCATCGTGTCGAACCTGCCGAAGCAGGAGAGCGCGTCGCCGGTCTTCGAGGAGCCTCGCCACGATGCGCGCGAGCTCTATGGCATCGTCCCTGCCGATGCGCGCAAGCCGTACGACGTGCGCGAGGTCATCGCGCGCATCGTCGACGGCTCGCGCCTCGACGAGTTCAAGGCGCGCTACGGCAGCACGCTCGTCACCGGCTTTGCGCACCTGTACGGCATGCCCGTCGGCATCGTCGCCAACAACGGCATCCTCTTCGGCGAGTCGGCGCAGAAGGGCGCGCACTTCATCGAGCTGTGCGCGCAGCGCAAGACCCCGCTCCTCTTCCTGCAGAACATCACGGGCTTCATGGTCGGTCGGAAAGCCGAGAACGCCGGCATCGCCAAGGACGGCGCGAAGATGGTCACCGCCGTCGCGACCGCGAAGGTCCCCAAGCTCACGCTCATCCTCGGCGGCAGCTTCGGTGCCGGCAACTACGGCATGTGCGGCCGCGCGTACTCGCCGCGCTTCCTGTGGATGTGGCCGTCGGCGCGCATCAGCGTGATGGGCGGCGAGCAGGCGGCGTCGGTGCTGGCGACGGTGCGCCGCGACGGCATCGAGCACGGCGGTGGCACGTGGACCGCCGAGCAGGAGGCCGACTTCAAGGCGCCCATCCGCGCCCAGTACGAGGAGCAGGGCCACCCGTACTACGCGACCGCGCGTCTGTGGGACGACGGCGTCATCGACCCGATGGACACGCGCCGCGTCCTCGGGCTCTCGCTCGCCGCTGCGCTCAACGCCCCGATCCCGGAGACACGCTTCGGCGTGTTCCGCATGTGACCATGTTCAAGAGCCTGCTCATCGCCAACCGCGGCGAGATCGCCTGCCGCATCATCCTCACCGCGCGCCGCCTCGGCATCGAGACCATCGCCGTGTACTCCGACGCGGATGCCACCGCGCGCCACGTGCGCATGGCCGATCGCGCGTATCGTCTCGGCCCTGCGGCGGCGAGCGAGTCTTATCTCTCCATCGACAAGATCATGGCAGCCGTGCGCGAGAGCGGTGCGGCCGCGCTGCACCCAGGCTACGGCTTTCTGTCCGAGAACGCGGAGCTCGCCGATGCGTGCGCCGCCGCTGGCTGCACGTTCGTCGGTCCCACGCCGGACGCGATCCGCGCCATGGGCTCGAAGTCGTCCGCGAAGAAGCTCATGGAGGGCTCGGGGGTTCCGCTCACGCCCGGCTACCACGGCGCCGATCAGGATCCCGCGCTGCTCCAGCGCGAGGCCACGCGCATCGGCTACCCCGTGCTCATCAAGGCGAGCGCGGGCGGCGGCGGCAAGGGCATGCGTCGCGTCGACGCCGAGGCCGACTTTCAGGCCGCGCTCGAGTCGTGCAAGCGCGAGGCGAGCCGCGCGTTCGGCTCGGAGCTCGTCCTGGTCGAGAAGTACATCGAGCAGCCGCGGCACATCGAGCTGCAGATCTTCGGCGACATGCACGGCAACTACGTGCACGTCTTCGAGCGCGACTGCTCGGTGCAGCGTCGCCACCAGAAGGTCCTCGAGGAGGCACCGGCGCCGGGCATGACGGAAGCGCGTCGTGCGCAGATGGGTGAGGCCGCCATCAAGGCCGCGCGCGCGGTTTCCTACGTCGGCGCGGGCACCGTCGAGTTCATCGTCGATCCGGCGGGCACGTTCTTCTTCATGGAGATGAACACGCGGCTCCAGGTCGAGCACCCGGTGACAGAGAAGATCACCGGGCTCGATCTCGTCGAGTGGCAGCTGCGCGTGGCGGCCGGTGAGCCGCTGCCCTTGAAGCAGGACCAGATCCGCGCGCACGGTCATGCGCTCGAGGCGCGCATCTACGCCGAGAACCCCGACGCGGGCTTCGTGCCCTCGACGGGGCCGCTCGTGCACCTGGTGTTCCCCGCGCCGTCCAAGAACGTGCGCGTCGACACGGGCGTGGAGGAGGGCGATACGATTACGCCGCACTACGATCCGATGATCGCAAAGCTCATCGTGTGGGGCGAGGATCGCGGCGAGGCGCTCGGCCACATGGAGCGCGCGCTCGAGCAGCTGCAGATCGTCGGCGTCGCGAACAACGTCGAGTTCCTCGGCCGGCTCGTGCGCACGAAGTCGTTCGCCGAGGCGAGGCTCGACACGGCGCTCATCGAGCGCGAGCACGACGCGCTCCAGGCACCCACCGACGAGCCAGCCGATGCCGTCTGGCAGGCGGCGGCGCGCGGGCAGAGGGATAGACGTGGGACGACCGGTGCGGCGCCTTGGTCCGCGCTCGACGGCTGGCGGCTCGGTGGCCACGTGCCGTACGTCGTCACGCTGCGCCACGGCGAGACGACCCGCGAGGTGGCCATCGACGAGTCGCGATCACGCGCAAATGCGTTTGCCGTCGGAGATCGCTGGCACGTGTTCTCGGAAGGGCGTCACGTCGTGCTCGACGTGATCGATCCGCTCGACGTGCAGCTGTCGTCCGATGTGCGCGAGGGCGCGCTGCGCGCGACGATGCCGGGCAAGGTCGTGGCCCACAAGGTCGCGGTCGGCGATCACGTGAAGAAGGGCACGCCGCTCATGATCCTCGAGGCCATGAAGATGGAGCTCTCGGTGGTCGCGCCCTACGATGGCACGGTGCGCCGCTTCGTCTTTGCGCCCGGCGAGCAAGTGACCGAAGGCGCGGAGCTCGTGGAGCTGGAGCGCGACGCGACGAAGTGATCAGTCGGAAGGCGGTCCGCTCTCTGGCGCGTCGTCTTTCCGATGGAACACGCGCTCCAGCCACTTCTCGAGTGGACCGCCGAGGACCAGCACCACCAGTGCCGCGGTGAGCGTGATCCCCACGAGCACGAAGCGCCCCGCGCCGCATGCCATCCCGAAGGCGGCGGCGACCCAGATCGACGCGGCGGTGGTGAGGCCCTCGATGCGCTTCTTCGTCTCGCGATGAAGGATGACGCCGGCGCCGAGGAAGCCGATGCCGGTGACGAGCCCCTGCATCACGCGCGTCGCACCGTCGCCGTTCCGCGAGTCGACGGTGAACGCGAGCATCACGACCATCGCGCTGCCCAGCGACACGAGCGAGTGCGTCCGCACGCCCGCCGACTTGTGGTGCAGGTCGCGGTTGATGCCGAGCAAGGTTCCCGAGAGCACCGCGGCGCCGGTCCGCAGCGCAATCGCCGTGGTCCCGACCTCGAGCAACGGATCGGGGATCATGCGCTCAGCGCTTCCACTTTCCGCCGGACTCGACGCGCTTCTTGATGTTGCCGAGGAGCTCGGGCAGCGACTTCCGGGTCATGTAGGCCTGGATCGCGCGCGGTACGTGGAACGCGGTGTCGATGGTGGACTGGTAGCTGAGCAGCGTGCGGTTGGCATCGACCGCGACCAACGTGTAGTCGCCGTCGACGTCGCGGAGCGTGTTGTCGCCGGCGGCCGGGTCGAGCTTCCAGTGGATGACGTGCGCCTTCTCGTCGAGCTCGTACCACGCGGTGAAGCGCGCGGTCGTGACGGCGGCATCGATCTCCTGCCACACGTGCACGCGGTTGCCCTGCTGCCCCAGCACCTTCAGCTTCTTCACGCGCGGGATGTACTCGACGCGATCGTCGTAGCGGGTGAGCGTGGCCCACACGTCCGCAAGCGGCCGCCAGATGAGGATCACGCCGGTCCCCTTGCCACCGGTGTAGCCCGCCGAGTCGGTGAACGCCTCGGCGTGGATGGGCACGCCGCCCGCCATCGCCGCGTCGACGTCAGCCGGCGCGATCTCGGGCACCACCATCCCCGCAAGTCCGAGCAGCACCCCGATGATCATGGCTCCAGCGCCGCCAGCGTGCGGATCGCGTGCGAGATGTCGTCGAGCTGCGGCACCGAGGCCATCTCGAGCACGTCCGCGAGCCCGATGCCGGGCACGAACTTGCCGGCGAGCAGCTTCGGCGGCGCATGGAGCTTGTAGAACAGCTCCTCGACGGTGCGACGCACGAGGTGCTCGCCGAAGTTGGTGACCTCGGTGTCCTCGTTGACGTAGAGCACGCGCCCCGTCTTCTCGATGCTCTCCGAAAGGCACTTCCAGTCGTAGGGCCACAGCGTGCGCAGGTCGATGACCTCCGCATCGAGGCCGTCTTCGGCGAGCGCGTTCGCGGCCTGCACGCACAAGGGCAGCGTGCGGCCATAGCTCACGACGGTGAGACGTGAGCCCTCACGCACGATCTTCGCTTTGCCGATGGGGATCTCGGGATCTTCGAGCGAGGGCCACTTTGCGGACCACGCGCTGCGGTCACCGAGCGGCGCGTCGATGAGCTTGCTCAGCGCGCGCTCGTCGGCGGGGGCGCCGGGGATGTTGTCCTCGCCACGCACGCGCATGAGCGCCTTCGGGACGAGGAAGAAGACCGGGTTCGTCTCCTTGCACGCCGACAGAAGGAGGCCATACGCGTCGAGCGGGTTCGACGGCATCACCGTCTTCCAGCCGGGCAGGTGCGTCGCCGAGGCATCGAAGGAGTGCGAGTGATAGAGCGAGCCGCGGATGCCGCTGCCGACGGGGGTCATGACGACCATCGGCAGGTTCCACTCGCCGTTGCTCGACCAGTGCGTCGAGCCGGCGAGCTTGAGCAGGTCGATGGTGTTGTAGATGTAGTCGCAGAACTGGATCTCGGCGACGGGACGACCGCCCGCCATCGCGATGCCCATCGCGGCGCCGATGATGCCGCGCTCGTCGAGCGGCGTGCCCCAGGTGGTGGTGAGGCCCTGCGTGCAGGTGAAGATGCCGCCGAGCGGAGGGCCGACGTCCTCACCGAAGATGTCGGTGACGCCGAGGTGGGCCTCTGCGTAGTGGAGCGCCATACGAACTGCTTGAGCCATGTTGGCCATGATCGAGTCCTGACTTATCGCTGGAAGGGATCGCGGCCGGGCTCGCCGTGGAAGACGTGGTCCCAGATGCTCTCGGCAGAGGGCATCGCCTCTTCCTTCGCCTGCTTCGCGAGCTCGGAGATCTGCTCGTTGTGGCGATCGCGGACAGCCTTCGCGCCATCTTTCGTGAGCAGGCCCATCGTCGCGAGCTTGCCCTCGAACTGCTCGATGCAGTCGACCTCGTCGGTGTGGAAGTTGGCGCCCGAGGCCGACGAGTGACCGTAGAGGCGCGACACGTTGGCCTCCATGAGGAACGGCTTGCGCTCCTTGCGGACGTACTCGAAGGCGGCCTTGAGCTCCTGGTACGACTCGACGGGATCGTTGCCGTTGATGGTCTTGGTCCGGATGCCGAACGCGCGGCCGCGATCGGCGATGCGCTCGACGCCTTGCACCTGCTCGAACGGCGTCGAGATGCCCCAGCGGTTGTTCGTGACGATGATGAGGACCGGCAGCTCCTGGCCCTTGCGCGAGCTCCACACGAGACACGTCGCGAAGTCGCCCTCGGCCGTGCCCGCGTCACCACCGGTGACGATGGTGACGCCATCGCCACCGTGGCGCTTCTGCACGTGCGCGGTGCCCGGTGCCATCGAATACTGCACCTCGATGGGCGACGAGACGGGGACGACGTTCCATGCCTTCTTCGAGAAGTGACCCGCGAAGTTGCGACCGCCCGAGTACGGGTCGCTCGCGGTGTTCTTCATCTGGCGGAGCGAGCCCATCGGATCCTCGCCCATCGCGAGCAGGGTTCCCGACTGCCGGTAGTGGAAGTGACAGTAGTCGAACGCGGGACCCTGGCCCTTTTTGATGAGCAGGCCGAGCGGGACGTTGAACGCCTCCTCGCCGGGGCCGCCGATCCAGAAGTAGCCGTGGCCGGTCTTGTGGAGCGCGATGAGGCGCTCCTCGAGCACGCGGGCCTTCACCATCGTGTCGTGGATCGAGAGGAGGAGATCGCGGTCGAGCGCGGCATCCGATCCCCGGGGACTCGGGACCTCGGACGCACGACCGTGCTGGGCAGTGTGAGTGGACACGGCCGAAGCCTACGGCGCCTCCGCGGGGTTATAAAGCCCCCATGCAGACCAGCGGAAACACCATCCTCGTCACGGGCGGATCGTCGGGCATCGGCCTCGGTCTGGCGCGCGCGTTCATCGAGGCGGGCAACGAGGTCGTCGTCTGTGGCCGTCGCAAGGAGGCGCTCGACGAGGTGAAGAAGAACCTCCCGGCGGTGCACGTCCTCGTCGCCGACACGGGCAGCGCCATCGACCGCGAGCGTCTGTTCAAGGAGGTCACGGAGCGTTTCCCCGCGCTCAACGTGCTCGTCAACAACGCCGGGATCCAGCGCAAGGTCGACTTCAAGAAGCGGGAGCCGTGGGCCGACACCGCGTCGGAGATCGCGATCAACCTCGAAGGCCCGATGCACCTGTCGATGCTGTTCATCCCGCACCTCGGCAAGCAGACACGATCGCTCATCGCGAACGTCAGCTCGGGGCTCGCCTTCGTGCCGATCGCGGCGATGCCGGTGTACTGCGCCACGAAGGCCGCGCTGCACTCGTTCACGATGTCGCTCAGGCAGCAGCTCGCAAAGACGCCCATCGAGGTCGTCGAGATCATCCCGCCGGCCGTGCGCACCAACCTCGGCGGCTCGCACGACTTCGGCACGCCGCTCGACGAGTACGTCGCGTCCGTGATGGCGCAGCTCGGCGAGGGCCGCAGCGAGACGACGCACGAGATGTCCGCGAAGGCCAGCCAGGCGAGTCGCGCCGAGCTCGACGCGACGTTCAAGCGCATGAACGGCAGGTAGCAGGGCTGTGACGAAGGTACGCGCACGGAAGCTGCTCACGCAGCGCGGCGAGCTCACGCGGGCCAGGCTCGTCGCGGCCGCGCGCGAGGTGTTCGAGCGCGATGGCTTCGCGGCGGCGCGCATCACCCAGATCGCGGAGCTGGCTGACACCGCGGTCGGCTCGTTCTACACGTACTTCGACACCAAGGACGCCATCCTCCGCGCGGTCATCGAGGTCGTCGACGGCGAGTTCGCGCTACCGCTGCCACGTGAGGCGGGCTCGGATCCGCTCCGTCGCCTCGAGGCCGGCAATCGCGCGTACGTCCGCAACTACGCGCGCAACGCCCGCATCCTCGCGGTCATGCAGCACCGCAGCTTCGAGGACGCGGAGCTGGGCGCGCTGCGCACGCTCGCGCGACGCCGGTGGATCGAGCGCGCCGAGCGGTCGATCCGCAGGCTCCGCGACGCGGGTCGCGCGACGAGCACGCTCTCCCCGCGGTTCCTCGCGACCGCGCTCTCCTCGATGGTGCAGGCGTTCTGCTACGAGCACTTCGCCTTCGTCGACGGCAACCATCCTGGAGACAGTCGCCTGGGCGAGGAGGAGATCGCCCAGGGCCTCACCGACATCTGGATCCGCGCGGTCGGCATCACGACGACGCCGCAAGCTCGATGATGACCCGCTTCGCCACGACCTGATCGCCCGGCGCGACGTGCACGGCGGCGACCTTGCCGGCGGCGCTCGCGTTCATCGTGTGCTCGAGCTTCATGCTCTCGAGGACGCACAGCGGCTGGCCTGCTTCCACCGACTGTCCGACGGTGACGAGCACGCGCATCACGCGTCCGTCGAACGGCGAGCGCACGAGACCGTCGGAGGGACCGCGCGTGCCGATGCTCGGTGCGTAGGTGCGATCGACGTAGGCGCGCGTGACGCCGGCGGCGTCGAGCCAGAGCGTGTCGCCGTCCAGCGCCCACGACGCGCATCGCTCGATCCCGTCGATGGTGTAGCGGAGGGCTTCATCGGAGCATGTCCGGACCTCGAGCTCGTGATCGCCGGCGCGCCAGCGGTCGCCGCCGAGCGACTCGAGCGAGATCTTCGCCGTCTCCTCGTCGCACGAGAGCACGAACGTGCGAGCGGCGAGCGGCGTGCTGTCCCAGCCGACGACGCTGCTGTCCTGCGACAGTGCGCGCTGACCTGCCAGCTCGAGCGTGAGCGCCGCGAGTCCCGCATGCCACGCGGGCACGACGGGGACCGGCATGGCGTCGAGGAGCTGCGTGTCGAAGGCCGCGCTCGAGAACGCGTCACCTTCGATGATCGCGACGAGCAGCGCGCGGTTCGTCTCGACGCCGAGCAGCGTGGTGTGGCGCAGCGCCTCGACGAGCCGGCGGCGCGCGGTCTCGCGATCGGGGCCGTGCGCGATGAGCTTGCCGAGCATCGAGTCGTACGACGAACCGACGACGCTGCCCGTCTCGATGCCCGCATCCACGCGCACACCCTCGGGCGGCGACCAGCGCAGCACGGTGCCCGTGCATGGGCGCATCTGCGCGTCCTCGGCGCACAGGCGCACCTCGATGGCGTGACCGCTGCGGCGCGCATCGACCTCGGCCTGCGTCCATGGCAAGCGCTCGCCCTGTGCGACGCGCAGCTGCAGCCCGACGAGGTCCACGTCGTAGACGAGCTCGGTGACGGGGTGCTCCACCTGGAGCCGCGTGTTCATCTCGAGGAAGTAGAACTCGCCCGTCGTATCGACGAGCATCATCTCGACGGTGCCGGCGCCGACATAGTCGACCGCCTTCGCCGCGCGCACGGCGGCGTCACCGAGCTTCGCTCGAAGCGCGGGCGTCACGCTCGGACCCGGTGCCTCCTCGACGAGCTTCTGGTTGCGCCGCTGGACGGAGCAGTCGCGCTCGCCGAGGTGCACGACGTTGCCGTGCGTGTCGCCGAAGACCTGCACCTCGACGTGACGCGCGCCGAAGAGCGCCTTCTCGAGCAAGAGCGTGCCGTCGCCGAACGCGCGCTCTGCCTCGGAGCGTGCGCTGCGCAGCGCCTCGGGGAGCTCGGCGGCCGTGTGCACGAGGCGCATGCCGCGACCGCCGCCACCGGCAGAGGCCTTCACCATGACGGGGTAGCCGACGCGCGCCGCCTCGCCAAGGAAGATCGATTCTGTTTGTTCGCCCTGGTAGCCGGGGATGCACGGCACGCCCGCTGCCTGCATGCGCCGCTTGGCGGCGGCCTTGTCCCCCATCGCGTCGATGGCGTCCGCGGGCGGACCGATGAACACGAGGCCTGCGTCCGTCACCGCACGCGCGAACGCGGCGCGCTCGGAGAGGAAGCCATAGCCGGGGTGGATCGCCTGCGAGTGCGAGCAGCGCGCGGCGTCGAGGATGCGCTCGATGTTCAGGTAGGACTCGGCGGGTGCGGCGGGACCGAGGCGCACGGCGGTGTCGGCCGCGCGGACGTGCGGCGCGTTCGCATCGGCGTCCGAGTAGACGGCGACGGTCTCGTATCCACACGCTCGCGCACCGCGAATGATCCGCAGCGCGATCTCGCCGCGGTTGGCGACGAGGACTCGACCAAACCGGCTCACGGTCGGGCCACGCCGAAGGTGCTGGTGCGGAGGTCTCGGTCGCGTGCGGCCAGGCAGGTCTCGAGCGTCAGCTGAAGGACGCGGCGGGTGTCGCGCGGATCGATGATGCCATCGTCGAAGAGGTGCGCGCTGGCCCAGAATGCGTGCGACTCCGCCTCGAACTGCGCAACGATCTGCGCGTGGCTGGCGGCGAGGAAGCGCTCCTCCTGCTCGGTGGCGGCGCGCTTCTCGCGGGCGAGCTTGTGGCGCGCGACGGTGTCGAGCACGCGTGCGGCCTGCTCGCCGCCCATCACGGCCGTGCGCGCGTTCGGCCACGCGAAGATGAAGCTCGGTCCCAGGCCGCGCCCGCACATGCCGTAGTTGCCAGCGCCGAAGCTTGCACCGACGACGATCGTCACCTGCGGCACGGTCGCGTTGGCGACGGCCTGGATCATCTTCGAGCCGTGCTTGACGATGCCGGCCTGCTCGGAGCGGGTGCCGACCATGTAGCCCGTGGTGTTCATGAGGTAGACGAGCGGGATGTTGCTCTGGCATGCGGCCTGGATGAAGTGCGTGGCCTTCTGCGCGCCCTCTGCGGAGAGGGGACCGTTGTTGCCGATGATGCCGACCTGCATGCCGGCGATGCGTGCGCGACCGCAGACGGTCTGCGCGTCGTACTCGGGCTTCTCCTCGAGGAAGTCGCTCCCATCGACGATGCGACAGATGATCTCGCGGCAGTCGTACGGTGTGCGGAAGTCGACGGGGACCACGCCACAGAGCTCGTCGATGTCGTGCGTGGGCTCGACGAAGGGTCGGGCTACCGGGCGACTCGACCACCCCAGGTGGCTCACGACCTCGCGCGCGATGCGGATACCATCGGCGTCGTCCTCGGCGACGTGCTCGGTGGTGCCGGCGATGGTGGCGTGCATTTCCGCGCCGCCGAGCGACTCTTCATCGGCGGTCTCGCCCGTCGCTGCGTACACGAGCGGCGGCCCGGCGAGGAACACGCGCGCTGCGCGCTTGACCATGATCACGTGGTCGGAGAGGCCGGGGATGTACGCGCCGCCGGCGGTGGAGCTGCCATGCACGACGGTGATCTGCGGGACGCCCGCGGCGGACAGGCGCGCCTGGTTCGCGAAGCTGCGACCGCCGCGGATGAACATCTCCGCCTGGTAGCGGAGGTTGGCGCCGCCCGACTCGACGAGCGAGATGAGCGGCAGCTTCTGCTCGAGCGCGACCTCCTGGATGCGCTGGCCCTTCTCGACCCCGAGCGGCGTCATCGTGCCGCCCTTGATGACGTAGTTCGAGGCCGACACCATCACGCGCACGCCGGAGACCCAGCCGATGCCGGCGATGATGTTGCCGCCCGCGAGCGAGCCGTCCTTGTCGTCGTGCTGGAGGTAGCCGCACAGGGTCGACAGCTCGAGCCACGGGCTGCCGCGATCGAGGAGGTGACGCACGCGCTCGCGAGGGAGGAGCTGGCCACGCTTCGCGTAGCGCTCGCGCTTGCTTTCTTCCTCGGCGCGCCCGCGCCCCTCGACCTCGCGCAGCGCCGCGACGAGCGCGAGCATCTCGCGGCGGTTGGTGACGAAGCGTTCGGAGCGCGGCTCGACGGCACTCTGAAGGACCGGCATGCCTACGAGATGCGCGGACATGAGAGTTGAAGTCAAGTTCAACTTCGCCTATCCATGGGAGATGAGTGAGCAGAAGCGAGCCCTCCGCATCGCCAACGCGTCCGGGTTTCTCGGCGACAGGGCCGATGCCTTCCAGCGCATGGTCGAGGACGGCCCCATCGACGTCGTGACGGCCGACTACCTCGCCGAGATCACGATGATGATCCTCGGCAAGGCGAAGGCGAAGGACCCGAATGCCGGGTACGCCGCGGCGTTCCTCAAGCACCTCGCGCCCGTGTTCGCGCAGGTGCTCGAGAAGAAGATCAAGGTGGTCGTGAACGCAGGGGGGCTGAACCCGCGCGGCCTCGTCGCGGCCACGAAGGCACTCGCCAGGAAGCTGGGCCTCGAGGCGAACGTCGCCTGCATCGAGGGTGATGATCTGGTACCGCGCCTCGAGGCGCTGCGATCGACGAACGCGGGCTTCCCCAGCCTCGAGACGGACGCGCCGCTCCCGACGACGCCGGGCTTCGTGTACACGGCGAACGCGTACCTCGGAGCGTTCGGCATCGCGCGCGCGCTCTCGGAGGGCGCGGACATCGTCGTGTGCCCGCGCGTCACCGACGCATCGCTCGCCATGGGTCCTGCGATCTGGTGGCACGGCTGGGGCCGCGAGGATCACGACGCGCTCGCGGGCGCGCTCATCGCCGGGCACGTCATCGAGTGCGGCGCGCAGGCCACGGGCGGCAACTACTCGTCGTTCCGCGCGGCGGGCATGGACGCCATGCCGGGCTTTCCCATCGCGGAGGTCGCCGCCGACGGCTCGAGCGTCATCACCAAGCACGCGTCGCACCCGGGCATCGTCACCATCGGCACCGTCACGGCGCAGCTCCTGTACGAGGTCGGCTCACCGCGGTACCTCAACCCGGACGTGGTCGGGCACCTCGAGACGACGCAGCTGTCGCAGGCCTCGCCGGACCGTGTCGCATTGACGGGCACGCGAGGCTCGGCGCCCCCTGCGACGACGAAGGTCGCGATCGTCTGTCGTGGACGCTATCGCAACGAGCTCGTGTTCGCGTTCGTGGGCCTCGACATCGAGGAGAAGGTCGCGCTGTTCGAGAAGCTCGCGCGCGCGTCGCTGCAGGGGCGCAAGGTCGAGCTCACGTTCCAGCGCATCGGCACCGCGCGGCCCGATGCCGACAACCAGAACGAGGCGACCGTGCTCGTGCGCCTCGTCGCCACCAGTGACGATCCAGAGGCCGCGGGCAAGATCTTCACGATGGCGCTCATCGACCAGGCGGTGTCGAGCTACCCCGGCCTGTTCCTGCAGGACGTCCCGGGCCCCGCGTTCGAGGTCGCCGGTTACTGGCCGACGCGCGTCACGCAGGCGGACCTCGCGCAGGTCGTGGTGCTGGACGATGGTCGCGTCGTGGCGATCGATCCGCCTTCGGTGACCGCGGTCACCAAGGACATGCCGGCGCCGTTCGTCGCAGCGGCTTCGCCCTTGGAGACCGTCCGCGGCCCGCTCGCGCGGCTCGTCGATGCGCGCTCAGGTGACAAGGGAAGCGACGCGAACCTCGGGCTCTGGGTGCGCGATGCGCGCGCGTTTCCGTGGCTCGTCGAGACGCTCACCGTCGAGCACCTGCGTCGCCTGCTCCCCGAGGCCGCGTCGCTGGCCATCGAGCGCCACGTGCTGCCCAACCTGCTCGGCCTCAACTTCGTCATCCACGACCTCCTCAAGGGCGGCGCGACCTCGACGCTGCGCTTCGATCGGCAGGCCAAGGCGCTCGGGGAGTTCGTGCGGTCTCGCACGGTCGATCTTCCTTCGCCGCTCGTGGCGTAGAATGTCGGTATGAAGATTCGTCTCTCCCTGCTGCTCTCGCTGAGCGCGCTCGTCGCGTGTTCAGGTTCCAAGTCGCACACCGATGCAGGTGTGCAGGACGCGGGGGTGCAGGACGCGAGCGTTGTCCTCGATTCGGGCACCGAGGACGCGAGCGTTCCCGACGATGCGGGTTTCGACGCGGGCTCGCCCGACTTCGGCACCATCAACACGTGCACCACGGACTGCCCCGATCTCGTCATCGACTCGAGCCTCCTCACCACGTCGGTCGTCATCGAGACGCGCGAGTTTTCCGACCCGGCCCACTTCGACCAGGACATGCCGCACACGGGCTCGGATTGCTCGGTCGCGGAGGGCTCCGTCGGTGCGGCCGGCGTGCGTCGCCTGCTGCGCTTCTCGACGGGTGTGACGAACATCGGCGCGGGTGACCTCCTGCTCGGCAGCCCGAGCGATCCGAAGAACACGCACTTCTTCGTCTACGCGCCGTGCCACGGCCACTACCACTTCATCGGCTTCGCGAACTATCGCCTGCTCAACACCGACGGGTCGATCGCGCTCGATGGCCACAAGCAGGCCTTCTGCATCGAGGACAACATCGACAAGCTCGGCGTCGAGCCCAACCCCAGCCCGCCGACCAACTGCGACTCGCCTGGCCTGCACCGCGGCTGGTCGGACGTGTACACGAACCACACCGAGGCGAACTGGATCGACATCACGGGCCTCGCCGCGGGCACGTACACGCTCGTCGTCACGCTCAACGACCAGCACGTGATCGTCGAGTCCGACTACACGAACAACGCCGCGCAGGTGCAGGTCACGATCACCGACAATACGAACCCCGAGATCTGCCCGTCGGACACCGAGGCGCTGCTGCGCTGCCCGATGTCGATGTCGACGACCATCACGCGCTGCTACTCGGGTCGTCGCGACACGGAGACTTGCAAGACGGGAACGACCTGCACGCAGCCCGACGAGATCGCGCACCAGGCGCACTGCGGCGTGGGCGGCACCGGCAGCCTCGCGACCACGTGCCCGAGCGACGTGAGCTCGACACCGTTTTGCACGCAGGTCGCCGATCCGATGACCGGCGCGATGAAGTCCGTGCGCGAGGTCTGCAACGCGGGCGTCACGACCATCGAGTACTGCGGCACGATGTGCGTGGTCGGTTCGGCAGGCGCGGTCTGTCAGTGACGGAGGGGGGCGCGATCGTGCCCACCCTGTTGACCGTCGAACGTCTCGTGACGCCGATCGGCACCGCGCTCCTCGTCACCGATGACGACGGCGTCCTGCGCGCGTTCAACTGGACCGACCACGAGGGCTCGATGCGCGCGTGGCTCGCGCGGCACCATCCCGAGGTGCCGCTGCGTGAAGGCGTGACACCGGTGCGCGATGCGTTCGTCGCGTACTTCGGAGGTGACGTGAACGCGCTCGCAGGCGTGCCGTGGGTCGCGTCGGGCACGCAGTTCCAGCGCAAGGTCTGGGGTACGCTCTGCGGCATCCCGGCAGGTGAGACCATCACGTACGCCGAGCTCGCGGTGCGCATCGGCAAGCCGAGCGCAGTGCGCGCGGTCGGCACGGCGAACGGCGCGAACCCCGTCGCCGTTCTCGTGCCGTGTCACCGCGTGATCGGCAGCAACGGGACGCTCACGGGGTATGGCGGCGGTCTGCCGCGCAAGCGCTGGTTGCTCGAGCACGAGGGTGTCGCCGTCGAGGACGAGCGCCGACAGCTCGGCTTCTTCTAGACACCACACAGACCAGGACCCGGCCGCCGAGGGTGCTCGTGCGGTAAAAAACGTGAAGGAAGCGAGGCGGAGGTAACATCAACTGCTCATGGCCTCGCGCGCGCTCGTCTTGTTCCTCCTTGCCGGTTGCTCCACGTCGGGGCACGGCAGCGATGCTTTCACGATCGGCGACGGTGCGGTGCCGGCTGGTGATGCTGCCTCGTCCCGCGACGCTGCGTCTTCCACCGACGCCGCCTCGGCAACCGATGGCGCCACGTCGGGCGACGGCACGCCGACGCGGATGGCCTGCACGAAGCAACTCGCGCACAAGATCGGTCACTCGTTTGGTCGGCTCGACGGCTACCTGACGGCCATCACCGCGCCGGGCAACAGCCCGTGCTTCGCGGACCCCGATCACGTTCATCTCCAGGTGACGACGACGGACGGGAGCTACGACATCGCGGTGAACGTCGACGACACGAACGGACCCTCGGTGCAGTTCAAGACGCTGGACGTGGCGCTACCCGATGGTGCGTGGAGCGAGGGTTGGCACAACGGTGATGCGCTCGACTACGTGAAGCTCGGCGTGCACTCGACCGACTTCACCGCGGTCGCGCCGACGCAGCTCGCGAACATGGTCGCGAGCGAGCTGGCGAATGCGAACCACGTCTCGGTGTTCGCGAGCCCGTACACGGATGGTACGGGCGCGCACGATGTCCACCGAAAAAATGGAGGCAACGACGGTGCGCTGGTCATCCGACCGACGGAGGCGACAGCGCACCTGTTGCTGTTCCATTTCCAGGATCAGACCTTCTGACCGCTACGGCTGCTTGGCGACGATCTGATCCTTGATCTTCTGGTACGTCGCGTCCGGGACGAGCTTCTTGCTGACGAGCTGGTCCTTCTTCGCGTAGGGACGGCCCTTCACGATCTTCGCCGCGTACGCGTCGCCGATGCCGGGAAGCGCCTTGAGCTGCTCGACCGTCGCCGTGTTGAGGTCGAGCGGCGCGGTGGCTGCGGGGCTGACCTTCGTCGCCGGTGTGGTGGTGGTGGTGGTGGTCGTCGTCTTCGTGGATTTCGCCGGCGTCTGGGCCTGGGCGAAGCCGACGAAGGCGCACAGGAACAGGGCTGCGGCGAGGATGCGGTTCTTCATGACTTCGGGTCTCCTTGGGGTGCGGGGTTACTTTCCGATCGTCGCTACATCGACGTCGTCGCGTGCGCGGACCATACCGAATCAACGAGGCGATTGGCGAACCATGCAGCCGGACGTTTTCGTCATGTGGGGAATGAATCGTGACGTACGGTGCGGCGCATGAAAGCCGCGCACCTTGTCCTCTGCCTCGCAGTGCTCATCATCGGCTGCGAAGGTGGCAGCTACACGCCGCCGCTCGGTCTCGTGACCCACCAGCAGATCACGTACAGCGATGGCCTGCACAACGAGAACACGGAGATGATCAACCTCTCCGACCGCATCCTCCTCATCTTTCGCGGTGGGGAGACGGCGCAGATCGGCTCCGATCGAGCACACATCAACGTCTACGGCTCCACCGATGGCGGGAAGACGTTTGCGAAGCAGAGCGAGGTGTCCGCCGCAGCGCTGCCGGGCATGCGCGACATCCGCGATCCGAAGCTCGTCGAGATGAACGGCACGCTTTACCTCTACGCGATCAGCCGGCTGCCGGGCGGGCACTACCGCGATCTCCTCGGTCAGGCGTGGACGGTGCGCGCCGAATCGAAGGACAGCGGCATGACGTGGAGCGATCCGGTGAAGACCTTCTCCGACGTGGCACCGTCGGGCGCAGAGACCTACTGGGGCTTCTGGCGCTACACGAAGCGCACGTATCTGAACGACGGCGTGCCCGCGACGAAGCTGTATGCGCTCGGCTACGACGACGGCGACATCGACGTGGGCATGTTCTCCTCCGACGATGGCATCACGTGGCGGAAGGAGTCGATCGTCGTCAGCTCGTACGCCGACGTGCCGAGCGAGGCCGAGCTGAAGTTCTTCGGCGACGCGCAGCAGACGGCGGTCGCGCTCGTGCGCATGGACAACCAGGGCATCTTGCAGGACGGACAGTCGGCGATCTGCACGTCGCAGGCGCCGTTCGCGTCATGGGAGTGTGGCCGTCGAATCGAGCAACGCCTCGATGGGCCGACGTGGATCGAGCACGAGTTGGATGGTGTGACGCGACACTTCGTCGTCGCGCGCAAGCACCTGCCATGCACGGCCAAGCGCACTGCGCTCTACGAGCTACGCGGCAACCTCGCGGATCCTGCGGCTCACATCCAGGTCTGCGAGCTGCAGGAGCTCACGAGCGCGGGTGATACGGCGTACACGGCACTCGCGTCGCTCGGCGGCGATCGGTACCTCACGTCCTGGTACTCGACGCCGGTGCCAGCGACGGGTGACATCCCGTGGCTCGAGGGCACGTACCTGCCGAGCGACATCTGGACCGCGGAGCTCGACTTCTCGAGGGTACCGAGCGAGTGCAACGCGCCGCCGAAGAAGCGCGCGTGCCAGGCACCGTCCATCCCGTCGGGCAAGCGCGGCCTGCAGAGCGGCGACTACCTGCTCGCGATCTCGCCGGTGATCTATCCATCGCAGCTGCTGTCGTTCCGCACGACTGTCAGCGTCCACGCCGACAAGCTGGACCTGTCGATGCAGCCGCTCGACGCGAAGACGCTCGAGACCGTGGGCATGCCGTGGGTGGTGACCGATGTGCCGGTGTCGAGCGGCGGCAGGTTCGACGCGAACCTCGACGGGCAGTCCGTTCCGGGCGCGGCGTTCCCGCTGCTCGACGACCCGTTCCTCACGCTATACAGCCTGCACCTCGTCGGGACCATGACGTCGTCCGGCACGCTGTGCGGCAACGTCGAGGGCTACGCGCAGACACTCGGCACCGAGGCCGCAGATCGAATCCAGCTACCCGGCTCGACGTTCGGCGCGGTGCCAATCACCGGCGCGACGCTGCCGACCGCGGTCGGCTCGTGCGTCGCGCCGTGAGATGACTACATCGTCGTATGGATGTCGCCCTTCGACTCGCCCGTGGACGAGACGTGGGTCGCCCCGCAGGCCTCGAGCACGCTCTTGGCCTTCTTCGTGGCCTCGCTCGTTCCGGAGTGGACCGACGCGAGGATGCGACCTTCCTTGATGAGACCCTCGTAGCGCTTGGCCTCGATCTCGGGGATCCCCATGCCGACGAGCGCACCAACGAGGCCGCCGACCGCACCACCGACGCCCATGCCCGCGAGCGCGGCCATGATCGGACCGGCTGCGATCAGCGGCCCGAGCCCCGGGATCGCGAGCAGGCCGATGCCGGCGAGGAGGCCGAGCGTGCCCCCAACGATGGCGCCTGCGCCCGCGCCACCTGCCGCGCCCTCGGGTGCCTTGGTGTTGGCCTCGTGGGCGAACTCGCTCGTGCCCTTGGTGTCGGGGAAGAGCACGGAGATGTCCGCATGACGGAAGCCCTCCTGCTCGAGACGTATGATGGCGGACTCGACCTGAGCGCGCGTGTTGAACAGACCGAAGACGGCGGTGTGGGTAACAGTCATGGGGCACCTGTGATGGTTGGAGGGACCGCGACGGAGCCGTCGCGGCACTGCACTGCGCGGTTCGTTACGGCGCGATCTCGATCTGGTTCGTGACGTTCTTCGGTCCGGCGACCTCGACGGCCTTCTTCTCGATGATGTTCTTCTCGGCCACCGACTTGACCGGACCCTTCAAGGTCACGACGCCCGACGCGACGATGATCTTCACGTTGTGCGCGGACATCGAGAGGTCCTTGTCGGCCATGACCGAGCGCCGGATCTGCGCCGTGATGTCGATGTCGGACTTGTCGTTCTTCGACTGATCCGCGGTGGGCTTTTTCCCCTCGTGCGACCGGTTTGGATCGTTCTTGCCGGTGTTGTCGGCCGGCAGCTTGTCGGCAAACGCGAGGCCGCCGAAGACGAGCGTTGCGGCGAAGCAGCCGCCGAGGAAGCGGAGCGAGTGGCGCGTTGTCATGGGGAGTCCTTTTTGGTTCGAGTGAGCTTCGTTTGTGGGGTTGACGTGGGTTCGATGCGCACCTTGGCAACGCGTTGCGCACAATTCGCCGGGAGATGCCGTCGCTCCGCGATCGTGGCAGAGTGCCCCGCATGAGCGGCATCGATGAAGAGCAGATGGAGCCCACGTACTGGAAGAAGGCGGGCTGGATCGCGCGCGTCATCAAGAACGAGGACGACGAGGGCTGGGCCGTCGAGATGACGCGCATCGGCGATCCGGAGCCCGCGCTGGTCGGGCCGTGGACCATGGGTCGCGACAAGAAGAACCCGAAGCCGCTCGATCAGGGCGCGTTCGCGACGCTCGTGAAGACTGCGAGTGAGGTGCTCATGCGCCACGAGCAGGCAGCGCACGCGCGCCTCCACAAGTCGCTCGTCATCACGGCCAGCGATGGCATGCGCGTGCGCCTCGAGCTCGATCTCGCCGAGGACGACGACGATCCCCACGCGATGCTCGCCGCCTACGACGAGTCGACTGGCGAGCTGCTCCGCAAAGATCGTGTGTTACCGGGCTTCAAGCTGAGCGCTGCCAGCGGCGAGAAGTTCCTGGCTACCGGCGCCTGAGCCGTCAGCGTCTGCGCCACACCGTCGCGAGCCAGGGCTGCTCGTCGCGCGGCTTTCCCTCGGGGCGGTAGTAGTGCTCGAGCTCGGTGAAGCCCGCAGCCTCGACGAACGCGCGCCACGTCTCGAGCGACCAGAAGCAGCAGTAGCGGTCGTTCGACCAGCCCTCGCGATCGGGACCGCGCGGGTTCGAGCAGAAGAGCACCCCGTCGACACGAAGCGTGTTGTGCAGCTGGGAGAGCACGGTCGGCAACGCGCTCGACGGGACGTGGAACAGCGACGCGTTCGCGAAGACGCCGTCGAAGCGTGCGGGCGGGAGCGCGAGCGCGAGGAAGTCCTGGTGCAGCACCTCTGCGCCCGAGTGCGCGCGGGCCATCTCGCAGAACGAGGCGCAGCCATCGACACCGACGGCCTCGTGACCCAGCGACGAGAAGTGGGCGAGGTCGCGGCCGGGACCGCAACCGAAGTCGAGGATCGACAGCGGCGCGGGACGACCGAGGTGCGAGAGCAGCGCCGCGTAGTTCTGGGCGACGTCGTGATCGCGCGTGCCCTGCCAGAAGCCCTCCGGGTCGCGCTCGTAGTGCGCGAGCGTGCCGGACGACAGGGTGCGCAGCTCCTCGGGGGTCATGCGCGGATTGTACTCACACGGCTACGTCCTCCAGTGGGACCGCGCCGGCGACGGCTGCGGGAATGGCCGCCTGGAGATCACTCGCGGCGACGACGACGCGGTTGCGGCCGCCGACCTTCGCCGCGTACATCGCCCGATCTGCGCGATCGACGAGGCTCTCCAGCGTGTCGCCGGCGACGAGACACGCGACGCCGAACGACGCGGTGACGGGGATGCGACCTCCTCGTCCGTCGGGGACGATGAGGCCCTCGACAGCCGCGCGCAACCGCTCGGCGGCGATGAGCGCACCGCTCTGATTGGTGTGAGACAGCGCGACCACGAACTCTTCTCCACCCCACCGACCGACGGAGTCCGTGGGTCGCGACGAGGCCGGGAGCAGCTTGCCGATGGCGGCGAGCACCGCGTCGCCCGCCGCGTGACCGCGCTCGTCGTTGACCGACTTGAAGTGGTCGACGTCGAGCAGCACGAAGGAAAACGGGATGGCATAGCGCTCCGAGCGCGCGACCTCGGTCTGGACGATCGTCGCCAGCGCGCGACGGTTGAGGAGCCCGGTGAGCGCGTCGATGCGCGCGAGCCGTTGCGATTCTTCGACGAGCGTCGCCATGCGAATGGGGCCCGCGAGCTCGCGCGCGATGATCCGGACGAGCTCGACGGTCTGCGCGTCGACCGGCGCACGGGGTGCGAGCGCGAGCTTGCCGAGCTGCATGCCACCCAGCTCGATCGGCATGATGATGGCCGCGGGCCCGACCTCGTCGTCGAACGCGTCCTCGTCTTGCACGACCACGGAGACGCAGGAGGTCTCGATCCCCAGCGCCCCGGCAGCCTCGCGCTCCGCTCTGTCGCGGGCGTTCGGGTTCGTGTGCAGGCCGAAGCGCACAGGCTGCACCGTCGAGACGGCGAGCCATCGATAGCTCGTCACTCGCGCGGCGAACTGCGAGAACAGGTCGAACAGCCGGTTGAACTCGCCGCACGTCCCGAGCGCGCGGACCTCGGCTGCGAGCACGGACTCGAACAGCGCGGCGTCCAGCCTCGCCGCGATCCGCTCGCGGATGTCGTCCTCGTCGGAGAACGTGGTGAAGAAGCCGTCGGATGGAGGCGCTGCCGCGATGACGCGGTCGAGCGTGCGCACGAGGTCGCCCATGCGACCCTGCGCGACGTAGTCGGACGCTCCCGCGCGCTCCGACCAGAAGTGGTTCCGCGGCGCGTCGGGCCCACGGAGGATGACGGGCACCATGCTGGTCGCCGGCTCCGCCTTCAGCAGCCGACAGAGC
Organism: Polyangia bacterium; assembly: GCA_039923495.1. Classification (GTDB taxonomy): domain Bacteria; phylum Myxococcota_A; class Polyangia; order Palsa-1104; family Palsa-1104; genus JBDTCO01. Next base: position 29,731 of record JBDTCO010000090.1, read on the forward strand.
TGAACGCCCGAGATGCTCGGCATCCAGAGATCGGCAACCACCGCGCTCGGCGGGTCGGACAGCGCGAGACGCGCGCCCTCGGATGGATGACGCGCCAGGGTGACGGTGTAGCCCTGCATGCGCAGGCGCTCCGCGAGGTCCGTCGCCGTCGCGGCGGTGTCGATGAGGACGATGCGCTTTCCGTCGGACACGTTACGACCCGACGAGCTTGCGGACGGCAGCGATGAGCATCTCGTTCTTGAACGGCTTCACGATCCACCCCTTTGCGCCCGCCTTCTTCGCCTGCTCCACCAGGCCGGGCTGGCCTTCCGTCGTGAGCATCACGATCGGCAGCGCGGCGTTCTTGCCGTCGCTCTTGGCAGCGGCGACCATGTCGATGCCGTTCATGTTTGGCATGTTCACGTCGCAGATGACGAGCGCGAGGTCGGGCATGCGGGCGATCGCCTCGCCGCCGAGGACGCCATCGGCAGCCTCCACGACGTCGTAGCCGGCGGACGCGAGCACGGCTCCCACCTGTTGCCGAACGGAGGCAGAGTCGTCGACGACCAGGATCCGCTTCTTCATCTCCATACCCACCTCTACCTGGCTCAAAAGAGCAACACATCGCCTTCGCCTGCGACCCCGACGTCGCACTGTTGCATCGGCTCCGCCCTGAACTCCAGCCCCGCGTCCACCTCCGCCTCGATGGAGACGACGACGATCCCCGTCGGGGCGCGCAGCGACACGCTGCGCTGGTTCGCCGAGGCGAGCTTCGGGTGGCGGAGGTGGTCGCCGGCGAGACTCACCGGCGTGCTCATGATGAACGACACGTCGTGGAGCAGCAGCCGGTTCTTGAGCCGGCCGAGGAGCTGGTTCGACAGCTCGGAGGTCCAGTCCACGAGCGCGCTCGAGCCCGGCTCCGCCCCGTTCGCCGTCGAGACGGGGTACGTGCTGCGGACGACCGCGGAGGTCGTGCCGAGGAGCAGGCTCCCTTTGATGTTCTCGCCCGCGAAGCCGATCACACCTGCGACACCATCAGAGACGCTCCCAGGCGACTCTCCATCGTGGGGGGTGAGCTCGACGCCGTATTCCGCGAACAGCTCGGCGCTGCAACGTTGCAGGTAGTGCTCGAACAACGAAGCCAACGTGGTCTTCATCTAGGCTCCTCCCATGAGCTGTGCGCCGGCCGTGTGCTCCATGCGCGGCGCCGCCTTCCGTGTCGTCTCCAGCGCAAACCTGCACTGCAGCTTCGTCCCCTGGCCTCGCTCGCTCTCCACCACCATCGTGCCACCGCGACGGTCGCACTCGCGGCGAACCGCTCCGAGCCCGATGCCCCGCCCCGACAGCTCCGTGATCTCGTCGTTGGTGCTGAGGCCGTCTGCGAAGAGCGCCTCGACGAGCTCGGCGCGGCTCTCGTGCGGAAGTCCGCGCGAGCGGGCGCGCTCCTCGACCCGCAGCCAGTCGATGCCACGTCCATCGTCGACGATCTCGATGACGAAGGCGTCGCCTTCGGTGTACGTGCTCAGCTTGATCGTGCCGACCGACGGCTTCGAGGCGCGCAGGCGCTCCTCCGCGTTGTCGAGGCCATGGTCCACCGCGTTGCGGACCATGTGGATGAACGAGCTCCAGAAGCCGCTCCACCGCGTCGGATCGAGCCGCAGGCTGTTCGACTCGACGCGCACGTCGACGCGCTTGTGCAGCCGTTGTCCGAGCGCCCGCGTCTGCTCCGCGATCCGGGCGAGCCGCTTCTCCGTCGGCTCGAGCTCGAGCCTCGCCAGGAGCGCCATCATCTCGTCGCGTGGTGCCGCTCGGTCTGCTGCGCGCTTCAGAGCTTCGTACTCGGCCGCGACGAGCTCGATCGTGCCGTTGTTGCGTTCACCGAGCAGCGCCGTGATCTTCTCGACGCGTGCGTTCCACTGCAGCGCCAGCTCTTCGCGCGCGGCGGTCGTGGGGACGCGGAGCTCGTCCGTGATTCGATCCTCGAGGAGGTGACACATCGTTGCGATCCTGCCCAGCCCGAAGACCCCGCAGTTGCCCTTCAGCGTGTGCAGCGCGTTCGCGACCTGCAGCGCCTCGTGGTCGCGTGCTTCGACGATCTGCGCGACGAGCGTCCCGCTCTCCACGATGAACTCCGCGAAGCCGGACCGGTCGTTCATGATGCGGCCGAAGACCTCCATCGATTCGCGTTGCTCTTCCTCGCTCTTCTCGGCATCGAGCTGGCGCGTGACGTCGGAGAGCACGACGAGCAGCTTGGCCACCGCGCCCTGCACGAGGATCGGCTTGCACCCGACCGCGTAGGTGGAGTGTCCGCAGGTCATCCGCTTCGGGAGCTGGTCGAGGAGGAGCTCCATGGGGAGCACGTCGTCCTGCAGGGCCTCGCAGCCGGCGCGAAATGAAGCGGCGAACCCGGTATCGGTCCTGCCCAGGTAGTCCCAGAAGCGTTCGTTCGGCCTCGCATCACCGAACCAGCGCGTCACCATCGCCGAGCGCTCGGTGGACATCGTCCCGTCGAGCTCGACCGTGAGGAAGCCCTGTCCGACGGTGTCGAGGAGCAGCTGCAGATCGCTGTTGCGCGCGTCGAGCTCGAGCGTCCGTTGCGCGACGATGCGCTCGAGGCCGATGACGTTGTCGAAGAAGCTGCGCGCGACGAAGCATGCTGCCGTCGCCTCGAGCACCACGAAGAGCGCGTGGACGGTCACCGTCCACAGGGACGCGTCGTAGTTGAAGATGCTGCTTGGCAGGAGCACGTACAGAAGGAGGTGGTGAACGGCGACGGTCAGCGACGCGACGATGATGGCGAGCGGGTTCGCGAACACCGCGAGGAGCGCGAGCAGCACGAAGAAGTAGAAGTGCATCTCGATCTGCATCGGGCCCTGGCCGAAGTGCACGAGCAGCCCACCCATGCACATCGCGGTGAACCCGAAGACGCCGGACATCGCGCGGACGTTCGTGAAGGTGAAGTAGGCGAGGGTGGAGCCGCTCAGCACCGCGAGCGTGAGCGCGAAGGCGGCGAAGACCCCTGTGTGACATGCCGCCGCGACGGCCATGAATACGGGGATGTGCAGGAAGAAGAAGATGAGGCCGATGCGGTTCATGCGCACGAGGTACGCGCGCTCGAACGGCGTGACCTCGGACGGCAGGCGGAGGTAGTTGATGACTCGCTTCAACATGTCGATGTGTACCCAGTCTCCACGAATGGACTACTTGAACGCGTCGGACAGCCGGACCAGCGGATCGAGGGTGCGCTGCAGCGTGTGGCTGGCGGCGCACCCGAAGAGCGGCAGGGCGGCGACCTCGTGGTTCGCCCGCAGCGAGGCGAGGATCTCGAGGTCGCGGGGGTCCGGGCCCTGCTTGCGCGAGGTGTAGCCTCCCGTGTAACGCACGCTTCCTGCCGGATCGACGACGACGTACAGCGGAACGGCCTCGACGTGGTAGATGGCCGCGAGCTGCTCGCCGGTCAGGTACGCGACCCGGAAGCCCTTTTGCCGTGCGAGCTCGAGCTGCGGCGACGGGGCCCCGATCCACAGGATCTTCTCGACGACGCCCGCCGGACGCTCGGACGCGAGCAGGTGGTCCAGGACGCGGGCGGAGCAACCACAGCCGGACGCGAGCACGTGGAGCGCGAGCCAGCGACCCTGCTCATCGCCGCGGTGCTCGACGGTGGAGACCGCGCGCGCGACGTTGCGCGAGGGCACCGGGAGCGCCAGCACGTGCGGTGCCAGCATGTAGGTGCACATGATGCTCACGACCACGCCCCAGCCGATGATCGCGCCGCGGGCGATGTTCGGATGTGAGCTCGAGAAGTTCCGTATCGCGCCGCGCATGACCGCAAGCACAGCAGGTCGCGTGCCGTACCCAAGCGGGTGGAACTGCGTGAGGTGGCGCTTCGAGTGCCAACCGCGTGACGCTTTTCGTGGTGGGATTGACGCTATCGGGCGACCCGCGCCGCGTCCGCGTCGCGGATGAGGCGGCGCAGCATCGGGACGAGCACGCCGAGCGCGACCCCCGCGATGAGGCTGCCGAGGCCGAGGCGACCGAACAGCGTCGCGTACGCAGGATTGGTGATGGCGGCGGTGGTGCCCGACGGCTCGGGGATCATCCCGGAGAAGTCGCCGGCGAACAGAGACGCGAGGCCGGTCACGAGCATCCAGCTGCCCATCATGATGCCCTGGTACTTGGTCGGTGCGAGCTTGCCGATCATCGCGTAGCCGATGGGCGAGATGAGCAGCTCGCCGATGGACTGCAGCACGTAGCTGAGGAAGAGCCACACGAACGGGGAGCGGCCCGTCGCATCCGCGAAGGAGATGCCGAGCGGCAGCACGATGAAGCCGATGCCCATGAGCAGCAGCGACGCGGTGAACTGCTGCGGGATGTCGATCTTCCAGCCGCGCTTGCGCAGGCGAGCGAACAGCGCGGCGAGGATGGGTCCGCCGATGACGATGACGATCGTGTTGATGTTCTGGATCCACTGCGGCGCGATATCCACGCCGAACACGCGCAGGTTCACGTTGTTGACGGCGAAGAGCTGGAGGCCATTGGGCGCCATCTGGTAGAGCGACCAGAAGACCAGCGAGCCGGCCGCGAGCACGAGGTACGCCCACATGTTGTTGCGCTCGCGCGTGTCGCGGTGCGTAGCGGTCAGGTAGACGAGCGACGCAGCGACGAGGCCGCTGATGACCTTCATCGCGATGCCCGTCGGACCGGTGTGCTGGAGCATGATCCAGACGATCGACGGGACGCCGAGCAAGATCGCGATGCCCACGAGGAAGCGCCAGCGAAACTCGCCTGCACCGGCCTTGAGCAGCGGCGTGTCGAGGTCGGCGATGCCCTTCCAGTTGATGGCCGCGAGCACGATCGCGAGGAAGTTTCCGACCGTGGCGAACAGGAAGAGGCTCGTGTAGCCCTCGGACTTCTCGTAGGCGCCCGCGACGGTGAACCCGACGAAGAAGCCGATGTTCATGCCGGCGTAGTTCCACAGGAACGCGCTCTCGCGACGCTCGTCCTGCGGCGAGAAGCGCTGCGTGAGCATCATGTTGAGGCAGGTGACGTTGAGGCCGGAGCCGGTGAGGAAGAACGCGAGGCCCCAGTACAGCGACGCGGTGGTGCCGAGCGCGATGCAGCCGCAGCCGAGCACCTGGAGCACCATGCCGCCGACGAAGAGGTTGCGGTTGGAGAGGAAGCGCCCGCCGAGGTAGCCGCCGAAGAGGTGCAGGCCGTAGTTGAAGGCGCCGAAGACGCCCATGATCGCGGACGCCTCCTTGGCGGTGAAGTGCAGGTGCTTCGTCGAGTAAAGGACGAGCGTCGAGTACAGCACCGCGAAGCCGAGCGTCGCGAAGATCTGGATGAAGAAGAGGGCAGCGGTGCCCTCGGGGATCTGGGCGAGCCTCTCTTTGAGTGTCTGGGCCATCGGCCGGGGACGATACCAGCTACTTCGTCGCGACCCAGCGCCGGAAGAACGCGAGCTCCGCCTCCCAGGACGCGAGCAGCTCCTTCTCGACGGACGACTCGATCACGCCGCCGAGACCAAAGACGTGCGCGGTGACGTGCACCTCGTCGGTGCGGCGGCAGCGACCCTCGCCCGCCGCGAGGACGCGGATGGTGCCGTCGCTGGAGACGATGCCCTTCTTGCCGCCGGGCTGGACCATCCTCCACGTCCACACGCTGGCGCCACGATCGAGCTGGCCGTGCTGCTCGTACGCGAACGCATCACCGAGCAGCTTGGCCACGGGCCCGGGCACGTTGAGCTTGGGTACCAGCGCGAGCTTGCGATCCGCGGGATCGGCCGAGACGACGCGGTAGTCCTTGAAGCCGAGCCCGTCGAGGTAGAGCGAGCGGCTGTACTCGGCGTCGCAGAACACGTCCCAGAACTTCTCCACGGAGCAATCGAGCTCCCACGT
>JBDTCO010000091.1:0-28338 GCA_039923495.1 Polyangia bacterium
CACGTCGGACGGACGATCCTCGAACGTGCGCCACACGTGCTCGTACACGTGCTGGGGTGCCGACACCGCGGGTGGGAACAGGTGCTGCCACGCGATGAAGAACAGCGGCTGTGCCGCGTCGGTGTCGGTGACCTCGCCCGAGCGGATGGAGGCGGTGAGCGCGTCGATCTCGGCGAGCAGCGAGGAGGCGCGCTCGCGGCGCTCGTGCTCGGTGCGGCTCGTCTTTTCGATCTCCTGGTAGCGCGCGTACAGGCGCGGCTCGTTGAAGCCGATCTCGTCGAGGTACCTGTGCAGCGTCGCGCGCTCGGCGGAGAGGCTCGAGATGATGCCGCGCTCGAGCGCGGGCGCGACGAGGTTTGCGATGCAGTCGAGCGAGCGCACGCCGCGCTGTGTGACGATCTCGCGGAGTACGTCGAGATCGCCGTCGAGCGGAACGTGTCGCGACACGAAGCCCGCGTACGCCCACAGGAACGACGCGGAGCGCTGCCGGTGCACGCGCAGGGTGGGACACACGAGCTTTTCCCACAGCGTCTCGCGGCCTTCGAGCAGCGGACGGATGCGCGCGAGACCGTCGAGCACCGGCGTCGCGTCTGCACCCGTGCCGAGCGCCAGGCAGCACATCTCGATGATCTCGAGGAACTGTGGCGCGGAGCGTGCCGTCGCTGCGCAGTCGGCGAGGATGTCGAACGCCTCGTTGCTCTTCTCGCGAGTCGCGACCGTACGGAGCGCTTCGACGCAGCGGAGGAAGCCGGGCTCGTCGCCTCGTGCCGCGCGCGCTGCGCGGCGTGCCGTCTCGACGACCCAGGCACCCCGCACGGTGGCTGCGCGCGCCTGCTCGCCCAGCATCTCGAGGAGCGTGGGGCCGCAGCGCTGCACGAGGACGGCGGCGCCGAGCAGGCCGACGTAGCGCTCGCGTGCGGGATCGTCGAGGCCACACAGCGTCGCGTGCGCTCGCTCGATGAGAGAGCGTAGCGACGCGGCCTCGCTCGCGAGGTTGGCCAGCGCAGGCAAGGCATCGGCGAGGGCTGCTCGCTCGTTGCCCGTCACCTCCGAAAACGCGCTGTCGATGACCGCGAAGGCCGCATCGATGGCGACCACGTTCGTCGCGCCGATCGCACACGCGGCCAGGTTGGCGCGCGACGACAGATCCGCGGGCAGCGCGACCGACCAGCGCTCGAGCGTCGAGAACGCCTGCGCGAAGGCACCTTCGTCCTCGCCCGCGAGCTCGCGAGCTCGCGAGACGCCCTCGGCCAAAAGCTGCACGGCCTCGTCCCCGTGACCCGCGCGCGCGAGCCGCGCTGCCGCGTCGAACGCCGCCGCCAGCACCCACGGTCGCCCCACGGCCTCGCGCGCGGCGGCTGGCAGTGCGCGGGAGAGGAGCGACTCGACGTCGAGCCCGCGCTCCTTCCACAGCGTCACGAGCGACGCGACGCGGCCGAGCAGATCGCCGAACGCGCGCGAGTGGCCGCCCGCCTCCGCGAGCGCGGCGACGTCGTGGAACAGCACGTCGCCGTACGGGATGCCGAGCGCCTCGAACGTGTCGATGAGCGCGCGCACCTGCACCATCGTCTCGACGAAGCGAGCCTCGTCGCCGCAGCTCAGCTCTGCCACGGGGCGCACGGCCCAGCTCAGAAGTGGATACGGATCGAGGCCCGCCTGCGTGAGCGCATCCGCGAGCTCGAGCGCGCGCGCCGGCAGCCACGCGGGCGCGTTCGGCCAGACGATCGCGCGCGGCAGCCCGAACGCGATCGCCACCGTCGGCTCGTGACCGTTTTCGGCGAGGTGCTCGGCCAGCGTGAGCGTGCGCTCGCCGAGGCCTGCCACGCGCTCCTCCATCGACATCACGATCGATGGACACTCCTCGAAGAAGCGGAGCGGCAGTCCGTGTCGTCGCAGCGTGCGCGCGAGGTCGAGCAGACGTTCACCCTCGTCGCCAAGCAGGCCGAGCGCGTCGAAGAGCCAGAGGCCGTCCGTGACCACCACGTTCGGCTCGATGCCCTCCTCTGCAAGCCGCGTCGCGAGGTCCACCGAGCGCGTCGATCCGAGCGCGCGCTGCCACGTCGGGCCCGGCGCGATGCCATGATCCGCGAGCGTGACGCCGAGCTCGAGCGCGCGGCCCACGTCCGCCTCCGTCAGGCCCGCCTGCGCGAGGCCGGAGAGGCCGTACTCGAAGAGCCCGTAGAACCACTCGCGCTTCGCGGCCTTCGCGAGCGTCGCCAGCGTCCCGCACCACGCATCCCACGGGCCGTCGAGCTGCGCCAGGGCGGAGAGGCCCGTCGCGACCGGGTAGCCGGGCGAATGTTTGGCGTCTTTCATCGACGCGAGCAGCGCCTTCGCGGACTGCCAGCGCTGCGCAAACTCTGCCGGACGATGCTCGCGGAGCACGGGCACGAGGAGCTGCAGTGTCCAGCCAGGCTGCTCGCCACGCAGCGCGGTGGCGCGCGCCCAGCGAAGCAGTTCGAGGAGTCCCGCCGGATCCTCGACGAACGCCGCGGCTGCGCAGCGCACGCCGTACTGCTCGGTGCGCGTGGTGTCGACGCCGTGATCGACGAGCGCGAACAGCGTCGCGCGCGCCTCCGTGAGCAGCGCCTCGAACGCGGCCGCGTCGTGACCCGCCGCCGCCGCGAGCGCGCCAACGAAGAAGCGCAGCGGCGACCACAGCCCGTACGATCGCGCGTGGAGCGCGAGTACATGCCGCTCGACGGCCGCGAGCCATGGTGCGAGGTCGAGCTGTCGTGCCGCCGCGTGCGCCTCGACGACGCGCGCGCCGTGCTCGAGCGGTGTCTCGGGGTCGATGCCGGCTTCGGTCAGACGCCGCGCGAAGGCCTCGAGCATCGCGTACTAGAAGCGGCCGACGACGCCTGCGCCGCTCCAGCGAACGGTGGGCTGCTGCGGCGGGACGTGGCGATGGTGCGTCCCGCCGACGATCGCCATGATGACGCCTGCCGTCTGTGCGATCGCGTCGAGCGCGAGGACGCCGCCCAGCACCATCCGTCCGAAGCTGGGCTCGTAGGTCTGGTCGAGGTGCACGAGCTCGATGATGGGGCCGGCGAGCGGGATGGCGAGGAGCCCGCGGTACGTGCCCGTCGACGCGATCGCGGACACCGCCCACGCGGAGCTGAACAATCCGAGCCCGATCCCGAGGAGCGGGCTCGTGCGCGGCCTGCGCGGCGCGTCGAAGATCGGTGGGACCGGACGGTACGCCGGCAGCGGATACGCCGGCTGTGCGTACCGCGGCTGCGGCTGGAGCTCCGCGCATTCGCTGCATTCGTCCGGCGGCGGCGCCTGCCGGACCGTGTACGGGTCCAGCGCGCGCCCCGCGTACGGATCTACAGGTGCAGCGCGCGGAGCGTATTGCCCGGACGGCCCGTACGGCGCGTACGGCCCATATGGATCGAGCGGAGCCTCCTGCGCTGCGGCCGGAGCGACGCCGACCCCAGGAACGCAGACTGCCAGGGCGAACAGGGTGAGAGCTGCCACGTTCTTCATCGGACCACGCAACCTTTGGCGCGAGCACTCGATAGTGACCACAGCGCGAGCGTATCACGGCGTCTCCGCCGGTCGCACGCGGCTCGCACCGTTTCATTTCGGTTACTTGCCCCGCTGCTCCTTGACGCCCCCCTATGCCGCGACTAGACAGAGTGCCCCTCCGCATGACGCAAACGGTCCAGCAGAAGCGCGATCTGTTCGCGAATCCCGCGCCTCCTGCGGCGTGTGCTTTCGACGAGGTCGTGGTGCGGCCGGACCTGCCGCGACGCCTGCAGCGCCTCGAAATCAGAGGGAATGCGGCGCTCGTTCGACGCCTGGGTCGTCACCTCGGCGTCGCCATCGTCGGCGCGCGGGCGGCGTCGCGCGCCGGGCTCGACTGGGCCCGCGCGCTCGCGGAAGCGGTCGCGCGGGAGCAGGAGATCGTGGTCTCGGGCGGCGCCCTCGGCATCGATGGCGCGGCGCACGAAGGTGCCGTGGCCGCCGGCGCGCCGACCGTCGTGGTGCTGGGGACCGGCGTCGACGTGGTCTATCCGCTGCGGCACGGGCCGTTGTTCGCGGAGATCCTGGCCAGCAGGGGGGCGCTCGTCAGCCCTTTTCCCGCCGGCACCGCCGCGCTGCCCGGACGCTTCCCCACGCGCAACCCGCTCATCGCGGCGCTCTCACGTGCGGTCGTCGTCGTCGAGGCGAGCGCGCGCTCCGGGTCGCTCGGCACCGGGCAGGCGGCCCTCACGCAGGGCACGCACCTCTACTGTCGTCCGGGGTCGGCAGGCTGCGACCTGCTGCTCGCGCGCGGCGCTCGTCCTGCGTCCTCACTCGAGTCACTCGTCGCTGCGCTGTTCGGCCGGTCGGCGCCGCCTGCACCCGTCGTCGACGCTGCACAGGCCCGCGTGCTTGCGCAGCTCGGGTCCGCACCTCTCTCCATCGAAGAGCTCACGCTCGCCACCGGGCTCGCGCTCGACGACCTGCTCTGTCTCGTGCTCGACCTCGAAGCCTCACGTAGCCTCATCCGCTTGCCAGACGGCCGCTGCCTTGCGATCCGCAGCCTGGCCGACACAAAGGAATGAAGATGCCCGCAAAGCGTACCGCCGCCGCCACCGCAAAAAAATCGGCCGATACCACGGTCGAGGTCGTGAAGACCAAGGCCGCCACGGCGCCTGCGAAGGCCGCGGCAAAGAAGCCTGCCGTCGCAAAGAAGGCTCCCGTCGCGAAGAAGGCTGCCGTCGCGAAGAAGGCTGCGCCAGCGTCGAAGAAGAAGAAAGCGGTCGCGAAGCGGTCGAAGAAGAAGGCGTCTGCCGACACGGAGTCGGACGAGGACGAGGTCGAAGGCGATGTCGATGTCGAGGACGAGGGCCCGCGCGAGCGTCGGCCCGGTCGGGAGCGCGCGCTCGTCGTCGTCGAGTCTCCTGCGAAGGCGAAGACCATCAAGAAGTACCTGGGCGCCGGCTTCACCGTGAAGGCGTCGGTCGGCCACGTCGTCGATCTGCCCAAGTCGAAGATGGGCGTCGATGTCGAGAACGGCTTCCTGCCCGAGTACGTCCACATCCAGGGCAAGTCGAAGATCATCGCGGACCTCAAGAAGAGCGCGCGCGACGTCGACATCGTCTATCTGGCGCCCGACCCCGATCGCGAGGGTGAGGCCATCGCGTGGCACCTGGCTCAGGAGATCCGGCCGGCCAACTCCAACATCAAGCGCATCCTCTTCAACGAGATCACCAAGCGCGGCGTCACCGAGGGCCTCGCGAACCCGGGCGTCATCGATACGCACAAGTTCGAGGCGCAGCAGGCGCGGCGCATCCTCGATCGGCTCGTTGGCTACCAGATCTCGCCGATCCTCTGGAACAAGGTGCAGCGCGGGCTGTCCGCGGGTCGAGTGCAGTCCGTCGCGGTGCGCATGATCGTCGATCGCGAGCGCGAGATCGCCGCGTTCAAGCCCGAGGAGTACTGGACGCTCGAGGCCGATGTCGAGGGTCCGACCCCGCCTGCGTTCCGCGTGCGCCTGAACAAGGTGGACGGCAAGAAGGCCGAGCTCACGCAGGGCGAGGAGACGCAGAAGATCGCGACCGAGCTCAAGACGCTGCCGCTCGCCGTGGCCGAGGTCGAGCGCAAGGAGCGTCGCAAGAACCCGCTCCCGCCGTTCATCACGTCGCGCCTGCAGCAGGAGGCCGCGCGCAAGCTCCGCTACACGGCCAAGCGCACCATGGGCATCGCGCAGCGGCTGTACGAAGGCCTCGAGCTCGGCGACGGTCCGGTCGGCCTCATCACCTACATGCGTACCGACTCGACGCGTCTGTCCGACGACTCGCTCGCCGACGCGCGCAACTACATCGCGGGGAAGTTCGGCAAGGATCTCCTGCCGGATCAGCCGAACGTGTACAAGACGAAGAAGTCGGCGCAGGACGCCCACGAGGCCATTCGCCCCGCGTCCACCGAGTACGATCCGGAGAAGGTGCGGCAGCTCCTCGAGAAGGCCGCGGGCGGCGATCAGGAGAAGCTCCGCGACGGCGAGGACTATCTCAAGCTCTACACGCTCATCTGGAACCGCTTCATCGCGTGTCAGATGAAGCCGGCCATCTTCGATCAGACCACCGTCGACGTGCAGGGCGGTCGCTACTCGCTGCGCGCCACCGGCCAGATCATGAAGTTCGCGGGTTACACGCTGGTCTACACCGACTCCGCCGAGGAGACGGGCGAGACCGAGGAGAGCGGCGACCGGACGCTGCCGCCGCTCGTCGTCGGTGACAAGATCACGCTGCACGCGCTCATGCCCGAGCAGCACTTCACGCAGCCGCCGCCGCGCTTCTCGGAGGCCTCGCTCGTCAAGGAGCTCGAGGAGCAGGGCATCGGTCGTCCGTCGACGTACGCGGCCATCCTCTCGACCATCCAGGATCGTGGGTACGCGGAGAAGCGCGAGGCGCGGTTTTACCCGTCGCTGCTCGGGACCAAGGTCACCGATCTGCTCGTGGAGTCCTTCCCGGGCATCCTCGACGCCAAGTTCACGGCGCAGATGGAAGAGGGCCTCGACCAGGTCGCCGAAGGCAACGCCGACTGGCAGAAGCTCCTCGGCGACTTCTACTCGCCGTTCAAGCGCGAGGTCGAGCACGCGGCCAAGCACATGCGCGACATCAAGCGCGAGGAGACTCCCACCGACTTCAAGTGCGAGAAGTGCAGCTCGGTCATGGTCATCAAGTGGGGCCGCAACGGCGAGTTCCTCGCCTGCTCGGGCTATCCCGAGTGCAAGAACACGAAGGAGTTCCTTCGTGCAGAGGACGGCACCATCTCGCTCAAGCCGCAGGCCACGACCAACGAGGTCTGCCCCACGTGCGAGAAGCCGATGGTCGTCAAGCGCGGCCGCTTCGGGGAGTTCCTCGCGTGCTCCGGCTACCCGGAGTGCAAGACGACACGACCGATCTCGCTCGGCGTCATGTGCCCGAAGCCCAATTGCGGCGGCTTCCTCACCGAGAAGCGATCGAAGCGCGGCAAGAGCTTCTACGGCTGCGCGAACTACTCGAAGACGCAGTGCGACTTCGTCACGTGGGACCGCCCCGTGCCCATCGCGTGCCCGCAGTGCAAGGCGCCGTTCATGGTCAAGAAGGTCAACAAGAGCGGCACGCGCATGCGCTGCATCGCCGAGGGCTGTGGATACTCGGACGGCTCGGTCGCGCCCGAGGAGGGCGAGGCCACGGGGGATGCCGCGTAGTCACAGCGGTACGCCGGGTTCGTTTTTTTTCGGCTTATTGGCGTAGTCTGCAGTCGCTTGCGTCGGGTAGGCCGGCGTTGGCGTCCTCAGAGGAGCTTTTCCCATGGCCAACGAACCGCTTTCGAACGTAGACATGCCGTCCGGTGAGAACACCGGCAGCCACATCAAGATCGGGAGCGAGCGCCACACCGGTCGGACGGTCGGCATCATCGTCGCCGTGCTCGTGGCCGGTGCTGCCATCGGCATCTTCTACTGGCGCTCGTCCGTCAATGACGCGCCCAAGCTGCAGGCGCTCTCGGACTTCCGCGAGGCCTACGCGAAGAAGTGCCCCGGCGCGAAGGACTTCGAGGGTCCGACGTCGTCGTACGTCGCCGGCTCGTACCTGCGCACGCCGACGATCCAGGAAGCGGTCGCGACCCAGGCCGCAGCACTTGCGACCTCCAGCTGCGACGACGTGTTGAAGGCCCTCAAGCTCGCGAGCTACCCCGTCAACGCGAACTGAACCGCGTCGGGTGCTGCGCGGTCGCGTCCGAGCCAGCAGCACGAACTCCGCTAGACTCCCCCGCATGAAGGTCACCGTCATCGGAGGAGGGCTCGCTGGTTGTGAAGCGGCCTGGCAGCTCGCGGAGCGCGGCGTCGACGTCACCCTCGTCGAGCAGAAGCCTGCGCGCCTGTCTCCGGCGCACGGCTCGCCGCTGCTCGCCGAGCTCGTGTGCTCGAACTCGCTGCGCGGTGACGGCATCGAGACGCCGGCGGGCCTTTTGAAGGCCGAGCTCCGAGCCGCCGGCTCGCTCGTGCTTGGCTGTGCCGATGCGACGAAGGTCCCGGCCGGTGACGCGCTCGCAGTCGACAGGCACGCGTTCGGACGCGCGGTCACCGTCGCGGTAGCGTCGCACCCGCGCATCACGTTAGAGCGTCGCGCGCTCGATGCGTTGCCCGATGGCAAGGTCATCCTCGCCGGCGGCCCGCTCGTCGGCGGCGGTGTCGAACGGAAGCTCCGTGCGCTGTGCGGTGACCGCTTCTACTTCTACGACGCGATCGCGCCGATCGTCGACGCGGAGAGCATCGACTGGGATCACGCGTTCTATGGCTCGCGCTACGGCAAGGGCGACGGCGCGGACTACGTGAACTGTCCGCTCACGAAGGACGAGTACGTCGCGTTCGTCGAGGCGCTGCGCACGGGCACGAAGGTCGCTCCGCACCCGTTCGAGGAGCCGCGCTACTTCGAGGGGTGTCTGCCCGTCGAGATCATGGCCGAGCGTGGCGAGGACACGCTCGCCTTCGGTCCGATGAAGCCCGTCGGTCTCGAGACCGATGCATATGCCGTCGTGCAGCTCCGCGCCGAGAGTCGCCAGGCCACGAGCTACAACCTCGTCGGCTTCCAGACGCGCCTCACCTACCCCGAGCAGAAGCGCGTGTTCTCGATGATCCCCGCGCTGGCCAAGGCAGAGTGGGTGCGCTTCGGATCGATCCACCGCAACGCCTACATCGAGTCGCATCGTCTGCTCGACGAGCACTTCGCGCTGCGAGCGCTGCCGCGGCTGCACCTCGCCGGGCAGATCACCGGCGTCGAGGGCTACATCGAGTCCACGGCCATCGGCCTGCTTGTCGGGCTCTTCATCGCAGGCGAGCTCACCGGGAGCGCGGTCGCGATCCCGCCACCCGAGACGGCGTTCGGTGCGCTGTACGCGCACGCGCTCCGGCCGCGTGAGCCGAAGGAGCTGTTCCAGCCGTCGAACATCAACTTCGGGCTCATGCCGCCGCTCCCGTACCAGAAGGGCAGGCACGGCAAGCGCGATCGGCGGCTGCGTCATGTCGAGCGCGCGCGGGTCGCGCACGAGGCGTGGACCAAGACCTTGTCGGCCATGGCAGGCACCTTGCGATGACCCCGGTTGCGTGAAGCCCTCGTGCTCGTCGCGCTCCCTGGCTGCTCGGGCGTTTCTAGCCGCACCGCAGTGAGCCGCGTAGGCTTGCCGGGTGACCGACGATCTCGCAGCACTGACCGCGCGGTTCCGCGTGCACCTCGAGGCGGAAAAGCGCGCTTCTGCGCACACCGTGCGGGCGTATCTGCACGATCTGGCGGAGCTGACCGCCTACCTCGAGGAGAAGCAGCGTCCGCTGCGCGCGCGCAGCATCGATGTGCCGCTCCTGCGCTCCTACCTGGCGACGCTCTTCGATCGCAACGATGCAGCCACCATCGGTCGCAAGCTCTCGTCGGTACGTGCGTTCCTTCGCTTCTGCAAGCGCGAGAAGGTCGTCGATGAGAACGTCGCGCTGCTGGTGAGCCCACCGAGAGGTAAAAATGCGTTACCGCACTTTCTCACCGTCGATCAGGCGGGCGGCCTCGTCGAGGCGCCCGGTCATGAAGCTGCGGGCGCGCAGTCTCCGGTGCTGCGCAAGCGCGACGCCGCCTTGCTCGAGGTGCTCTACGGCTGCGGCCTCCGCGTCTCGGAGTGCGTGGGGCTCGACCTCGGCGATCTGGACCGCGACGAGGTCCGCGTGCGCGAGGGCAAGGGTCGCAAGGATCGCGTCGTGCCGCTGGGACGCAAGGCGCGGGAGGCGCTCGACGCGTGGCTCGACGTGCGGGGCGCGCTTGCGCCGACCGGCCACCACGTGTTCGTGAACGCGCGTGGTGGTCGGCTCGACCCGCGCAGCGTCCGTCGGCAGCTCGATCGTCACGCGATCACCGCAGGCATCGGCAAGACGCACCCGCACGCGCTGCGCCACAGCTACGCGACGCACCTCCTCGGCTCGGGCGCAGACCTGCGTGCCATCCAGGAGCTGCTCGGCCACGCGTCCTTGAAGACGACCGCGCGCTACGCGCACGTCGACACGGAGTACCTCATGCGCGAGTACGCGGCGCATCACCCGCGCGCCGGGACGTCGCAGGCCGCCGTTGGCAAGAAGCGATAATGCCCGCGGAGGCGATCCACCTCTCCGCGCTCTCGGACTCGGCCGTGCCAGCGGCCGACGACGAGCTGCGCGCGTTGCAGCGCCTGGGCGCCGTCGTGCTCGATCTGGCGTACTTCGATCGGTTCGCGGCGGGGGTCGCGCGCTATGTCCTGCGCCGACCGCTGGCCACGTCGCCGCTCGGCGACGCGCTCCACGCTCGCGATCCCTCGCGCGTCGCGCGCTCGCTCGTCGAGCAGGGCCGTGTGCTGCGTGAAAGCCCGAGCACGCGGCGCGACGGCGAGCGTGTCCTGGCCGTCGCGCTCGGGCTCCTTTCGCACCTCGCGGTCGACTCGCGGCTGCATCCACTCGTGAACCAGCTCGCGAAGGTGCGCGCGCAGCGCCTCGACGATCGCGCCGCACGCCAGCACAGCGAGGTGGAGAAGTTCCACAGCATCCTGTTCCACGAGGTTCGGCTCGGCTTCGACTTCATGGGCGATCGTCGAATCGCGGAGTACATCGCGGTCGAAGGTCAGCGCGTGCACGACGGTGGCGCGATCGCACGAGCGCTGGCGTCGGCGCTCGAGATCGTCCACGGCAGCGCACCGCCCGCATCCGATATCGCGCGCTGGACTCGCGGCTACCGCCAGTACACCTCGCTGCTCGCGAGCTTCATCGGCAAGCGCATCATGCCGCAGGCGACGAAGGAGGCCGTGCGCGCCGAGGTCTACGACGACGCTCGCTTCCTCGAGCACTACGCAGATGCCGTGCAGCGTTCGGTCGCGTACACGCGCGCGGGCCTCGCGCTCGCGGACGATGGCGACGTGGCCGCGTTCGACCTCGTGGTGCTTCCGGGCTCCATCGACGACCCACCGCAAGCCACCGACCGCGAGCGCGGCCTTGAGTGCTAGATTCACCGCCTCATGGCTCGCATCGAATCCCACTCCACGACGGTGATCGCCGTCCGGCGCGCAGGTCGCGTCGTCATCGCAGGCGACGGGCAGGTCACGCTCGGGACGACCGTCGTGAAGGGCACCGCGCGCAAGGTCCGCAGGCTCGGCGACGGCAAGATCATCGCCGGCTTCGCGGGCTCGGCCGCCGACGGGATCGCGCTGTTCGAGCGCCTCGAGGAGCGCCTGCGCTCGTCGGGTGGCGTGCTCGCAAGAGCGGCCGTGGATCTCGCGAAGGACTGGCGCACCGATCGCGCGCTCCGCAAGCTCGAGGCGCTGCTCGTCGTCTCCGACATGGAGCGCACGTTCCTGCTCACCGGCTCTGGTGACGTCCTCGAGCCCGATGGTCACGCGGTCGCGGTCGGCTCGGGGGGTAGCTTCGCGCTCGCCGCGGCGCGCGCGCTCCTCGAGAACACGGAGCTCGACGCGCGCACCATCGCGGAGCGCGCGCTCACCATCGCGGCAGACATCTGCATCTACACCAACTCGCACCTGTCGTTCGAGGAGCTCCCCGCATCATGAGCAGCCGCACCGCACCGCCTCCGCCGCAGCGTGATCCCCGTACGCTCACGCCTCGGGTCATCGTCGAGGAGCTCGACCGCTATGTCGTCGGGCAGAAGGCCGCGAAGCGCGCGGTCGCCATCGCGCTGCGCAACCGCTGGCGTCGTCAGCAGGTCCCGAGCGACCTGCGCGACGAGATCGCACCGAAGAACATCATCATGATCGGGCCGACGGGCGTCGGGAAGACCGAGATCGCGCGCCGCCTCGCGCGTCTCACCGCCGCGCCGTTCCTGAAGGTGGAGGCGTCGAAGTTCACCGAGGTCGGCTACGTCGGCCGCGATGTCGACTCGATCGTGCGCGACCTCACCGAGATCGCGATCAAGCTCGTGAAGGACGAGGAGCAGCAGAAGGTGCGCACGCGCGCGCAGGAAGCCGCCGAGGAGCGCCTGCTCGATCTGCTGCTGCCGCGTCCCGGCAAGCCCCTCGAGGGCGCAGCGCCGGAAGGGCAGGCCACACGAGAGCGGCTGCGGACCTTGCTGCGCGAGGGCAAGCTCGAGGACCGCGAGGTCGAGCTCGACGTCAGCGACAGCGGGCAGGGGATGCTCGAGATGTTCTCGACACCCGGCATGGATCAGATCGGCTTCGACATGGGCAAGATCCAGTCGATGTTCCAGGGCCGGCAACAGCCGCGTCGTCGCAAGGCGAAGGTGCCGCAGGCCATGGAGCTGCTCATCGGCGAAGAGGCCGGCAAGCTCATCGACATGGACAAGGTCATCTCGGAGGCCATCTTCCGCGCCGAGAACTCCGGCATCGTGTTCCTCGACGAGATCGACAAGATCGCCGGCGGGGGCAAGCAGGGCGGCGGCGCGGACGTCTCGCGCGAGGGCGTCCAGCGTGATCTCCTGCCCATCGTCGAAGGCTCGGCCGTCACCACGAAGTACGGCGTGGTGCGCACGGACCACGTGCTCTTCATCGCGGCCGGCGCGTTCCACGTCGCGCGCCCGTCGGACCTCATCCCCGAGTTGCAGGGACGGTTTCCCATCCGTGTCGAGCTGGAGGCGCTGTCCAACGAGGACTTCGTTCGCATCCTGACCGAGCCGGAGAACGCGCTCACGCGCCAGTACGAGGCGCTGCTCGCCACCGAGGGCGTGAAGATCGAGTGGCACGAGGATGCCGTCATCGAGCTCGCGCGCCTCGCCACGCGCGCCAACGAGCGCCTCGAGAACATCGGCGCGCGTCGCCTGCACACGATCCTCGAGCGCCTCCTCGACGAGCTCTCGTTCGAGGCGCCGCACCTGTCGGGCACCACCGTGCCGATCACCGCGTCGTACGTGCGCGAGCGGCTCGAAGGCATCGTCGAGAACGAAGACCTCTCGCGCTACATCCTGTAGTGCAGGGCAAACGGATCGCCGGCCGGCGCCGAGTGCGGGCAGGCAGAAACGCTCGCGGCGCTGTCCGCCCATGCACCTTGACGGCCGCAATCCTGCGGCTAACGCTACGCGCATGACGACTCGAGACGACGCCATGGCCGAGCAGCAAGCGTTGATGGCGCGCGCCGACAAGGAGCTCACGCACAACTACAAGCAGCAGCCGCTGGTGCTGCGCCGGGGCGAAGGCTGCCGCGTGTGGGACGTCGCGGGGCGAGAGCTCCTCGACCTGACCGCCGGCATCGCCGCCTGTCCGCTCGGTCATGCACACCCGAAGCTGACCGCTGCCATCGCCGCACAGGCGGGCCGGCTCATCCACGTGTCGAACCTCTTCTACAACGAGCAGCAGATCCTGCTCGCCGACAAGCTCGTGAAGCTCGCCGCGGGGCTCGGTTCTCCTCGCGTGTTCTTCTGCAACTCCGGCGCGGAGGCCAACGAGGCCTCCATCAAGCTCGCGAAGCGGTGGCAGCACGTCGTGCAGGGTCGTCCCGAACGCATCGAGGTGCTGTCGTTCGAGGGCTCGTTCCACGGCCGGTCCATCGCCACGGTCGCGCTCACGGGGCAGGAGAAGTACCGCGCTGGCTTCGGTCCGCTCGTCGAGTGGGCTCGCATCGTTCCGTGGCCCGAGTCCGAGAACGATCAGCGCGCGCTCGACGCGATCACCACGTCGACGTGCGCTGTCATCATCGAGCCCATCCAGGCCGAGGGCGGGATCCGCGTGCCGCTGCCCAGCTTCCTCCGAGCGCTCCGTCAGCGCTGCGACGAGACGGGCACCGTGCTCATCTTCGACGAGGTGCAGACGGGGGTCGGGCGCACCGGCACCTTCTACGGCTGGGAGCAGAGCGGCGTCGCTCCCGATGTCCTGTCGATGGCAAAGGGCCTCGGCGGTGGCGTGCCGATCGGCGCGATGGTCGCGAGCGGCAAGCTCGCCGAGGGCTTCGCGCCGGGCGCCCATGCATCCACCTTCGGCGGCAACCCACTCGCGTGCGGCGCAGCCAACGCGGTGCTCGAGTGCATCGCCGAGGAGAAGCTCCTCGACCGCGTCGTCGAGCTGGGTGAGTACCTGGGGCGTGGGCTCGAGGCGCTCGCGAAGAAGCACGCGCGCGCGGTCGGTGCGCGCGGTCAGGGCCTGCTCCGCGGCCTCGCGCTCGACGGCGACGCCACGCCGATCACCACGAAGTGCCGCGAGGCTGGCGTGCTGCTCTCCGTCGCCGGTGGCACCGTCGTGCGCTTCGTGCCCGCGTTCATCGTCACCAAGGCGGAGCTCGATCGCGGCCTCACCGTGCTCGACGAGGCCCTCTCGGCGTGAAGCGCGACTTTCTCGACCTCTCCGATCTCGGTGCCGACACGCTGCGCGCGCTCATCCCGGCCGCGGCGAAGCTGAAGCAGAAGCGCCGTGATCCATCCGCGCGGCGCCTCCTTCCGGCCCGCACGCTCGGCATGATCTTCGAGAAGGCGTCGACGCGTACACGCGTCTCCTTCGAGGTCGGCATGTTCGAGCTCGGCGGCCACGCGGTGTACCTGTCGCCGGAGGGCTCGCAGATCGGCCGCGGTGAGCCCATCCGCGACACGGCGCGCGTGCTCGGCAGCTACTGCGACGCGATCCTCATGCGTACGTTCGGCAGGGAGCGGCTGATCGAGCTCGCGAAGTGGTCGCCGGTGCCGGTCATCAACGGCCTCACCGATCAAACGCACCCGTGTCAGCTGCTCGCCGATCTGCTCACGGTGTGGGAGCGCCTCGGTCCGTCCGCCCTCGAGCCGGGGAAGCTCCGCTACGCGTGGGTCGGCGATGGCAACAACATGGCGCACTCGTGGATCGAGGCGGCGGGTCTCCTCGGCCTGCACCTCTCGCTCGCGTGCCCGGCGGGCTATGACCCCGACCCCGAGCGCATCGAGCGCGCGCTCCGCGAGGGCCACCCGTCGACGAAGATCGAGGTCGTGCGGAAGCCGGCCGAGGCGATGCGCGGAGCGTCCGTCGTGTCGACGGACGTGTGGGCCTCCATGGGCGAGGAGGCGCAGGCGAAGGCGCGCGCGCGTGCGTTCGCGGGGTTCTGCGTCGACGAGGCGCTGGTCGAGCTCACCGCCGACGACTCCATCGTACTTCACTGCCTGCCCGCGCACCGCGGCGAGGAGATCACCGAGGGCGTGATCGAAGGCCCTCGGTCTGCAGTGTTCGACCAGGCCGAGAACCGCCTCCACGCGCAGAAAGCCGCGCTGCTGTGGGTGCTGGGCGAGCCGCTTCTGGGATAGGCTGGCCAAGATGGCCTCCGACCCGCTCGCCGATCTCGCCCCACGCGACGCGGTGCCGCGCTTCAAGTCGTCCGCGCCGCTCGCCGAGCTCGGCCTCGGTCCGGAGGAGGGCTTCGTGCTGTCGCGAGTCGACGGCAACTCGAAGCTCGGCGACCTGCTCAACCTCGTGCCATTCCCGCCCGAGCGCACGGTCGAGATCCTGCGTCGCCTCTGGATCGCGGGCGCCATCGAGATCACCGGACACACCCCGCCCGTCGTCGCGAGCAAGCCGACGCTGTCGTCCACGTCGATTCCTCGGATGGCGACGGTCGCAGCGGCCGTGCCCGTCGGCGTCGAGCTGACGCTCGAACAGCTGCAGAGCATCGACAGGTTCTACGAGGCCGTGCAGTCGCTCGACGCATTCGAGCTGCTCGGCATCGCGCGCACCGCCGACAAGAAGGACGTGAAGCGGGCGTACTTCAAGCTGTCGAAGGACTTCCATCCCGACCGCTTCTTCGGCAAGAGCCTAGGTCCTTACGGCAGCCGCCTGACCCAGATCTTCCAGGCGCTCAAGTCCGCCTTCGAGCTGCTCTCCGACGACAAACGCCGCGCGGCCTACCTCGACAGCCTCGGCGGCTGAACCGGCGATAACGGCCGGGGCGTGTTACGCTCCCCTCTCGCGGCGAACGTGTGTCGGGCCTGGCCTGCGGTATGAGCTACGGCATTCACTACAGGAAGAGAGTACATGGCTGATCGAGTCATCGGGATCGACCTCGGAACCACCAACTCGTGCGTCGCCATCGTCGAAAATGGTGCGCCCGTGGTCATCCCCAACCGCGGTGGTTACAAGACGACCCCGTCGATGGTCGCTATCGCAGAAAACGGCAAGCGTCTCGTTGGTCACATCGCCAAGCGTCAGGCGATCACCAACGCGGAGCACACGGTCTACGCGGCGAAGCGGCTCATCGGCCGCAAGTGGGGCTCGCCGCCCGTGCTGCAGGCGCTCGAGTCGTCGTCGTACAAGATCGTGGAGGGGCCGCACGAGGACGTGCGCGTGATGCTGCGCGGCCAGTCGGTCTCGGTGCCCGAGATCTCCGCGTACGTGCTGCAGGAGATGAAGCTCATCGCCGACGAGTACGTCGGTGAGCCCGTCACCAAGGCCGTCGTCACCGTGCCCGCCTACTTCAACGACGCGCAGCGCCAGGCCACCAAGGACGCCGGCAAGATCGCCGGCCTCGACGTCATCCGCATCATCAACGAGCCCACCGCGGCAGCGCTCGCCTACGGCTTCGGCAAGAACCTCGAGCGCAAGGTCGCGGTGTTCGATCTCGGCGGCGGCACGTTCGACATCTCGGTGCTCGAGCTCGGCTCGGGCGTCTTCGAGGTCATCTCCACTGCCGGCGACACGTTCCTCGGCGGCGAGGACTTCGACAAGCGCGTCATCGACTGGCTCGTCTTCGGCTTCGCGAAGGACCACACCGTCGATCTGCGCAAGGACAAGATGGCGCTGCAGCGCCTGAAGGACGTCGCGGAGAAGGCGAAGTGCGAGCTCTCCGCGGCGAAGGAAGCGGAGATCAACCTGCCGTTCATCTACTCGCAGGGCGGCGAGGCGCTGCACCTCCAGCGCACGCTGTCGCGCGACAAGCTCGAGGAGCTCACGGAAGATCTCGTCACCCGCTGCATCGAGATCTGCTCCAAGACGCTGCGCGACGCGAACATCGAGAAGAGCGAGATCGAGGAGGTCATCCTCGTCGGTGGCATGACGCGGATGCCGCGCATCCAGGCGGCGGTCGAGGAGTTCTTCGGCCTCGCGCCGTGCAAGGGCGTGCACCCCGACGAGGTCGTCGCGCTCGGTGCGGCGATCCAGGGCGCTGCGCTGCTCGACTCGTCGTCGGAGATGTTGCTCCTCGACGTCACGCCGCACTCGCTCGGCATCATGATCAAGGGCGGCTACTTTCACCGCCTCATCACCCAGAACTCGACCGTGCCGACGCAGGCGAGCCACATCTTCACCACCGTCAAGGACAACCAGACGTCGGTGAAGATCCTCGTCCTCCAGGGCGAGAACGAGCGCGCCGAGGAGAACGAGCTGCTCGGTGAGTTCATCCTCACCGGGCTGCGTCGAGCGAAGGAGGGTGAGGTCGAGATCGAGGTCACCTTCGACATCTCCGCGGACGGCATCGTCAGCGTCTCTGCAAAGGACCAGGAGACGGGGCTCAAGCAGGCCATCACGGTCACGGCCACCTCGGGTCTCACCGAGGAGGAGCTGCTGAAGATGGTCGAGCAGTCGCGCGACTACATGGTGGATGCAAAGCAGTCCGAGGAGATCGAGCGCCACAAGCAGAGCGCCGAGAAGCTCATCGGCGAGATCGAGCAACTCTTCCCTCAGGTCGAGACGGCCATCAACGGATCGGACTTCGGCCAGGACGCCGTGAAGAAGGCGCGCGGCGTCATCGAGCGGGCGCACCGCGCCGTCGAGGCCAAGGACCTGCAGGCCATCGACGACGCATCGGAGGCGCTCACGCGCACGCTCAACATGTTCCGCGGGGTCGTGCACAAGGCACGCGTGGGCTGATCGTGACGAGAAGATCGTGACGAATTACGACAGTGACGATCGCCGTGAAGCCGCGGCCTGTGTGGAGCGCGGCATCGAGCGCTACTCGGAAGGACAGTACGACGCTGCCCAGAACGAGCTCGAGGCGGCGCTCGCGCTCTCCCCCGATCATCCGCGCGCGCTCGAGTGCCTCTCGTGGGTTCGCGAGATCGCGGCAGGACGTCGCAGCCCGTCGTCGGACACGTATCGCGCCGTCCTCGACGATGAGCCACCGCGTCCTGCGCGCGCGGTGCTCACGCCCATCGTCCCGCAGTCGGTGCCGACCGGCCGCACGCAGCTCGGTATCCCCGCGGTCGAGATGCTGCCGCCGCTGCCCTCGCGCTTGGCGTCCAACCCGGCGCTGCCCACGTTACCGCCTTTGCCTGCACCGCCGCGCGCGTCCGAGGCGGCGCTCCCGCGCTTCGGCCTGCCGGGCATCGCGCTGCCCGCAGACGCGCCGCGGACCGCACCCCAGGCTCGGCCCGTCCCGCCGCCAGAGCCGATGGAGCGCAGCCAGCTCGACGAGGCGCCGGACTCGGTGACGCGCGAGTGGTCCACGCTCGCGACGTCGAGCCTGCCGCAGCTCGACGTGCCCGAGCTCAGCGAGGAGCAGATCGCGAACCTGCTCGATCTCGATCGCGGACAGGGGTTCACCCTCTCGGCCGGTGCGCCCGTTGCGGTCGATGACCCGTTCGAGGAACACGATGACGAAGACGAGGTTGATCGCACCCACGTGCGACTCGGCGAGAGTCTTTCTTCGTCGGCGTCCAGCTCCGGCGAGTACGAGGTCGAGGTGTTTCACAGTCACGACGACGATGAAGCGCCGGAGCTCTCGCCGCTGACGGTGCCGGGGCCCGAGCCTGCGCGTGTCATCACCCAGACGAAGATCCAGCGTCCGGATCCCGAGCAGCCTCGCGAGGCGTCTGCGAACCAGGCGCTGGAAGAGGCCTCGTCGCTGCCGACGAACCCGTTCGGGCACCAGCGCGTCGCGAGCGCCGTGCCGTACGAGACGGCGGCGAGCCCCGAGGCGCTCGAGGCTGCAATGCAGCAGGGCGATCGTCGTCAGATCGTCGACCTCGCCGACGGCATCACGCAGCTCGGTACCGCCGGACAGGAGGCGCTGCTGACGCGCGCCTACGAGCTCATCGTCGGTGACCTCAATGCCATCCCGCGCTACGGCAAGGCGACGCCCGATCTCGACTCGCGCTCCGCGTTCCTGCTGTCG
Organism: Polyangia bacterium; assembly: GCA_039923495.1. Taxonomy (GTDB): domain Bacteria; phylum Myxococcota_A; class Polyangia; order Palsa-1104; family Palsa-1104; genus JBDTCO01. Next base: position 19,001 of record JBDTCO010000091.1, read on the forward strand.
CGCATGGACGGCTCGATGAGCCTCGATGATCTCCTCGACATCAGCGGCATGCCGCGCGCCGACGCGCTGCGCGTGCTCGCGCGTCTCATCGTCGCGGGCGTCGTGGTGACGCAGCGATGAGCGGCCGGCTCGATGCCGACACGCGGGCGCGCCGTCGCAAGGCGTGGGTTGCGCTCTCGCATATCTACTGCCACAGCGAGATCCGCGACGGCCTGCCCGAGGCTGCGCTGCAGCTCCTCGACAGCGGCTACGACGACGCGCAGCTCGAGAGCATCTTCCTCGACGAGGTCACGCCGATCCTCCACTGGAACCTGAAGCAGATCCACGGCGCGTGCGACGTCGATCTCGACTGGCTCGAGCGCCGCATCGTGCAGGACCGAAAGCCGGACGTCGCGCCGCGCACGCTTGGTACGTGGTCGCGCTGGCTCCAGCGCTTCCGTGCACGGCCCGCGCTGCGCGAGCTGCACGTCCTCATCCAGCTCGTCTCCCGCGCGCGTGCGGTGCCGGGAGACGAGCGCGAGGCGTGGGCCCGCGGTCTCGGCGTGCTCGTGAGCCTCTACTTCGAGCGCCCGTCGCTGGACGCGTTCCTCGAGAAGCACACGGACCGCTTGCTCGGCGCGGGGCTCAGGCCCACGCAGCTGCTCGCGCTCCCCGCGGCCGACCTCTATCCGCTGTTCGAGATGCTCCGCGTCCGCGTCATCGATCCGCGCGAGGACATCAGCCGCGCGCGTGTGCAGGAGGTCGTGGCGCGCGCGTCCGGTGAGGTGCCTGTGCTTCCGCCGCGCAAGTAGCGCTCACCGCGCGCGCGACGACGACGGCAGGTGTTGCGCGTCGCCCGGCGTGCGTGCGACGACCGTGTAGGAGCCGAGCTGCAGCGAGGTCGGGAGGAGCGCCGCGAGGCCGAAGTGTCCGTCGGGACCGCTGCGCGTGCGGCCGATGCGCTGCGCTCCCGGCGCGCTGTCGAGGTAGATCTCGATCTGTAGACTCGCGGCCGGCGTGCCGCCTTGCTGGGTGACTGCTCCGCTCACATCGATGGTGTCGCCGCGGAACGCGACGCGTTCACTGACCGCCACTGCGAGGTGCGTCGCAACCTTGCCCGCTGCGCCGGGCTCGACCGTCGACTGCAAGCGCGCGTCGTCCTCCAGCAGTGCGCGCAGGTCGACGCGCGCACCCTCACCCCCACGTCCACCACCTCCTCCCGATCCAGAGGCGGCGTGGTCGGGCGGTGTCGCGCTGGCCGTGAACTGCGGCGGACGCGGGAGCGCGTCCTCACCGCGCGGGTGGTGCACGGGGCGCTCCTCGTTGCCGGCGACCTCATCGTCGAGCGCCGCGCCGCCGAGGTTGATGCGACGCCAGCCCAGGCGCGGCAGGTACACCTCCACGAAGACGTGCAGCTCGTTCTCGACGTAGCGCGACGGGATGCCGGCCGCGATCGCGGTGATGAGGAACGCGTACGCGCGATGACGACACACGCCGCGGCGCGAGAGCGCGAGGTCGCGGTACGTCGACGTCGCAGACGTCGGCAGCTCACCAGACTCGAACGAGCGGAAATAGCCGACGAGAGGGGAGAGCACCGCCGATAGCTGCGTATGCGGAGTGGGATGCACGTTGATCGCGGAGAGCACCGCCTGCGCGTCGCCGCGCAGCGACGCCGGCAGCGGCGGCAGGATTGCGCGCGGCTCCTCGTCGAGGCGCGCCTCGGGGATGGGACCGCCGAAGTACGCCTGCGGTGCATCGCTCAGCCACACGAGGCGACGCTGCCCACCTCCGCCGCCCGTGCCGGTGGCCCGCACATAGAAGTTGTCGGCGGCGTCGTGCGCGAACTCGAGCGCGCCGGCTGCCGTCTGGGGGTCCGTGCGGTAGGTGAGGATGCGCGAGTCCGCGGACACCGTCGGGAGCGGCACCCAGCGGCCGGGCTCGAGATCCACGACGATGGAGCCCCAGAACGCGTCGTAGTCGGGGCGGCGCACCTGTGTGCCGAGCACCGCGACGAGGCGCTTGTCGCTCGAGAACACCGCGAGCGAACCGTCGGCCTCCGCCCAGTCGAGCACGGAGAGCCGCTTGTACGGGAACACCGATGGGGTGAAGACCTCGTGGTACGTGTGCGACACCGCCGCGTCCTTGCCGGTGTCACGATCCATCGTCACATGTGCGCGCCGCTCGGGCGGCGGATCGCCGGGCAGCGGCGGGCCGCCGAACGTGTGCGGCTGGACCTCGGGCTCGGGCCGGAATACCTGCTCGCCCGCCACCGGCGACGGCCCCTCGCTCGGCGCCTGAAGCAGGTGGCCATCCTGCTCGACGGCGGTCACTTCCTCGCCGCGTGGCCCCTGCGACCTGCAGACGCCGTCCTTGCAGCGCGCGCTGTCCGCGCTGAAAAAGATGCGCTCGTGCAGCACGGGCTCGGCGCTGGCGACGCCAGAGCCATAGCAAGCCGCGCACAAAAGACCCATGAGCCAGCCTCTTGCCATCGCCTGCATCATACGATCAAAGCTGATAACATCAGGGGCCTCGTGTCTGTCACCGACGCTGCCAAGAACCAGGAAGCCCGTGGTCTCCCCCCGGTCGCTGCAGGCGCACACATCGCCACGTCGCGACGCATCTTCGTCAACCGCAACCTGCGGATGGACGAGTGCGACCTCGTCGGCTTCGACATGGACTACACGCTCGCGCTCTACAACCAGCCCAACCTCGAGGCGCTGTCGATCGCGTGCACGCTCGACAAGCTCATCGGTCGTCGCGGTTACCCCGACACGATCCGCGGCCTCACCTACGATCCGGCGTTCGCGATCCGCGGGCTCGTCGTCGACCGTCACACTGGCAACATCATCAAGATGGACCGCTTCGGCCGCGTCGGTCGCGCGTACCACGGCCACATCCCGCTGACACAGGCGCAGATGGACAAGGCGTACGCGGCCGAGCGCATCAAGCTTTCGCAGCCGCGGTGGGCCTCCATCGACACGCTGTTCGCGCTGCCCGAGGTCGTGATGTTCGCGTCCATGGTCGAGCACCTCGAGTCGGCTGGCCCCGTCGCTTACTCGAAGCTATGGCAGGACATCCGCGAGTGCATCGACGAGGCACACCGCGACGAGTCATTGAAGCGCGTCATCAAGGCCGGCCTCTCCGACTACATCGTGCGTGACCCGGACCTCGCGCTGTCGCTGCACAAGCTCCGCTCGTCGGGGAAGCGCCTCTTCTTGCTCACCAACTCGGCGTGGGACTACACCGAGGCCGTGATGACGTACCTCCTGAAGGGCACGCTGCCGGCGTACTCCGACTGGCGAAGCTTCTTCGACATCATCGTGTGCTCCGCGCGCAAGCCGAGCTTCTTTACCGATCGTGATCCGTTCTACGAGCTCGACGACGCCGGCAACCGCCGTGCTGCGGTCACCGAGGCGCTGCAGCGCGGCGTCGTGTACGAGGGCGGCAACATCGTGGACTTCGATCGCATGTCCGGGTCGAGCGCTGGCCACATCCTCTACATCGGCGATCACATCTACGGCGACATGCTCCGCGCGAAGAAGTCATCGGGATGGCGCACGGCGATGGTCCTGCAGGAGCTCGAGGGCGAGCTCTCGCAGATGGAGTCCCAGCGGGAGGCCCTCGCGCGCATCGAGGAGCTCGAGCTGCAGCGCATCCGCCTCGAGTCCGACGTCACGTTCCAGCAGCTCGTGTGGAAGTCACTGCACAAGGACGAGCGTCGTCCTCGCGAGGCCGCGCTGCTCGAGAGCCAGCGCGGCGAGGCGAAGCGCAAGCTCGACGAGCAGAAGGCGCAGCTCCGGTCCGCCACGTCGGAGCTCGCGCAGCTCGAGATTGACGTCGATCGTGTCTTCAACCCGTACTGGGGGCCCATCTTTCGCGAGGGCACCGAGAACTCGCGCTTCGCCGAGCAGGTCGAGTCGTACGCGTGCGTCTACACGAGCCGCGTCTCGAACTTCCTCGCCTACTCGCCCGTCCGGTACTACCGCGCTCCTCGCGCGCACATGCCGCACGAGCTGGTGTGAGCAGCAGGCTACGCTTCGCCACCTTCGTGCTGGTCGGCGCGGTGCTGGCGTCGAGGGTGCTGGGCTTCCTTCGCGACGCATACATCGCGGCCGCGTTTGGTGCCAACGGCGAGACGGACGCGTTCTATGCCGCGTTCACCATCCCCGACATCCTCAACTACCTCGTCGCGGGCGGAACGCTCTCCATCACGTTCATCCCCATCTACACGAAGTGGCTCGCGCAGGATCGCTCCGACGAGGGCGACCGCGTGTTCTCCACCATCGCGACGCTCATGGTGTCGGTGCTCACCGTTGGCGTCATCGTCCTCGCCATCGCGACGCCGGCCATCGCCAGCCGCTACCTGCACAAGCTCCGCGCCGAGGATCTCGGCCTCGCGATTCGCCTGTCGCGCATTCTCCTGCCCGCGCAGATCGCGTTCTACATCGGTGGACTTGCCTCGGCGACGCTGATGTCGCGGCAAAAATTCGTCGCCGCATCGTTCGCGCCGCTGCTCTACAACCTCGGCACCATCGCGGGCGGCGCGCTGCTCGGCAGTCGCTTCGGCGTGACGTCGCTCGCCTGGGGCGCGCTCGTCGGTGCGCTGGTGGGACCGCTCGGCGTGCAGGTCGTCGCGGCGATCCGTCAAGGCCTGCGCTACCGCCCGCGCCTCGACCTCTCGCACCCCGACGTGAAGCTGTGGGTCAAGCTCAGCCTGCCGCTCATGATCGGCGTCTCGCTCGTCACGGCCGACGAGTGGATCCTGCGCTACTTCGCCGCTGGCACGGCGGGCGCGATCTCGCAGCTGTCGTATGCACGCAAGCTCGTGTGGGTGCCGATCGCCGTTGCTGGACAGGCCGTGGGTCAGGCCTCGATGCCGTTTTTCGCGCGCCTCTTCGCCGAGGGCAAGCGGCAGGAGCTCGGACAGCTCGTCGCGAACGCGGCGCGCGGCTCGGCGGTCGTCGCCGCGCTCGCGGGTGGCGGGCTCATCGCGGTCGCCGTACCCGCGGTCGACCTCCTTTTCCGTCGCGGTCACTTCGACGTGGCGCAGGTGCAACCGACCGCGCTGTATGTCTCGCTGTTCGCCATTGCGATCCCTCTGTGGGGGCTGCAGGGCATCATCGCGCGCGCCTACTACGCCGCGGGTGACACGTTCTTGCCGATGGCGGCGGGCACGATCGTCACCGTGCTCACGCTCCCGCTCTATGTCGTGCTCAACCGTCACTTCGGCACGCCGGGGCTCGTCATCGGCTCCGACCTCGGCATCCTCATGCACACCGCGTCGCTGCTCGTGTTCTTGCCGCGACGCCTGCCCGAGCTGGAGCGCGGTCGACTCGTCGGCCAGGTGCTGCGCGGCTTCCTCGTCGCTGGGCTCGCGGCGGCGCCGGCCTACCTCGCGTCCACGTACCTCCCGCACGGCAGCCTCGTCGGGCACGCGCTCGACTTCGTGAAGATCTTCGTCGGCGGCTTCGTGTTCATCGGCGTCGCGCTCGCCGCCGCGGGCCCGCTCGGCGTCACCGAAGCTGGCTTGATGATGGACAAGGTCCGACGCCGTCTTCGTCGCGCTAGATCGTAGGCGGCCAGGCTCCCGCGAGCATCGCGTCGCAGTCGGCGTGGAACGTCGGATCGCGGAAGCGATCGCGCGCGCGCTCGATCGCGTTCTTCGCGGCGTCGTCATCCGGCGCGACGGCTCCGAGGAGCCACGCCATCCCACGCGCAGCGACGAGCTCCGGGGTACTGCCGAGCTCCGCGGTGAGGCTATCGACGAGCGCGCCCCGGGCCTCGCCGAGCAGGACCTCGGCCGTGGCGCCGTGCTGGAGCTGACGGAACGCGGCCTCCGCGAGGTCGCCCAGGAACGCGCGGTACGCCGTGATGCCCAGCGTCGGCTGCAGTCGTACGAGTGCGTCGAGCAGCGTCGCGAAGATGCGCGGCCCCCACACCAGCTGTGCGGGCAGGACCATGAGCACGAGAGGCACGCGCAACGTCAGCGCCGCATCCTGCGCGATCGTCGCCTCGAGCGAGTCCACATCGTCGTCGAGCAGATAGCCTGCGATGCGCGCCGTCGTGCCGAGCGGACCGTCGAGGTGCGCTGCCTTCGCGAGCGCAGGCAGCGCCGCGTACGCATCGAGCCGCACGAGCGCGAGCAGCGCGGCGAGCCCCAGCGTGCCGGCCGGCGGGTCGATGGCGCGCACGAGCCGCTCGACCGCGGCGTCGTAGGGCGCGTGCAGCACGAGCGCTTCGACGAGCGGGAGGCCGCCGATGGCACCGCTCCGACGAAGCTCCTCGTCGAGCGCGGCGCGCGAAAGCTCGACGGGTCGGCCGTGCACCGCCACGACCATCACCGCGCGGTCAGTGCCCACCGTACGCGCGCGCACGACGTTTGAGTGATCCGTCCTTGCCCCTGGCGAGCTGCAGCAGCACGTCGAGGTCCGCCTTGCGATCGACCGCGAGCTGCGCGCCGGGACGCAGGCATGGGATGACGTCGAGCCGCGCGCCCTCGTCGAGCTGCTCGTTCACTGCGAGCGCGCGCAGGCGAACGCGAGCAGCAGGCGGGAGCTCCACCGCGCGCTTGAGCGGCCTGTCGTTCTTGCGCTCCGCGCCCGGCGGCGGGACCTCGCGACACAGCACGCCCGCAGCAGCAGCAGCGACAGCATCGTCACCATCGTCGGTGATGAGCTTCACCAGCGTCGGCGCAGCGGAGGAGGGCAGCGCATCGGCCACTGCGCGCCGCACGACGACCTCCTTGGTGGAGGCGAGCTGCACGAGGTCCTGCGGGCTCGACACCAGCGGCACGAGTGCTGCCAGTGCGTAGACGGCGGAGACGCGCAGCGGTAAAGCACGATCCTCGCGAGCCGCGAAGGTCGCGAGCGCCTCGACGACGGCGCGCGGCAGATCGGCGGGCAGCTCCTCGACGTTGTTCTCGCCGCGCGTGACGCGCTCGCAAACATGGCGGACCGCATCGAGCGTCTGCTGTGCGACGGGCTGCGGCGTGTCCGCGCGCCCCGCAAAGGCGACGAGCCGCGGGAGCAGCTGCAGGCCCTCGTCGCACAGCACGACCGCAGCGAGCGCGGCCTGCTGCACGTCGGGCGAGCCGCGCTCGATCAGCGCAACGAGCCGCGGCGCACCGATGCGGCGCGAGACGCGCTCGAGCTCGACATCGTCGTGACGCGCGTAGGTACGCTTCAGCTCGTCGGGGCTCGGCCGCAGCACCGACGGCGAACCGCCCGGCGCCGCGAGGAGCGGGCTCGCGAGCAGGGCCGCGGCCAGGAGTACGGACGGAAGCACAGCGACGCGGATCATCGGCAGCACGATACCGCGCTTCGGCAGCGCAAAAACTTGACGCGTGTTCGCCTGTTCAGTAACTTGCAATTTGTTCAGGTATGTCGCCCGAGGAGCCGCCCCGATGAGCCGCGAAGCCAGCACGACCGCACTTCGTCAACCCCCGCGATCGCATCTGCCCGCTCCCGAGGTCCGGACGATCGTACGTGACGACGACAAGGAGCCGCTGACCGAGCGCCAGCAGAAGGTGCTCGATTTCATCTCGTCGTCCATCGAGAACCGCGGCTATCCACCCACGCTGCGCGAGATCGGCGGCCACATGGGGATCCGGTCGACCAACGGCGTGAACGATCACCTCAAGGCCCTCGAGAAGAAGGGGTACCTCGAGCGCGAGGCCCTTCAGTCGCGCGCGCTGCGCCCCATCTCGGTCGAGGGTGCAGGTCCGACGGGGCAGATGGTCGAGGTGCCGATCCTCGGGCGTGTCGCGGCGGGCGAGCCCATCCTCGCCGTCGAGGATGCGTCCGACACCGTCAAGGTCGACCGCTTCTTCCTCGGCGCCAACCGTGAGGTCTTCGCGCTGAAGGTCAAGGGCGAGTCGATGATCAACGCCGGCATCTACGACGGCGACTACATCTTCGTGAAGAAGCAGCTCGTCGCGAAGAAGGGCGACATCGTCGTCGCGATGATCGAGAACGAGGCCACGGTGAAGTACTTCCACCCCGAGCCCGAGAACGATCGCATCGTCTTCATGCCGGCCAACGACCGCATGGCGCCCATCATCGTCCGCAAGCGCGACTGGAAGAGCGTCAACCTTATCGGGCTCGTTGTCGGCGTGTACCGACGCTACTGACAGCGCACGTTTCATTTGCGTGCAAGCTCGCGAGACTGCGGGCGTCGTTACCCCGTCGGTGTTAGATTTCAACAGTGACACGAGGTCGCTTCCGCTGGCAGCGGTTCGTGGGGACGCTGGCCGTCTCCGCGAGCGTCCACGTGTTCTGGGTGATCCCGAAGCTCATCGAGCCCCTCACGTCGATGGGCAAGACCGAGACGGTCGAGGAGATCACGATGCTGCCGGATCCGGTTGATCCCGAGGCAGATCCCGCTGCGGCAACGGCGCCAGAGCCAGAAAAAGACAAGCCGAAGAAGCGCAAGCCCGTCGAGGTGGCGAAGGCCGATCCGAAGAAGCCCGAGCCGCCGAAGCCGCTCGATGCCGCGAAGCCGCCGAAGCCCGAGCCGCCGAAGCCCATCGCGAAGGCGGACCCGCCGCCTCCTCAGCCGCCGCCTCCCATCGACAAGCGGAAGCAGATGGTCAGCCAGGAGAAGTTCCCCGACGAGAAGGACAACGCGGCGGCGCAGTTCCTCTCCGAGAAGAACCACTCGGTCGCGGAGCAGACGCGCACCGAGAGCACCAACCTCATTCGCGAGACGCAAGGGGCAGAGCACCAGAGCACGCCCAACGAGAACCAGGCGAAGGAGGTCGGCGACAAGGATCAGAAGATCGCCGAGCTCGAGAACAAGACCGGCCAGGACCTCGCGCGCTCGTCGCCGCAGAAGGGGACCGAGGGGATGTCGGAGGATCCGCGGCAGCAGAAGCCGGGGCCGCTCGCGATGCGCAACCTCATGCCACGCAACGATCAGCGCGCCGAGGTGCAGCAGCGTGATGGTGTCGAGCGACAGGAGGTCGCGGCCGGTGAGCTGCCGATGCAGCGCAAGGGACTCGATGGTGAGCGTGGCGGCGCCAGCAAGAAGGGCGGCAAGGTCAACCTCGCCATCGACCACCACATGTACGACAACATCGAGGGCTTCTCGACGGCAGAGAAGGAGCGGCAGCTCGCGGCGCGCGGCGAGCGCTCGCACGTCAAGGGTCGCTACGACAAGTACCTGGCGAGCGTCGGCTCGCTGCGCTCCGCGCTCGAGAACTTCACGCCCGACGTGAAGGTGGGCAACCAGGCCGAGCTCGGCACGCGCGCGTCGCCGTTCGCCGCATACATCACGGCGATGCACCGCCAGATCCACAAGGTCTTCACGTTCGGCTTCCTCGCCGACCAGGAGTCGAAGCTCGGCCGCGGCGCCTTCGAGGA
>JBDTCO010000092.1:0-3123 GCA_039923495.1 Polyangia bacterium
TCACGGTCGGGGTGCACCTACCGCCGGCAGGTCGTAGACGTCGAGCGTGGGGCCACCGGGGTCGTCCTTGCGGAGCTTGTGAAGCATCGCGATGCGCTTTCTGGCTGCGTGCCAGCGAACGAACCGGCGCTGTCCGTCCGCGGCCAGCACCTCCTGAACCGCGCCGGTCGTCGTGTCCACCCGGTAGACCTCGATGAGGTCGGGCGCGCCCTTGCGCAGCGTCGACGTCACGCTGCACAGGACCTCGCCGCCGTCGATGATCTGGGCATGCGAGGAGCCCACGTCGTACGCCGACGTGGGCTTGCGTAGGGCCATGCGGAAGGTGCGCGTTCCACGGGCGAGTCGAAACTGCGCCCGGTCGCGAAACAGGAACACGCTCGCGCCCGGACGCAGCCGCGACTCTTCCGTCAACCGGCTGAAGCCCACGTAGGGCACCGGCTCGCTCGCGTCGTGCCCCAGCAGCACGTCGACCTGCACGAGCTGCTCCGGCAGCCGGATATCTTGCTTCGCGTCGTAGCGGCCGGGGCGTCGGCCGACGACGGTGCGGAAGGCGCCCGTCCACCACAGGGGACTGACCGCGGCATCGGGCCGATCGATCGACCCGTCGCGCTCTTCGACCTTGCCGTCGCGAAGCGCGTGGAGATCGTCCACCGCGAACGCGGCGGCCGCGTGCTCCGTCGCCGCTCCGGCATGCGTTGCGCGGGTGGTGATGACGGCCGGTGTTCCTTCGACCTCGGACAGCGTGATGTGATCGGCAGGGCCCACGCTCGCGTGGCCGAGCCCGCCCGCGAGCGTGGCGAGGTGTGCCACGAGCCCGTCGCCGGAGCGCTCCGTGACGAGCAGTCGATCCGGTGTGGCCCACGCGAGCGCGTCGATCGTCACGGGTCGCGCAGGCAGTGTACCGAGTGGCGCACCGGCCGGGAGCGCGATCACCTTCACCGTCGAGAGGACGCTGCCATCGGGCGCCTGTGTGAGCTGCGTGTACGCGAGCTTCGATCCGTCCGGGCTCACGGCAAAGGCGTTCCCGAGCGGCCCTCCCTCCGACACCACGCTGAACACCGGCGTGGCCGGCGCGTCTGCTGTTGCGGTCCGTGCGCTCGCGACGAGCAGCGCAGCCACCGCGAGCGCCCGTAGCGACGTCCGCATCATGACCGGCTCCGTCCGTCGCTGCTCGCCGCAGCGCTTCGACGGCGCTTGGCCGTCGGAAAGGGGATCACGTTCTGTCTTCGCTTGAGCAGCTGTCGCATCCCGGCGACCGGCGCGACGAGCACCGTGCGGCCGACCATGCGCACGACCTGCTCCGCGGTGGAGCCGAGCACACCGCCCTTGCCGCGCGCCACGATGATGACGTCGACGCCATGCTCGTCCGCGCAAGAAGCGATCGTCTGCGCGGGGCTTCCGGTCCGGACGAGCGCCAGGATGGGGTGCATGATCGCGGCAGCCGTCGACATGTGCAGCTCGTCGATCTGTGCGCGGAGCGTGGCCTCGGCGGCCTGCACCTGGCGCGCGACGAGGTCGTCGTACAGCTTGCTGTCCTTGCGGAAGCTCGGCATCGACCAGTCGCGCAGCGACGCGGGAAAGTCGACGACGTGCAACACGGTGAGCTGCGCGCCCTGCGTCTGTGCGGTGAGCTTTGCAGCGAGCCGGATGGCGAGCACGGACTTCTCGGTCAGGTCTGTCGCAACAAGTATGTTCGAGAACACGTGGGCTCCTTCGGTGCGACGTCGTCGAGTCCAGCGGACCGGTCTGCACAGTAGTCCACAAACGATCCGCGGAGCCCACGATCACGAACGAACGCGGCTCGGCATCGATACACTGCCCGCGCGCGTCACCACGCCGAACGCCGAGGACCACCACCCATGACCACGCTCTTCGATTCACTCACCGTCGGTGAGATCACGCTCCCCAACCGCATCGTCATGGCACCGCTCACGAGGCTGCGTGCCCCCGGCGCGGGCCACGTGCCGAACGCGCTCATGGCCGAGTACTACCGTCAGCGCGCGTCAGCGGGGCTCATCGTCACCGAAGGCACGCCGGTGATGCGCATGGGTGTGGGGTACGAGAACGTGCCCGGGATCTGGTCCGCCGAGCAGGTGGACGGCTGGAAGCTCGTCACGCGAGCGGTGCACGAGGTGGGCGGTCGCATCTTCATGCAGATCTGGCACGTCGGCCGTATCTCGCATCCCGATGTGCTCGATGGTGCAACGCCGGTCGCACCGAGCGCGATCCAGCCGGCGGGAAACGTCAACCTCCTGCGGCCCAAGCGTGCGTACGTGATGCCGCGCGCGCTCTCGCTCGCGGAGATCGCGAAGACGATCGCGGCCTTTCGCACCGGTGCCGAGAACGCGCAGCAGGCCGGCTTCGACGGCGTCGAGCTGCACGGCGCCAACGGCTACCTCATCGATCAGTTCCTGCAGGACGGCAGCAACCATCGCACCGACGAGTACGGTGGCAGCATCGAGAACCGCGCGCGCTTCCTGCTCGAGGCGACCGATGCGGCGATCTCCGTGTGGGGCGCGGGGCGCGTCGGCATGCACCTCGCTCCTCGCTGCGACACGCACGGCATCAGCGACTCGAACCCCGCTGCGACCTTCGGCCATGTGGCGCACGAGCTCGGGCGAAGGAAGCTGGCCTTCATCGCCGCACGCGAGCACCAGGGGCCCGATAGCCTCGGGCCTCGCTTGAAGCAGGCCTTCGGCGGCGTGTACATCGCGAACGAGGGCTTCACAAAGGAGAGCGCGGAGAAGGTCGTGGCCGACGGCACGGCCGACGCGGTCGCCTTCGGCAAGGCCTTCATCGCCAACCCCGATCTGCCACGCCGCTTCGCCGAGGGCGCAGCGTTGAACGCGCCCGTCCCGGAGACGTTCTACGGCGGAGCTGCGAAGGGCTACACGGACTACCCGTCGATGGACGCGTGACTTAGCACCTCGTTGGCGCGCTTCAACTCCGTCGGTGCGCTGACGGTCGACAGCTCGGACAACATCTACGTCGTCGATAACTCGTCGACCGATGGTCAGGGCAAGTCGCTCCTGCGCAAGATCGACCCGAGTGGCAACGTGACGACGGTGCTCACCATGCCGAACAACGATCCGCCGACGGGCCCGGAGACGATCGAGAACCTGG
>JBDTCO010000093.1:0-40272 GCA_039923495.1 Polyangia bacterium
CGACAGCAGCGGCATCCGGAGCAGCCTCGGCGACCTCGGCGGCCTTCTCGGCGCGCGGGGCGGTGACCGAGCAGATCGACGAGTTCTCGTCGGCGAGCGCCTCGATGCCTTCGCCGAGCTTGAGGTCAGAGACGTGGATCGCCTCGCCCATGCCGAGCTCCGTCACGTCGACTTCGATCTTCGCGGGGATCTTGTCGGGCGTGCACGAGATCTCGAGCGTGCGCATGTTGTGGTGGAGGATGCCGCCGTCCTTGATGCCCGTCGCCTTGCCGACGATGATGACCGGCACGACTGCGTGGACGGCCTTGTCGAGCGAGACGCGGACGAAGTCGGCGTGCGTGAGATCACCGCGGACCGGGTCCTTCTGGACGTCGCGGACCATGACCGTGAACGGCGCGCCACCGTCAGGAGCATTTTCCACGGTGAGGCTGATGACCGTGTTGCCCTTCTTGATGGGATCGAGAGCCTTCACGAGCTGGTTCGGATCGATCGAGAGCGCGAGGGGGCCCGTACCGCCACCGTAGACGACGGCGGGGATCTTCCCCGACGTGCGCAGCTTGCGGTTGGCGCCCTTGCCCTGATCCTTGCGATACTCGACGGTGAGCTTGCCGACTTCCATGGTCACACTTCCCTCTTTGACTAAATAAACAGACTGGAGATCGAGTCCCCGTGATGAATGCGCTTGATGGCCTCGCCGAGCAGCCGAGCCACGGTGAGCTGCTTGATCTTCTTGCAGGCCTTCGCCTCGGCGTTCAGCGGGATGCTGTCCGTCACGATGACCTCGGTGAGCGGCGACTCCTCGATGCGACGGATGGCCGGGCCCGAGAGCACCGCATGGGTCGCACACGCCGACACGGACTTCGCGCCGGCGGCCATGACGGCCGCGGCCGCCTGGGTGAGCGTGCCGGCGGTGTCGATCATGTCGTCGACGATGATCGTGTCGTGGCCCTTCACGTCGCCGATGATGTTCATGACCTCGGACACATTGGGGCCAGACCTCCGCTTGTCGATGATGGCGAGCGTGCCACCGAGGCGCTTCGAGTACGCGCGCGCGCGCTCCACGCCGCCGGCATCCGGCGAGACGATGACCGGATCCTTGTGGCCCATCTTGTGGATCTGCTCGACCATGACCGGCATGGCGAAGAGGTGGTCAACGGGGATGTTGAAGAAGCCCTGGAGCTGACCGGCGTGCAGGTCGAGACCGACGACACGATCGGCGCCGGCAGCGGTGACGAGATCCGCGACCAGCTTCGCGCTGATGGGCGTGCGCGGCTTGACCTTGCGATCCTGACGGCCGTAGCCGAAGTACGGCATGACCGCGACGATGGAGCCCGCCGACGCGCGCTTGAGCGCGTCGATCATGATGAGCAGCTCCATCAGGTTGTCGTTCACCGGGTTCGAGCTCGACTGCACGACGAAGCAGTTCACGCCGCGCACGTTCTCCCCGATCTCGACGAAGATCTCGCCATCGGAGAACGTGGTGACCTCCGCGGCGCCGAGGCGCACCTCCACACAACGGCAGATCTGCTCCGCGAGCTCGCGGTTGGCATTGCCTGAGAAGATGGTGAGCGCTTTGATCATGGTGCTCGTTGAACCTCGTGCTGCGTGCTCTTCGTTCTGGCCGCCCTGACCGATGAGGACTGCTCGGTTGGGGCGGTAGGATTCGAACCTACGAATGGGGGAATCAAAATCCCCTGACTTACCACTTGTCGACGCCCCAAAAACTCCCGGTAACTCATCGCTCGTAACGTATGGAAGAACCTGCGATTTCAGTGATGCCCCCACGACGGTACCCGCGCGGGAGGCGACGATCTATCACCGACGAAAAGTCGTTGTCAAGGTAAGCCCCCCATCGCCGGTGAACCACCGGCGACCGCATGAGTCTGGGTGATGCCGGTGAGCGATCTTCGGTTTCGACATCGGCTATAGTGTGATCTAGGGTTCAGTCTTTACGCTGCCCTGCGCACCCCCGATGACGATCCGTACTCCATCATGAAGCGCTGCCCGACCTGTCAGGCCGCCTGTCTCGACACGCACCGCCACTGCGCGAGCTGCGGGTCGGACCTCAGCGCCGTCGAGTCCGAAGACGGTGATCCGTTCCTCGGCACCACGCTCGTCGGCAAGTACCAGCTGCTCGAGCTCATCGGTGTCGGCGCGATGGGGCGCGTGTATCGCGCGCTGCACCTCGGGCTCGACACGCAGGTCGCGGTCAAGCTGCTCAACTCGGACATCGCGAGCGATCCGATCAGCGCCAAGCGCTTCCAGAACGAAGCGCGCGCGTCGAGCCGCCTGCACCACCCCAACGCCATCGCCATCCTCGACTTCGGGCAGGCCGCGTCCGGCACCCTCTACCTCGTCATGGAGCTCCTGCGCGGTCGCACGCTCGCGCAGCTCGTCCGCGACGAGGGACCCCTCCCGCCCGCGCGCCTCTCCGACCTGCTCGGTCAGGCCCTCGCCGCGCTCGACGAGGCGCATGAGGCCGGTATCATCCACCGCGACTTCAAGCCCGAGAACATCTTCATCGAGACCCTGCGGTCGGGTCGCGAGCACGTGAAGGTGCTCGACTTCGGCATCGCGAAGCTGCGCGGCGAGACGGACGCGGCGCTCACCAGCGCGGGCCTCGTCTGCGGCACACCCGACTACATGAGCCCCGAGCAGATCCGCGGGCTCGAGCTGGACCCGCGCTCGGACGTGTACGCGGCCGGCGTCGTCATGTACGAGGCGCTCACGGGAAGGCGTCTCCACGAAGGCGTCACCGCGCTCATCGACGTGCTCCAGGCACACCTCAACCTCACGCCCGCGCCCTTCCTGCAGCGGCGGCCCGACCTCCAGATCTCGCCGCTCGTCGAGAAGGTGTGCATGCGCGCGCTGTCGAAGGACGTGGCGCTGCGCTACGCCTCGGCCAGCGAGCTGCGCACGGCCCTCGAGCGCGCGGCAGGTCCGGCGACCAATCGCTGCCCCGTGTGTCAGGCGCCCCGGCTCGGCGGTCGCTTCTGCGCGGAGTGCGGCGCAGCGCTCCCGTCGCTGACGCCGCACTCCGGGATCCCCGTCGTGCAGTTCACGGTATCGCCGCCGTCGCTGAACGTCCCGACGCAGCAGGACCTCTCGCTCATGGTCGCGCGCGCGTCCACCAGGCAGCAGCCCAAGGCGGGTCCGCTGAGCACGCTGCCATTCTGCGGCCGCGATGCGCTGCTCGACGCGCTGCAAGCGCTGGAGGGGGGCGTCACACTCATCGTCGGTGAAGCAGGCAGCGGCAAGACCGCGCTCGTGCGTGCCGCGATGGAGCGTCGCAAGAGCGCGGGGCGTCGCACCATCGGTGTCGAGGCCGAGGGTCCCGGCGTCGTCGCGCCGCTGTCGCCGATGCGTCGCGCGATCGGCGCCGTGCTCGGGCTCGGCGAGATCGCCGACGAGGATGCGATCGCGGCGGCGCTCGGTCCGCACGTCGAGGATCACGCGGGCATCGCGATCCTCTTCGGCTGCGAGCGCGGTCGCTCGCGCCTGCCGCTCGACGCGCGTCGTCGCGAGTGCCGCGCCGCGATCCTGAGCGTGCTGCGTCGCTCCGACGTCGATCTCGTGCTCGACGATCTGCACCTCTACGACTGGGTGTCCCGGGGCCTCGTCGCAGAGCTCGTCGCGGCACCGAGCAAGATCACCATCTTGTGCACGGCGAGCGACGCAAGCGCGCTACCGATCGGTACGGCCGAGGTGATCCAGCTCGAGCCGCTGAGCGCGCTCGCGCTGTCGCAGCTGGGGGTCCCCGAAGACATCGTCGCGCGGTCGGGTGGGCTGCCGTTCATCGTGGCCACCGAGCTGCGCGCCGCTGCCGAGGGCGCGCGAAACGGCAGCACCGAGGCACGCCTCGAGCGGCTGTCGGAGTCCGCACGTCGCATCGCGCACCTGCTCGCCGTTGCAGGCGCTCCGCTGTCGCACCACATCATTTCGCTCGGCATCGGCTTGCCCGCAGAGAGGGTGGACGCGGGGCTGCAGGAGCTCGTCGCGCGCGGCTACATCCTGCCGGGTCTGGCGTACCGACTGACGTCTCCGACCCTGCGTCGCGAGATCTACGAGATCATCGACCTCGATCGTCGCCACTCGCTGCACGCGCTGCTCGCCGCCTTGCTCGAGCTCGCGCAGTCGGACGTGCACACGGTCGCGTACCACGCACTGCTGGCGGGCGACTACGAGCCGCAGGCGCTGCCCGAGCTGACCGACGGGCCGATGATGTCTCCGCTCGATGGCGTCGCTGCCCTCGAGCGCGCGGGCGTTTCGGCCCGCGCACACTTCGATGATGCCGGGGCCTCGCGCACGCTGCGCGCGGCGATGGAGCGCTGCCGCACGGTGTACCTGCTCGGCGCCTCCGACGAGGCGCAGCCGCTCCTCGTGCGCATCGCGCTCGCGCTCGGTGTGACGCTCCGCTATCAAGGCGACCTGTCCGCCGCGGAGGTCGTGCTCCGCGAGGCGACGCAGCTCGCGCAGGAGCGCAAGGATCATCGCGCCGTCGCCGAGGCCCGGCGCGCGCTCGCCCGCGTGTACGCGCTGTCGGGTCGCACCGAGCGAGCGCGCGAGGAGATCAACCACGCGCTCAAGACGTCGCTGTCGCTCGGCGATCCCGAGCTCATGTGCGAGTGTTACCTCGAGCTCGGCGATCTCGTGGCGGCGCTGTCGTCACCAGAGGCTGCGGCCGAGGAGCTCGAAGAAGGGCTCCTGCTCGTCACGCAAGGAGATGGGGCCGCCGTGGTGAGTGGTCCCGAAGCGCTGCCGCGCCTCCTCGTGCGGCTCGCTGCGCTGCGGCTCCAGCTCGGCGCGCGCGAGAAGGCGACGCGGCTCGTGGGTCACGCGGCCAGGCTCGTGGACACGAGCCCCAACGAGGTCGCCCGCGCTCGCATCCGCGCGCTCGGTGCTCAGGTGATGCATGCGGCCGGCCTCCACGAGGAAGCCGCGCGCCTGCGTCGCCTCGCGGTCGCCGATCTGCGCACACTCGGGGATCGCCAGTCCACGGCCGAGCAGCTGCTCGTGCTCGCCGCGGAAGATCCGGGCCTCGAGTCCGATCGGCGCGCGATGCTCGCGGAGGCCGAGCTGCTCTCCGGGCAGGTCTCCTGGACCGACGGTGCCCAGCAGTCTCGGGATCGCGCCGCCAAGATCGCGTGATACTCTTTTCCGCATGTGCGGAATCGTTGGTTACGTCGGTGAGAAGGAGTGCATCCCGGTTCTGATCGAGGGTCTTCGCCGGCTGGAATATCGCGGCTACGACTCTGCGGGTGTGGCAGTGCTGGAGCCGACCGCTGGCAAGCTCGTGACCAAGCTCATCCGGGCGCGCGGCAAGCTCGTCAACCTCGAGAAGAAAATCGCCGAGGACCGGCCGGTCGGCAAGGTGGGCATCGGCCACACGCGATGGGCCACGCACGGTCGTCCCTCCGACGAGAACGCGCACCCGCACAAGTACGGCTCGGTGTCCGTCGTGCACAACGGCATCATCGAGAACCACGCGGCGCTGCGCGCGATGCTCATGGCCGCGGGTCACAAGTTCTCGTCCGAGACGGACACGGAGATCATCGCGCACCTCGTCGATGATGAGCTCAAGAAGGGCGACCGCGGCTTGCTCGAGGCCGTGCGACGTGCGCTCGTGCAGGTCCACGGTGCGTACGCGATCTGCGTGCTCTCCGACACGACTCCCGGCGAGATCGTCGCCGCGAAGAACGCGTCACCGCTCGTGCTCGGTCAGGGCGAAGGCGAGAACTTCGTCGCGTCCGACATCCCCGCGATCCTCGAGCACACCCGCAAGATGATCTTCCTCGACGAGGGCGACATCGCGGAGGTCAGTCGCTCAGGCATCAAGATCATCGACCTCCACGGCAAGCCCGTCGTCCGCGAGGCCAAGACCATCTCGTGGAGCCACGTCTCCGCCGAGAAGGACGGCTACAAGCACTTCATGCTCAAGGAGATCCACGAGCAGGCGCGCGCCGTAACGGACACCCTACGCGGTCGGATCTCCGTCGAGCAGTCCGATGCCTTCATCGACGGCATCGAGATCGATGTCAAGGCGCTGAAGAAGATCACCATCATCGCGTGCGGCACGTCGTGGCATGCGGGGCTCGTCGGAAAATTCCTCATCGAGTCGATCGCCCGCATCCCCGTCGAGGTCGACCTGGCCTCGGAGTATCGCTATCGCGACCCGATCATCGGCCCTGGCGACACGTTGCTCGCCATCTCGCAGTCCGGCGAGACGGCCGACACCCTCGCCGCGCTGAAGGAGGCGAAGACGAAGGGCGCCCGGATCCTCTGCATCGCGAACGTGGTCGACTCGTCGATCCCGCGCGTTTCGCACGGCTCGCTCTACACGCATGCCGGCCCCGAGATCGGCGTCGCTTCCACGAAGGCGTTCACCACGCAGCTCGCGGCGCTCGCGGTCCTCGCCATCCATCTCGGTCGTCGCACGGGCACCCTCGACGAGGGTCGCGCCGCGCGGCTCATCACCGAGCTGCTCGCGATCCCGCACAAGATGACCGACGTCGTCGGTCTCGCACCGCAGATCCAGATCATCGCTCGTCGCTACGGCCACTCCCGCGACTTCCTGTTCCTCGGCCGCGGGAACAACTACCCCATCGCACTCGAGGGTGCGCTCAAGCTGAAGGAGATCTCCTACATCCACGCCGAGGGCTACGCGTCCGGCGAGATGAAGCACGGGCCCATCGCGCTCATCGACGAGAACATGCCGATCGTCGTCATCGCGCCGCGTGGCCCGGGCTACGACAAGGTCATGTCCAACCTCGCGGAGGTGAAGGCGCGCGAGGGCAAGATCATCGCCATCGCCACGCGCGGTGACACCGAGATCGGCACGCTCGCTGACGAGTGCATCCTCATCCCCGATACCGCGCCGGAGCTGCAGCCGCTCCTCACCACGCTGCCGCTCCAGCTGCTCGCGTACTACATCGCCGACTTCAAGGGCACGGACGTCGATCAGCCGCGCAACCTCGCCAAGAGCGTGACCGTCGAGTAGCACGCGGCAATTTGCGACATGATCGGGCGCGCAAGCAGCCGGGATTACTCCCTGCGAACGGCGTGCGAGTTGCTCAGTAGGTCGTTGCGTATCCCCAACCCACGCGAGGCCACACCATGAGCAAGTCGATGGACACGAAGAAGACGATCAAGATCCCCGCGGTGAAGATCCCGCCCCAGGCGCTGCGCAACGAAGGCGAAGGCAGCTACGAGGGCGCGCGCGCCTACGACAGCGACGTGCGCGACTTCGTGAAGTCGGGCAGCGTCGAGGCGGCCGCGAAGGACGCGGAGAAGGCGCTGGACGGCAAGGAAGGCGCGGACCTGAAGAAGGCCGAGCAGGCCGGCAAGCGCGGCAAGGCGTAGCTCGCGCTCGTTCTGCCCTGGCCCCGTGTAGCGAGAAGGTCGGCGACGACCTCGCGTATCTTCTCTCTGCATGGGGCAGCTTCTCTTCTACGCATTCTTCTACGGTCGGGAGCTCCTGTTCGAGCACCCGCTCCTCCTGAGCGCGCTCATCGCGCTGTACCTGCTGCGCCATCGCTTCCCGTCGCCGGTGATGTATCTCCGCACGGCGAGGCACGTTGCTCGCTTGCAGCGCGAGGTCTCTGCGAACCCCGACAACGTGACGGCTCGCCGCGCGCTGGCGCAGGTATGGCTGAAGCGACGTCGTCCGAAGAAGGCGGAGCAGCTCCTCGTCGAGGCGCGCCGTCGCGATCCGGACATGCCGGAGCTGTCGTACCTGCTCGCCCAGGCCAAGCTCGCGCGCGGCGATGCGAACGCCGCGATTGACCTGTGCATCGACGCAGCGACGCGCGACCCCAAGCTGCGGTTCGGTGACGTGTACCGTGTCGCGGCGGTGGCGCTCCTGGAAACGAACCGCCTGCCGGAGGCCGAGGACGCGCTGCTCCGCCTGCTGAAGATCAACTCGTCCTCTGTGGAAGGCTGGACGCGACTCGCGAGCGTGCGTCGCAAGCAGGGCGACATGGCGGGTGCGAAGGCCGCGCTGGATGGTGCGGTGGAGGCGTTCCAGCACAGTCCGCACTTCCGCAAGCGGGCCGAGCTGGGCTGGTACCTGCGCGCACGCCTGGGTGTGCTGCTGAGCTGACTACTCGTTGCCGACGGCGCCCTGCAGCTCGCTGAAGAGCTGGTCGGCGTAGGGCCGATACGCGGACTGCGGCGCGCGATCGAGGTACTGCTGGGTATGCGACAGCGCCTCCGAGAAGTGCGCGAGGCGTTGCTCGCAGACAGCCTGGTCGAAGAGGAACTGCGGATCGCTGCCGATTCGGTAGGCCTCGCGGAAGGCCGTGAGCGCCGCGTCGAACTGAGCCGCCTGCCAGGCCTTCACGCCACCCTCGGCGAGCGCCTTCACGTTGCTCGGGAGGTCGCGCGCTGGCGGAATCGGGCCGAGCGCGTAGCCGCTGTGCTTCGGCGCGGCGGGCTGCGGTGGAGGCGCATACTGCGGCTGCGGCTGCGGAGCCGGTGCTGCGCCTCCCTGCGACCACGCGAGCGTGGCCTGGTTGATCGCATCTTCGCAGAGCTGCTCCATGCCCCAGCCTGGCTTCGGCTGGTTGTAGAGCTCGCCACGCGCCGACGTGATCTGCAGGCGGTTGGGGCCCTGACCGAGCACGAGCATCACGCGGAACGACGCCGACGGGTTGATGACGACGCCACGACGCTGCGCGACGCGGAGGCAGCGGTCCTGCTTGCCAGCGTTGGCTGCGGGGCCCGTGACGTCGAGCGCGAGGACCGGCGCGCCGCCCTGCGGGGCCACGTACTGCTGCGGCTGCGCGTACTGCGGCTGCGCGTACTGCGGCTGCGGCGCGACGGCCGGCTGACCTTCGGCACCGTACGCACGCTCGGCGAACTGCATCGCGTCCTCGCAGAGCTGCTGCATGCCCCAGCCGGGGCGCGGCGTATCCACGATCTGGCCGCGACGCGCCGACGTGACGATGAGGCGGTTGTAGCCGGACATCAGCTGCAACGTCACCTGCACGGGCGCGGGCGCGCCGTACGACAGGCCAAAGCCGTGCGCGCGTGCGACGTCCTCGCAGCGACGAACCTTGCCCGCGTTGCTCGCAGGCCCCGTGACCGCGAGCGCGATCGTCTGGCCGGGTGCCGCAGAGGCACGGCCGCCGACAGGCAGCGACGACAAGATCAGGAAGAGGCTCGGACCCCACACACCCAGTGATGGCTTCATGGCCGGCATGATAGCCCGAGGACGTCGTGCTCGAAACACCCTGTGCTCGGGGTGCAGGTGAGCAAGCGCACGCGACGTGACGTACGCTGCGACCTTCGTATGCGCCTCGTGCTCTGGATGGTGACGCTCTGGATGCTGCCGCTCTCGATGCTGCTATCGGGTGGCTGCGCCCACCACGACGCCGTGCTTCGCAACCCGCTCGCGCGGCACCCGATGGTGCCGACCACCCTCGCGCGCGCACACCGTAAAGCCGAGCGCACGCATGGCCTTTCGTCGGGGACACTCACGGACTGGGTGTCGCTCGGGAAGCTCGATGCAAGCGA
Source organism: Polyangia bacterium (assembly GCA_039923495.1). GTDB lineage: Bacteria > Myxococcota_A > Polyangia > Palsa-1104 > Palsa-1104 > JBDTCO01. The sequence goes on from JBDTCO010000093.1 coordinate 9,514, forward strand.
GGCGTGCTTCGACGTCGTGCTGCGTGCGTTGCGGCCGCTCGACCTTCGCGTGGTGCACGCGACGCTCGAGGTGCCCGAGCAACCGTCGCTCGATCAGGCGTCGCTGTGGCCGCAGGAGCCGACGCACACGGAGCGTCGCGGGCTCGTGCTGACGACCGTGGAGCACGGTTTCTCGTCGGAGTGCGCCAAGCACGACCCCGCGGGGATCTGCCTCACCTACACGCAAAAGCCAACGTACCGCACCATCGCCCGACCTGGCACCGTGTCGATCTACGAGGCCCTCGGTCGCATGTGCTTTCCGAACGCCTCGTCGATCACGGCGACGACGCGCGAGCTGCGTCTCGCGCTCGCGCTCCCGGGCGAGGCGGCCGAGCAGTATCGCTTCAGGCTCGCTCCCTGATAGAGAAGGCTGATGCCGCTCTCGCACACCGGTCCCGATGGAGCACCGCACATGGTGGACGTGGGGGACAAGCCCGAGACCCAGCGCGAGGCCACCGCCGAGGCGTTCGTCGTGTGCGCACCATCAACGCTGGTGGAGATCGCGGCGAACCGCGGCCCCAAGGGCGACGCGCTCGCGGTCGCGCGCCTCGCCGCGCTGCAGGCACCGAAGCGCACGCCGGAGCTCGTGCCGCTGTGTCACCCGCTGCGCATCTCGTCGGTGGAGGTGGACCTCGAGCTCGTGCAGCCCGACCGCGTACGTGTGTGGGCGCGCGTGCGTGCGGTCGAGCGCACCGGCGTCGAGATGGAGGCACTCACCGCCGTGCTCGTCGGCGCGCTCACGTTGTACGACATGGTGAAGGCCATCGACCGCGGCGCGACGATCACGGAGGCGCGCGTGCTCACGAAGCAAGGTGGCAAGACCGGCACCTGGGTGCGACAGCCCGCGCCTTGACCGGGCTGCTTACTTCTCGTGGAGCTGCGCGAGGAGCTCGGCAAGCTCGGCCGCCCGCGTGTGCGTGCGCTCCCAGTTGTCGTCTGCGATTTGCTCGGACAGCCCGCGCTCCGGTCTGTCCTTGATCGCCTCCCACGACTCCGAGGTCCCGTCGAAGAAGAACTTCCCGCCCGGTGCTCGCTTCCTCACGGCATCGAGCGCGGTGAAGCGCACGAGCTGCAGCGTCGGATCCGGCGAGCGACGAAAGAGCCCCACGAGGCGTGACGGCGTGTCGGTGTGGTAGGTGGTCGTGGGATGGAACGGCGCGATCGCGAACGCGTCGGGCGCGAGCTTGCGACACTCGTCGGTGAAGCGCTCGAAGGCGCGCGCGTCACCCGAGAAGTCGGGCAGGATGACGAGCACGATCTGCGCGGCGTGGTGCTCGTAGCGACTCGCGACCACAGCAACCTCCGCGGGAGGCGGCGAATCCAGCAGCACCTCGCGGCCGAGCTGTCCCGACAGCCGCGTCGCGCGCGCGTACGGACAGAGCGACCAGCCCTCGACGATCTCGACGAGGAAGCGATCGTTGCGCGCCAGTGCGTCGGCAACGCGTGGGTCCGACATCGCTAGAACTTGTTGGACACGGACAGGAACGTCATCTTCTCGTTCGTGTCGCGCAGTCGACCGGAGAGCGTGCGGACGAAGTTCCACAGCAGCTCGTACGCGAGGTCGCGGTCGACGAAGAGCAGATCCTCGAGCGCTTCCTTGCGGATGACGAAGAGGCGGCACTTCTCGTGGACCAGCGCGTGTGCCGAGCGCGGGACATCGTCGATGAGCGCCATCTCACCGAAGTAGGCGCCGGGCCGCAGGATCGCGATGGCCTCTTCACCCATGCCGGGGACCATGCGCGAGATGCGGACCGCACCGTCGAGGATGAGGAAGAACTTGTCGCCCTTGTCGCCCTCTTGAAAGATGGTGCCCCCACCGAGATGCGTCTCCTCGTTGCCGATGTCGGCGATGCGACGGAGATACGCGGCGGGGAGGCCGGCGAAGAACTTCACCTGCGCGAGGTGCTCGACTGCCTCGCGGCCAGTCGTGCTCGACGTCGCCTCTTCGCTCATGGGTGTGTTCTAGCCCGAACCGACCTAGTGCGAAAGAAAGCGCTCGGCGTCGATGGCTGCCATGCAGCCCGAGCCCGCGGCCGAGACCGCCTGGCGATAGACGCTGTCGGCGACGTCGCCGGCGGCGAACACGCCCGGGATCTTGGTGGCCGTGATGGCGCTCTTGTTCATCGGCAGCACCAGGTAGCCGGCGTCGTCCATGTCGAGCTGGCCGGCGAACAGGTCGGTGTTGGGCTGGTGGCCGATGGCGACGAAGACCCCTTTGACGGGGACGTCCGTGACCGTGTTCGTCTTGAAGTTGCGGACCTTCGCATGCGTCACGCCCACCTTGCCCGGCTCGCCCGCGATCTCGTCGAGCGCCGACGAGAGCATCCATTCGATCTTCGGGTTGTTGCGTGCGCGCTCCTGCATGACAGCGGAGGCACGGAGCTCGTCGCGACGGTGCACGACGATGACCTTGTCGGCGTGCTTCGTGAGGTACGTGGCCTCCTCCATCGCGGTGTCACCGCCACCGATGACCATGACCGTCTGGTTCTTGAAGAAGAACCCATCGCACGTCGCGCATGCCGAGACGCCGTAGCCCTTCAGCCGATCTTCGCCGGGCGTGCCGAGCCACTTCGCCACGGCGCCGGTCGCGATGATGAGCGCATCGCAGGTGACGGTCGCGTCCTCGATGCCCGAGACCTTCAACGTGAACGGACGCTTCGACAGATCGACCGACTCGACGTCCCCGATGAGGAAGCGCGTGCCGAAGCGCTCGGCCTGTGCGCGGAACTCGCCCATGAGCTCGGGGCCCATGATGCCCTTCGGGAAGCCGGGGTAGTTCTCGACCTCCGTCGTGTTGACGAGCTGCCCTCCGGGCGGACCGCCCTTGGCGAGCCCCTCAACGACGAGCGGCGGGATCGCCGCGCGCGCCGCGTAGATGGCCGCTGTGAGCCCCGCAGGACCTGAACCGATGATGACGAGACGCTCATGCTGAATCATGGAGCCGGAATATAGCCGTTCGGTACGCCCGTCGCTATCGTCGGTGTCTGCATAAAGAGCGATGTTGCGAGGCTACTTCTTCAAAAAAGGGCGCCGCCGAAGCGACGCCCTCTTTTTCGATGAATCCGTCTTCTAGTGGATCTTGCCGTTGAGGATGAAGAACGTGACGAGCGCGTAGATGACGAGCGACTCGATGAGGGCGAGACCGATGATCATCGGGGTGAAGATCTTGTCGGCTGCCGACGGGTTGCGCGCGATGCCATCGAGCGCGGCCGCTGCGGCCTTGCCCTGACCGAGCGCGCCACCGAAGGCGGCGATGGCGACGCCGAGGGCGCCCGCCACTGCGATCCACTTGTCGCGCTCCGCGTACTGGATGCCAACGCTAGCGGCGTCCTGCGCGAAAGCCGCGCCCGCCACGAGCATCGTGACGAAAAATGCACTCATACCAGCGACTGCCTTACCAACCGTCTTCATTTCACTCCTCCTAGATAGAGCTTTGAAAAACTTGATGAGAACTTGATGGAGAACTTCGTAATCGAGAAGACCGCTCAGCGGACCGCGCCCGCCACGCTCGGGTCCATGTGAAGGTGATCGTCGTTCTCGTGACCGTGCTCGTCGTCGCCGTGGTCGTGCGCGACGGCGCCCTGGATATAGACCATCGTGAGCAGGGAGAACACCAGTGTCTGCACGACCGCCACCAGCACACCGAGGATGAGGAACGGCACCGGGACGAGCAGCGGAATGAGCGCGAAGAACGCGCCGACGACCTTGTGATCCGCCGACATGTTGCCCGCGAGGCGGATCGACAGCGAGACGGGGCGCGCGATGTGGCTGATGAGCTCGATGGGCAGCATCAGCGGCGCAAGCCACCACACGGGCCCGAGAAAGTGCTTGAAGTACGCGAGGCCACTCTCCTTCACGCCGTAGACGTGCGTGAGCACGAAGACGAGGAGCGCGAGCGCGGCGTTGGTCTTGAGGACGGCCGTCGGTGGTGCGAAGCCCGGCAGGAGCGCGAGGCAGTTCGCGAAGAAGATGAAGCAGGCGAAGGTGCCGATGAGCGGCAGGAAGCGCTTGGCGTTCTGCTCGCCCATGACCCCCTCCGCGGTGCCGTACACCGCGTCGGCGAACATCTCGAAGAGCAGGCGCAGCGAGAACGTGCGCGGCGGGACGATGGCGTCTTCACCACCCTTCTTCATCGCCGCGGCAAACGCGAGCCCACCAATGGTGACGAAGAGGAGGACGAGCAGCGCGCCGAGCACGTGGGTGATCGAGTAGTGCGTGGGGAACGCGTCGACCATGGCCGTCCGGCCGAGGTACTGCTGAGAGAACAGCTTGAGGTTGTGCACGCCCGGCAACAGGTCGAGCAGTGTGGTTTCTTCACCCATTGAGATCCTCGGATGGGGCGTCGCCGAGGGGCGCGACCCAGGTGAGCGCGACCGCGACAGCCGCGAGCGGGAACGCGGAGAGGCCGACGACGAGGCCGATGCCGTTCACATGGAGGTACGTGACGACGAGATAGACGGCGGCGACGAGGCCCACCATCTTCAGGTTGAACAGGAGGAGCGGACGCATCACGCGCACGTTGGATCCGGCGCCACGATACGCGGCCCACAGGCGCTCACCGACGCGACGCATCGCGAACGCGTTGAGGCTGACGAGCGCGGCACCGATGGAGACGGACAGGCCGGCCTGACGACCGAAGCAGAACGCGACGAGCGACAGCACGGCGCCGATGCCGAGCGTCCAGCGCTCGAGCGAGTGGAGCCGCGGCTCGTCGAGCATGTCTTTCACGGGGACGATGTCAGACATGCGTCATCGCGCGTCCTTCTGGGCCAGCTTCGCGATGCGGTACAGCTCGCGAAACCCCGTCGTGACCCCGAACACCACGCCCGCCAGCGATGGCCACGGTGCGTATCCCCAGCGCTGCTCGACCCAGTGACCGAACAGATACCCGACCACCACCGCCACGCCGAAGAAGATGCCCACGTAGCTGAAGCGCGACGCCGTACGCCACATCGAGCCCGAGGAGCTCGAGGTCTCTTCCGAGGCACGGTCTCGCGCTCCGGGCGCAAGGAAGGCCTGGTGTGGGATTTCGGTGCGCGGTCTGTCGTCGACATGGAACATGATGGCCCGTTGGCGCGGGGCATGTAACACGCGGGTATGGGCGGGTCAATCGCGCACGCTCTTCGAGAAGAGCCGAGGTAGATCATGCGCGTGATCGCTCGGAGATCGTCGCCTCGTGGCGGGCTCTGAGCGCAAAGCGCGTGGTCGCGCGCGCCTGCTCGTACGCACGGTGGCCGAGCTCGAGCTTGAACGGCCCGGAGCGGGGCAGACCCTCGATCACGAGCGCGGTGAGGTTCGGGCGCGCGGGCACGAGCAGCGCCGAGCGCCACGGCGAGCGCGACGCGAGGTGGTGATAGAAGGTGCGCTCGCCATCGCGCAGCGGCGTGATGCCGGGACGGTCGAGGATACCGCCGTCGAGGTACGGACGGCCGTCGAGCCACACCGGCTGGAAGAGGACCGGTACGGCGCACGACGCGCGGATCGTGGCGCTCAGCGGTCCGTGCTCGCGAGTGACCGCGCGATGACGGAGCACGTCGTGCACGACGAGGCTCGCAGGGATGCGCCCGTCCTCGATGCGAGCGTCGCCCACGATGTTGTGGAGCTGCGCCTCGAACTTGCGACCGGCAAGGAGGCCGAGACCGGGTGACGGATCCCAGAAGTCCTCGCGGCGCACCTCGAGCAGCCTGCGCGCGATGTCCGCCGGCTCGAGGCCCGCTGCGTAGATGCCACCGACCATCGCGCCCGCCGACGAGCCGGTGACGCGCCTGGGCCGCAGCCCCGCCTCGACGAGCGCCTCCAGCATCCCGGCGTGCGCGAAGAAGCCGAAGAAGCCGGACGACAGGCTCAACGTGAAGGGTGCGTCCGAAAGCCAGTCCGCGAGCGAGGGCACGTGCGGTATGTTGCCCACCGTCGCGTCGATGTCTACCTCGCTGCTCTCGCGTCTCCTGTTTTTCATGCCCGCCGAGCGCGCGCATCACGTCGGCTCGTGGCTGCTGCGCGCGCTGTTCGCGCTGCCGCTGATCGGGTGGGCGTTGCGAACCATGCTGCGCCCGCGCGGCGCTGTGCGGGTGATGGGGCTCGAGTTCCCGGGACCGCTCGGCGTCGCCGCGGGCTTCGACAAGGACGCGCGGATGTACGACGCGCTGCTCGGGCTCGGCTTCTCGTTCGTCGAGGTGGGCACGCTCACGCCGCGTCCGCAGCCGGGCAATCCCCAGCCGCGCATGTTTCGCCTGCCCGCCGATCGTGCGCTCCTAAACCGCCTCGGCTTCAACAACGGCGGCGTCGAGGCCGCGTTGCCGCGCCTGCGCCGAAGGCGTCGCGGGATCGTCGGCGTGAACATCGGCAAGAACAAGGACACGCCCGATGCCGATGCCGCGACGGACTACGCGGCGTGTGCGCGCGCGGTCGCGCCGTATGCGGATTACGTCGTCGTGAACGTCAGCTCGCCGAACACGCCAGGCCTGCGCGCGCTGCAGACGACCGAGGCCCTGAGGCCGATCCTGATCGCCACGCGTGCGGCGCTCGACTCGACCGCGCCCGCGCGAGCCGTGCCACTGCTCTGCAAGATCGCGCCGGATCTCTCGAACGACGAGCTCGACGCGATCGTCGAGCTCGCGCTCGAGCTGGGGCTCACCGGCCTCGTCGCCACCAACACGACGATCTCGCGCGAAGGTCTCTCGAGCGACGTGTCCGCGCTCGGTGCGGGTGGCGTCTCGGGCGCACCGTTGAAGTCGCGGGCGCTCGACGTGCTCAAGCGGTTGCGAGCACGCGCGCCTGGCCTCGTGCTCGTCAGCGTCGGAGGGATCGAGTCGCGGGACGACGTGCGCGAGCGCCTCCAGGCCGGCGCCGATCTGCTCGAGGCATACACCGGCTTCGTGTACGGCGGGCCGCTGTACGCCTGGACTCTGCAGCGGAGGTAGCTCCGCCCAGGCGACCGTGATCGACGACCTCGTGCTGGAACCTAGTTCTCTTCCTTGCTGGCGGCCATGGGCCTGCCGGCCACGCGATCCGTCATCGGACGTACGGCGGCGCGGCGGTTCTTCGACCAGCAGCCCTCGTCGTGCGCGCCACAGACGGGGTTCTCCTCGCCGTAGCTGACGGTCTTCAGCTGGTTCTCCTCGGCGCCGAGGCTCTTGAGGTACTTCTCCACGCTGTGCGCGCGCTCTTCGCCGAGCGCGAGGTTGTACTCCTCGGTGCCACGCTCGTCGGCGTTGCCCTCGACGCGGACCTTGAGCTCGCGATCGTCGTTCATGCACTTCGCCGACGCGACGAGGCCAGGTCGATCAGTGTCGGGGATGAGCGTGGAGTCGTAGTCGAAGTGCACGCGAACGCCGCAGACGGGTAGCTTGTCCTCGAGACCCTTCTGCGAGTCGGCGCTCACCATCTCGTCGAGGCCGGTGCGCTTGGCGGTTTGCTTGTGGACGCAACCGGACGCGAGCGTGGCGGCGAGCAGCACGGCGACGGGGCCGAGCGCGTTACGGACGAACAGGTACATGGTGGAGCTCCTCTCGGGGCAGGACCGATGCGCGACTCACGTGAGCCGCAGGAGGAGCGTTACGTTTGTATGTGCGTGTGCGCCAATTTTTGACGGAGATTTATAGCGTCTTCATCGCCTCGCGCGCTGCGGTGAGCGTGCGATCGAGCGTGCTCTCGTCGTGCATCGTGGAGAGGAACGCGGCCTCGAACTGCGACGGGGCGAGGTACACACCGCGGTCGAGCATCGCGTGAAAAAACATCGCGTAGCGCTTCGTGTCGGAGGTCTTCGCCGATGCGTAGTCCGTGACGACGTGATCGGTGAAGAACGAGGTGAACATCGAGCCGACCCGGTTGATCGTCGAGGGGATGCCCGCCTCTCTGGCGATGGACGCGAGGCCGTCGTGCAGGCGCGCCGCGCTCTTCTCGAGAGACTCGTAGACGCCGGGGCGCGCGACGAGCTCGAGCATCTTGAGGCCGGCAGCGACGGCGAGCGGGTTGCCCGACAGCGTGCCCGCCTGGTACACGGGACCGTCCGGCGCGATGAAGTCCATCACGTCGCGACGACCGCCGTAGGCCGCCGCGGGTAGCCCACCGCCGACGATCTTGCCGAGCGCGGTGAGGTCGGGCGTGATGCCGTAGAGCGCCTGCGCGCCCCCGTGCGCGACGCGAAAGCCGGTCATCACCTCGTCGAAGATGAGGAGCGCGCCGTGCTCGGTGCAGAGGCGCCGCGCGGCCTCGAGGTAGCCGGGCTTCGGCGGGACGCAGCCGATGTTGCCGCACACGGGCTCGACGATGAAGGCCGCGATCTCCCCGCGGTTGGCCGCGAACAGCGCGCCGAGCGCGTCGCTGTCGTTGTACGCGACGGTGAGCGTGTCGGCCGCCGTGCCCGCCGTGACGCCCGCCGATCCGGGAATACCGAGCGTGGCCGCGCCGCTGCCGGCCGCGACGAGGAAGCTGTCGCCGTGACCATGGTAGCCGCCGTCGATCTTCACGAGCTTGTTGCGCTTGGTGAAGCCGCGCGCGAGACGTGCGGCCGACATCGTGGCCTCGGTGCCCGACGAGACGAGGCGCACCTTGTCCATCGATGGCACCGCCGAGCACAGCGCCTCCGCGAAGAGGACCTCCCGCTCCGTCGGTGCGCCGAAGCTCGTGCCGGCCTCGAGCGCGGTGCGTACCGCGTCCGCGATCTCCGCGTGTGCGTGGCCGAGCAGCATCGGGCCCCACGAACCGACGTAGTCGATGTACTCGTTGCCATCGACGTCCCACAGCTGCGCGCCCTTCGCCTTCGCGAAGAACACGGGGTCGCCACCGACACCACGGAACGCGCGCACGGGCGAGTTGACGCCGCCGGGAATGCGCAATTTTGCCTCGGCAAAGAGGGCCTTCGATCGCTCACGTTTCATGGTGCGGAAACGTATCACGCGTATATGATGCGAGGCCCGGACGTCTATCGAGCGTACGTCGGGACTGCTACATCAACCGCGCTCGGAGGAGACTTGCATGAAGAGTTGGATCGGTCTTGGCGTGCTCGCCGCAACGGCGATCACGTTCAGTGGCTGCACGTACACGGCGATCACGCCGTCCGTGCAGGGCAAGGCGTACGTCGTGCGCAATGCAATGCTTTCGTCGGACTTCTGGAACTGCGACGCCACCTCGGGTGAGCCCGTCTGCTACCAGACCAAGAAGAAGTACCTTCCCCCGGCGTCGAAGTGAGGAGCGCGACCATGAAGACCATTCGCACGCTCGTTCTCGCCGCTTCCGCCATGGGCCTCGCCGGTGCCACCGGCTGCGCTTCCGTCTCGTCGGCACTTCCGACGTCGAGCGTGGTCAACGGCGATGCCTGGTACACCGAGGCCATCGGTCTGGGCTACCTCACGTGGGGCAGCAAGGTCTGGTATTGCCCGGCCGCCACGTCCGCGGGTCCCACCACCTGCACCGAGGCCAAGCTCGTCGAGCTGACCAAGGCCGAGATCGAAGCCGAGAAGCCCAAGAAGTAGCTTCTCCGTCTCACAGTGCCAGGGAGCCCGGTCGTCTCTAGACGGCCGGGCTCTTTTTTTGCTACGCACGCGCGCGGACGAGCTTGCCGACCGTCCTGCCGAAGTGCAGCAGGATCGCGCAGGCGACGAAGACCGCGCCGCTCACCCACAGCCTGCGCTGCTCGTGCTGCCAGGTGATGGCGCACTCGATCGCGATGGGTACGATGCCGACGACGAGCGCGAACGCCAGGCGCGCTTCCCACGGCGTGACGCCCGCGTCGACGCGCCGTGCGCGCTGCCCCAGCATCGACAGCACCGCGATCTCGACCACGAAGAGCGCGAGCGTGATGCCCATCCACCCGAGCCCGCCGCCGCCGATCCTCGCGGTGATGAACGCGGCGTACATGGGCGTCGTGAGGACGACGAGGAGCGCCACCGCGAGACCGAGGCGGATGGCCTCCATCTTCTCGCGCACGACCAACGCGCGCGACTCTCGCTCGGTGGCGACCTGGTGGTCCATTACTCGTCGTCGTTCCCGGTGTTCGGCATCGTGTCTTCGCCCTCGACGACACCCTCGACCGCGCCCTCATCGGCGCCCTCGTCGGCAGCGGCGTCACCCGAGAGATCTTCCTCGCCCTCGATGACCTCGACCGGTGCGGCCTGCACCTCGCCGGCGACCTCTTCGCGCTCGGCGAGCGAGTCGACGGAGACGACCGTCTCGCCTTCCTCGACGCGGATGAGGCGAACGCCCTGCGTGTTTCGACCGAGGGTCGGGATGCCGCGCATGGGCATGCGGATGACCTTGCCCTGCGACGTGATGAGCATGAGGTCCTCCTCGTCGGTGACGAGACGGCACGAGATGACCTTGCCATTGCGCTCGGTGGTCTTGATGGTGATGACGCCCATGCCTCCGCGCCCCTTGACCGGGTAGTCGGCGACGGGCGTGCGCTTGCCGAAGCCGCGCTCCGAGACGGTGAGCAGCGTGGCCGGCGTGCCAGCCGGGACCGTCTCGACCGCGACGACCTCGTCCTTGTCGCGCACCGTGATGCCACGAACACCACGAGCGGAGCGGCCCATCGGGCGCAGCTTCGTCTCGGGGAAGCGGATGGCGCGACCCTCGCGCGTCGAGAGCAGGATGTCGTGGTTGCCATCGGTGAGGCGGACGCCGACCAGACCGTCGCCCTCGTCGATGCTGAGCGCGATGATGCCCGTCGAACGGATGTTGCCGAAGGCCTCGAGCGAGGTGCGCTTCACGGTGCCGCGCTTCGTGGTGAAGAGCAGGAACCTGTCACCCGTATTGAGCTCGGTCTTCTTGATCGCGAGCATCGTGACGACCTTCTCGCCCTCCTTCAGCTCGAGGAAGTTCACGAGCGCCTTGCCGCGCGACTGGCGGTTGCCCTCGGGGAGCTCGTAGACGCGCTTCTTGAAGACACGGCCGTCGCTCGTGAAGATGAGCACGGTGTCGTGCGTCTCGGCGACGAAGAGCTGCGCGACGAAGTCCTCGTCCTTCGACGACGCGCCGGTGACGCCGCGCCCACCGCGCTTCTGCGCGCGGTACTCGCTGACGGCGGAGCGCTTGACGTAGCCGCCGTGCGACACGGTGACGACCATGTCCTCGTTGGCGATGAGCTCCTCGACGGGGATCTCGCCCTCGTCGTCGACGATCTGCGTGCGGCGCTCGTCACCGAACTGCTCGCGGATCGCGCGAAGCTCGCCGATGATGACGCCCATGAGGAGCTCCTCGGACGCGAGGATCGCTTCGAGGCGATCGATGTTCTCGCCGAGCTGGATGTACTCGGTGTCGAGCTTGTCGCGCTCGAGGCCGGTGAGGCGCGAGAGGCGCATCTCGAGGATGGCCTTGGCCTGACGTTCGGAGAGGAGGTAGTCGCCCGTCGCGGTGCGGCGCTCGATCTCCGACTCGGGACGACCAGCGCGACGCAGGAACTCGCCGAGGCCCACGAAGGGCTCGGCCATGAGGGTGATCTTGGCCTCGTCGGGATCCGGCGCGGCGCGGATGATCTGGATGACGCGGTCGATGTTGTCGACGGCGATCACGAGGCCCTCGACGATCTCCTGGCGGCTCTTCGCCTCACGCAGCTCGAAGACGCAGCGACGCGTGACCACGTCGCGACGGTGGTCGAGGAAGTGGATGAGCGCGTCCTTGAGCGTCAGCACCTTGGGACGCTGGTCGACGATGGCGAGCATCGTCACGCCGAACGACGACTGCAGCGCCGTCATCTTGTTAAGGTTGTTGAGCACGACTGCCGCCACCGCGTCCTTGCGCAGGTCGATGACGATGCGCATGCCCTTGCGGCTCGACTCGTCGCGGATGTCGCTGATGCCCTCGAGGCGCTTCTCCTTCACGAGGTCGGCGATGCTCACGACGAGGCGCGTCTTGACGAGCATGTACGGGATCTCGGTGATGACGATCGAGCAGCGCCCGTTCTTGTGCTCCTCGATCTCGGCACGGCCGCGCATGACCACCGAGCCGCGGCCCGTGTGGTACGCGGAGCGAATGCCCTGGCGGCCGTAGATGAACCCGGCCGTGGGAAAGTCGGGGCCCGGGATGATCTTCATCAGCTCGTCGATGGTGATCGCAGGCTGCTCGGCCACGGCGATGACGCCGTCGATGACCTCGGAGAGGTTGTGCGGCGGGATGTTCGTCGCCATGCCGACGGCGATGCCCGTCGTGCCGTTGACGAGGAGGTTGGGTACCCTCGCTGGCAGGACGTTCGGCTCGAGCTCCTTGTCGTCGTAGTTCGGCGACCAGTCGACCGTCTCCTTGTCGATGTCGGCGAGCAGCTCCGTCGAGAGCCGCGCCATGCGAACCTCGGTGTAACGCATCGCTGCAGCCGGGTCGTTGTCGATGGAGCCCCAGTTGCCCTGACCATCGGCGAGCGGGTAGCGCATCGAGAAATCCTGGGCCATGCGCACGAGGGCGTCGTAGATCGACGCGTCGCCGTGCGGATGGAACTTGCCCATGCAGTCACCGACGACGCGCGCCGACTTGAGGTACGGCCGGTTCCACGTGTTGGTCAGCTGCTGCTGCGTGTAGAGGATGCGGCGATGGACGGGCTTGAGACCGTCGCGAACGTCCGGGAGCGCGCGCGCGATGATGACGCTCATCGCATAGTCCATGAACGAGGACTTCATCTCCTCGGCGATGTTCACGGGGATGCGCTCGGGACCGCCGTTGCGGCCTGCGCCGTTGCCGTTCGGGGGCGTCGGCGGAGAGGGATCTCGGGGTGTAGCCATGGGCGGCTTTTTAACACGTCCCGGACGCGTTCCGGGCGACGACAAGACGAGCCACCACGGCAACCGCAGGCGCCGCGGACGATTGTGGGCAAACGCCCGGCATCACTCGGCGCGCGTCATGGCGCGAGGGTTGCTGTGAGAGGAGACATCCACTTCCTTTCCCTTCGGAGACCGCCCATGAACAAGCTCCTTGCCGCGCTCGTCGCCCTCCCGCTCTTCGCCGGCGCAGCTCTCGCCGCCACGCCGAAGATGCCCGTCGCGGTGCGCGCCGACCTGAAGCAGGCGCTCAAGAGCGCGCCGTTCTACACGGGCGCCGTGCGGCCCTCGTTCAAGGGCTCGGTCGTGAAGTCGGGCAACTCGTACCTCGCGACGGTCACGCTCCGCGGCATGGGCCACATGGGTCCGATCTACGTCACGCCGCAGCCGGCCACGCGCATCGGCCTCGGCATCTCGACGGTGAAGTTCAACGCCGCGACCGGCAAGGAGAAGGGCAAGATCACGACGGGAATGCTCTACCGCGCGCTGTAAACAGCCTTCTCGTTCGCTTCGACTCCAACGGCGTCCTCTCACGAGGGCGCCGTTTTTATTTCGGCAGCAGGCGAGAAGCCGAATAGCCGACGAGACACCGATGTTTCTCAAAACAAAAACGCCGGCCCGATCCGAAGATCGACCCGGCGTGCTGTGCTGAGGAGCGAGGTGCTTACTTGATGAGCTTCTGCATCTCCGGGTAGTAGCTCATGTACTCCTTCGTGCCCTTGAGGCCGGCCTTCACGAGCGGGCGGTCCTGCTTTGCGGAGAGCGAGACGGCCTTGTTGTAGTAACGCGCGGCCTCGACGTAGAGCTTGCCCTGCTTCTCGGGGGTGACGTGCATCGAGGCGTAGTCGGCAAGGGCCTGCGCGGCGCCGAGCTGCACGGCGGCGTCGGTCTTGAGCGCCTTCGCGCCGAAGCGGACGCTGGCGAGCGCCGCCTTGTCGTCGCTGCGCATGAGGCGCGCGTAGCCGCTCACGAAGCGATCGGCGGGCTTGCCGCTCTTCGCCATCGCCGCCATCGAGCGCACGAAGCCGCCGCGAACCTTGCCGAAGTCCATCGTCGCCGAGTCGACGACACGGATCGTGTCGAGACGGACCGCGACGTTGGTCGTCCTGCGCATCGCGGCCTCGCCGCGGCGAGAGATCGCGAGCGCCTCGCCGTGCGAGAAGTCCTTGCCCGTGTACGGCGCGGGGCCGACGCGCAGCGCACGCTTCGAGCCGTTCTGCGTCTCCGTCTTGAACGAGTCGGCGTGAGCGAGCGCGCCGGTGAAGCAGAGGGACAGCGAGAGAGCGGCAGTGAGCGAGCGCAACATGGGATCTCCTGAGGGGTTGTTCGTGGGTGTCCTCGCCTTGAGCAAGCCATGTGCCACGACCCAAGCGATCGATCAATTTCCCTCGCGCACCGTCGGTGACACGAGCTCTGCACTCGGGCTCGAGGATTCCCGGCGACCCCGGCGACCCGCCTCGCCATCTGGCTGGCGGCGCCGCTGCCCGGCCGATCAGGGATCGTGCGGCAGACTCCCGCGCGGCGAGCGCAGGTACACGAACGGCGTCGCAGCGAGGAAGTTGGAGACGCGCGACGTGTAGATGTCGGCGTAGCGCTCGATCTGCCGCGCCAGGTTCGACTTGTCGTTGCCCGCGCGCGTGAGGAGGCCCCACGTCGCGTTCGACAGCTCCGCCGCCGCCTTCGCGAGCGGCGCCAGCTCGTGGTCCATCGCGGCGAGCAGCTTGCGGAGCTCATCGGCGCGCTGCTCGAGCTGCTGGGTGCTCTGCTCGCTCGCGGGGCCGTAGCTGTGCCGACGACGCTGCAACGCGAGCCGCACCTGATCGGCCTCGGCCTCGAGCCGCTCCTTCTCCTTCATCTTCACGGCGAGCTCCTGCTCGGCCGCACGCGCGCCCTCGATCACGGCGACCTCGTTCTCGAGCTCTCGCAGGATGAGCGCGGTGCGCCAGCGCAGCACGCGCTTGGTCACGTGCACGTCGCCGAAGAGGTGGTCGCCGACGTAGAGGATCTCGTCGCCCGACAGGCCGAGCGCCTTCTCGAGGCGCGGCGCCGAGCCACCGAGGTACGCGCCGCCCACTTGCAGCTGCCCGACGAGTGGCCGGAGGAGGCCGTCGTCCGTCACCACCTCGAAGAACGGGGCGTTGTGCGTGAAGAAGCTCGGCTTGCCCGCGCCGACGATGACGTAGTCGAAGAGCTCGCGGAACGTCATGCCGTCGGGGAGGTAGGCGTCGAACGCATACTTCATCATCGCGTTCGTGTAATCCCACTCCGAGTTCGTGATGAGCAGGAGCTTCTTGCCCGCGTGCTTCTGATCGAGCAGCGCGAGCGGCGTCTCCGGATCGAGCGCGACGAAGCGCGTGGGATCCGCGACCACCTCGGCCTTGAGCTGCCCCTCGAGGTGCGTGCGATCGAGCTTGTCCTTCACCTTGCCGTAGAGCTCGGTGTAGCCCATCGGGCCGGGGAGCTTGCCCTGGTCGAGCAGGTCGACGAGCTGCGAGTACGCCGAGCCCTCCGACAGCGAGAAGAGCGTGTTGAGGAACATCCAGCGCGGCTCGGCGAGATCGACGATGGTGCGCTGGTACGTGTGGCGCAGCTCGTCGAACGACAGGAGCTTCGAGCCGTGCGCCGCGCGCTTGACGAAGCCGAAGCGGTTCGCCTTGACCACGTTGCCGAGCTCGATGTCGAGGATGAGCCCGCGGTTTATCGCGTGCGCATCGAACACGAGCCCCTCGACGGGCCAGCCGTCCTGCGCGAAGCGTGCGCGCACGTGCTCGAACGCCCGCCGCTCCCACGCTTCCTCGTGATAGTGCACGAGCGTGTAGTCCATGTCGTAGCCGATCGCCTTGATGGCCCGCAGGTTGAGCGTCCGGTTGCAGTAGACGCCGCGGACCCCTTGCGACGACGGAGATGAGTCGGAGAACATGGCCGTCGTTTTACGCGCGGCGAGCGTGATCGGAAAGGGCCGTTCCGGTAGGCTGCGCGCCCCGTGAGCAACACCGACTCGACAAAACCGTTCGTGAGCAGGCGCGGCACCGTCACCCCGTTCAACATCAAGGTGCTCGGCGCGCCGAAGCAGCGCCTCGGCGACCTCTACCACCGCTTCCTGCGCGTCTCCTGGGGGCAGGCGCTCTCGGCGATGGTCGTGGTCTTTCTATCGATCAACCTCGTGTTCGCCGCGATCTACGACCTCATCGGCGGCATCGAGCACGCGCGGCCGGGCTCGTACGCGGACGCCTTCTTCTTCTCCGTGCAGACGATGGCGACCATCGGCTACGGCGACATGCACCCTTCGACGACGGGAGCCAACTGCGTGATGGTGACCGAGGCGATGGTGAGCCTCCTCGTCACCGCGCTCGTCACCGGCCTCATGTTCGCGAAGTTCTCCGTCTCGAACGCGCGCATCGTCTTCACCAGGGAGGTCGCGATCCACCCGATGGACGACGTGCCCACGCTCACGTTCCGGCTCGGCAACGCGCGCGGTAACCAGATCGTCGAGGCGCAGCTCCGCGTCGTCATGATGCGCACCGAGACGACGAAGGAAGGCGTCGTCTTTTACCGCATGTACGACCTCGCGCTCCGTCGCGAACGCTCGCAGGCGTTCACGCGCTCGTGGACCGCGCTGCACGCGATCGACGACAAGAGCCCGCTCTTTGGTGCCACGCCGGAGTCCCTCGTGCGCGACGAGATCGAGCTCATCGTCAGCGTCATCGGCATCGACGACACCTCGATGCAGCAGGTCCACGCGCGCCACACGTACGACGCGAGCAAGATCCTCTTCGGCGCGCGCCACGTCGACATCCTGCTCGAGCAGCCGAACGGCGACTTCGTGCTCGACCTGACCCGGTTCCAGGACCTGCAGCCCACCACTCCGACCGCGACGTTTCCTTATCCCGCTTGATCGCGGTTATGCTGCGCGCCATGTCGACCCCACGCTTCGTCTTCGCCGCCTGCTGCGCGCTCTTCCTCGGCCTCTTCGTCGGGCTCCACGCCGAGCGCCGCGCCAACGCCGGTCCCTCCAACTGCAGCTCGTCGAGCGACTGCGCAGGGTATGGCAACTGCTCGAGCGGCCAGTGCGGCGCCTGCAGCTCCAGCTCCGACTGCCACGGCCACGGCAACTGCTCGAACGGCCACTGCGGTGCCTGCAGCTCCAGCTCCGACTGCGGTGCCGACGGCAACTGCTCGAACGGCCACTGCGGTGCTTGCAGCTCCAGCTCCGACTGCCACGGCAACGGCAACTGCTCGAACGGTCACTGCGGGGCGTGCAGCTCCAGCTCCGATTGCAACGTCGGCACCTGCTCGAACAGCCACTGCGGCGCCTGCAGCTCCAGCTCCGACTGCCATGGCGGCACGTGCGGCGGCGGTCGTTGCAGCAACGCCGTTCGCTGATTTCCCGTCGCTGACTTGCAGTCGGGCTACCACGCATAGCTGCGTGGTGTCACACTGACGCCCATGCAAGCCGCCGACGTACCGCAGTCCAGCCTCTCGAGTCGCCGGCCCACACCTCCGCACAGCCAGGAGGCCGAGGAGTCGGTCATCGGCGGCATCCTCGTGCACGCGCGCGTGTTCTCGGACGTGTCCGAGTTCCTCACGCCGGAGGACCTCTATCACCCCGCGCTGAGGGCAATCTACGAGGCGATGCTCGAGCTCGATCGCGCGAGCAAGCCCATCGATGCGCTCACGGTCGCCGAACAGATGCGCGCGGCCGAGACGTTCGACAAGCTGCGCGCGTTCGGCGGCGCCGACTACCTCACCGAGCTGATGTCGAAGGTCGTCACCGTCGAGAACATCGGCTATCACGCACGCATCGTGCGCGGCAAAGCGACCGCGCGACGGCTCGTGCAGTCGGCCACCGAGATCGCCGCGCGCGGCTACGGCGAGTACGGCGAGGTCGACGAGTTCATCGATGAAGCGCAGCGCGAGATCTTCGAGATCGCGCAGCGCTCGCTCAAGAGCTCCTTCGAGCACATCAAGCCCGTGCTCAAGACCACCATCACCGCGCTCGAGCGTCGGTACGAACGCAAGCAGGCCATCACCGGCGTGCCGACGAGCTACCACAAGCTCGACGAGATGACGGCCGGCTTCCAGCCTGGCGACCTCATCATCATCGCGGCGCGTCCATCGATGGGCAAGACGTCGCTCGTCATGAACACCGTGCAGAACGCGTCCACGGAGCACAAGGTGCCCGCGCTCGTGTTCTCGCTCGAGATGAGCAAGGAGTCGCTGTGCGAGCGCCTCCTTTGCAGCCAGGCCCGCGTCGACTCGCAGAAGCTGCGCGGCGGCTTCCTCGAGACGCGTGACTGGGTGCAGATCACGAAGGCGGCGAGCGAGATCTCGGAGGCGCCGATCTACATCGACGACACCGGGTCGCCGACGCTGCTCGAGATCCGCGCCAAGGGCCGTCGCTGGCGCTCCAACCCCAACATCTTCAAGACGCCCGATCAGCTCGGCATGATCGTCATCGACTACATGCAGCTCATCCAGGGGCGCGCGTCGAAGGACGACAACCGCCAGCGCGAGATCGCCGAGATCTCGCGCGGCCTCAAGGGCCTCGCCAAGGAGCTGAAGGTGCCGATCATCGCGCTCTCTCAGCTCAACCGCTCGCTCGAGTCGCGCGCCGACAAGCGCCCCATGATGTCCGACCTCCGCGAGTCCGGCGCCATCGAGCAGGACGCCGACGTCATCGCCTTCATCTATCGCGACGAGGTCTACTCGAAGGACCAGTGCAAGGACGAGGACAAGGGCATCGCCGAGATCATCATCGGCAAGCAGCGCAACGGCCCGACGGGCACCGTGCGCCTCGCCTTCCTCAACCAGTACACTCGCTTCGAGAACCTCGCGCCCGGCCACGGCGGAGGCGGCGAGTACTGAGCGCCCGACACGAGCGCGCGGGTCAGAACTTGAGGCTGGTCTGCTGCGGCTGCAGCGTCGATTCGCCGGCGAGCACGCGCTTGTACTCGTGACGACTGACCGAGACGTAGCGCTCGTTGCCACCGATCTCGACCTGCGGGCCCTCCTTGATGGCGCGACCCTTGTCGTCGACGCGCAGGACCATCGTCGCCTTCTTGCCGCTGTGGCAGATCGTCTTTATCTCCTCGATGTCGTCGGACCACGCGAGGAGGTACTGGCTGCCTTCGAAGAGCTCGCCGCGAAAGTCGGTGCGGAGGCCATACGCGAGCACGGGGACGCGCAGGCGATCGACGACATCGCTCAGCTCCCACACCTGCGCGCGCGAGAGGAACTGAGCCTCGTCGACGAGCAAGCAGTGGAGGCCACCTTTGTCCTCGATGTCGCGCTGCACGAGCGCGAACAGATCGTCCTCGCGCGCGAAGCCCGCGGCCTCGGCCGACAGCCCGATGCGTGAAGCGATGACCCCGGTGCCGACCCGGGTGTCGATGCTGGGTGTGAGGAGCAGCGTGCGCATCCCACGCTCTCGGTAGTTGTGGGCGCTCTGGAGCAACGTCGTGGTCTTCCCGGCGTTCATCGCGGAGTAATAAAAATAGAGCTTTGCCACGGCGCGCGATGCTAGCAGAGCATCGTCAAAGGATGCTCGTGACGTTGTGGAGTGGAAGCGCACGACCTCACGCTCGGTCAGGTCGCGTGACTTCAGCGTACCGGTTCGGTAACGCGAGCGGCGGCCGGGAGGTGGGCATCGAGCTGCCCTTCGGCGGCGGCACGTCCAGGCGCGGACCGCGCCGACGCCTCACTCGCGGCATTAAGTCACACTGTCACCGAGGAACGCGCTCGACATCACGTTTCAGATCGAGGAACGCACTTTGCAGTCTTGAACGAACCTGCCCTCCCCTGCGACCCTGGGCATTCCAATGAGTGAGCCGACCCACCTTTCTGCGAGCGACAGTCCTGCCAGCCGTCCTAATCGACGCACGCGCCTGTATGGCGTCGCGCAGCCGCAGGACGACGCAGGTCATCTGCCGCCGGGAACACACGCAGGCGACTACGTGATCGAGCGCCACCTCGCCGACGGCGGGATGGCGTCCGTGTATCACGCGACGCACCCGCTCATCGGCAAGCAGGCAGCGGTCAAGGTGCTGAGCTCCGCGCTCGCGCACAGCGACATCATGATCGGCCGCTTCCTGCGCGAGGCGCGCGCGGTCAACCAGATCCGGCACCAGAACATCGTCGACATCTTCGCGTTCGGGCAGCTCGCCGATGGGCGGCACTACTTCGTCATGGAGAAGCTCGAGGGCGAGACGCTCCTCGATCGCATGGAGCGCGGGCCGCTGCTGCTCGCCGAGACCGTCGACATCCTCGTGCAGGTCGCCGAGGCGCTAGAGGCCGCGCACGCCCACCAGATCGCGCACCTCGATCTCAAGCCCGAGAACGTGTTCCTCGTGCCGGGACGTGGCGGCAAGCCCATCGTGAAGCTGCTCGACTTCGGCATCGCGAAGCTGCTCAGCGGCGAGCAGGGCGAGTCGAGCGGCGACTTCTGTGGCACGCCCGACTATGCATCGCCCGAGCAGGCGCGCGTGCTCGGCTCGATCGATCACCGCAGCGACGTGTACTCGTTCGGCGTGGTCGCGTACGAGCTGCTCGTCGGGCGTCGTCCCTTCGAGGCCGCCACGCCGCTCGCGACGCTGTTCAAGCACATGTCCGAGGAGGCGCCGCGGCCGAGCTCCATCGTGCCGACGCTGCTGCCGGAGCTCGACACGCTGCTCGTCGAGATGCTGTCGAAGGCGCCGGAGAACCGCCCGACGATGACCGAGATCGTGGCGCGCCTGCTCGCCGCGTGTCCGCCCACGCCTACCTTCTTGTCCGAGTCGCAGCTCCTCGTGCTGGCGGAAGCCTCGGGCCCGATCACGCTCGATGTCTCGCCCCTGTCGTCCCGGTCGCGACTCGACGCGAGGATGCTGTACGCCGGTCTCGGCGTCGCGCTGCTGCTCGTCGGCGCGGGCTTCGCGTTCCATCGCGCGCCCGCGCCGGTGGTCGCGGCCGCCGCGCCAGTGGTCGCGGCCGTCGCGCCGGTGGTGGTCACCGCGCCCTTCGCTGCCGTGCCGCTGGTCGAGACACCGGTCGCGAGGCCCGTCGCGCATCGCGGTCATCGCGCGACCACCCTCTTCGTGCCGGCCGCCGTGCGCGCGCAAGGCGCCGACTACGTCCTCGACTACGCAGGGAAGCACCGTTGAAGATCCTCGGCATCACAGTTGCGTTCGCTCTCTGCCTCCAGGTCTCGCTCGTCCACGCGCAGGAGCAGCCGAGCGCGCGCCAGCTCTACGACCGCGGGATCGCGCACTACAAAATGGGCGAGTTCGAGGACGCCATCGCCGACTTCAAGTCTGCGTACGCGATCGAGCCGTCGGACGTGCTGCTGTTCAATCTGGCGCAGGCGCATCGTCAGCTGGGTGACGGCAAGCGCGCGCTGTTCTTCTACCGCGAGTTCGTTCGGCAAGCGCAGCCATCGCCCGCGCGCACCGACGCCGAGAACATGGTCGCCGAGCTCGAGGCGCAGCAACCTCACCGCGCGCCGGCTCCGCGCGTGGTGGTGGAGACGGCGCCCGCGGCGCCGCTCCAGGTGCGCGAGCATGGCCTCGATCGACGCGGCGCGATCACGCTCGTCGCCTCCACCGCGGCGCTCGGCACCGCGCTCGTGCTCGGCGGTGTCGGCCTCTCCGTTCACGCGGAGCACGTGTCGGACTCCCTGCAAGGCGTTCCTATCGGCACGCAATGGAACGCCACGTATCGCTCGCGCTTCGACGACGGCCGCAACTCCACGAACGCGGCCATCGCGATGTACGTCATCGGCGGCAGCGCGATCGCTGCGAGCATCATCTCGGCCGTGATCTGTCGCCATGTTCTCGCGCGAAGCACGCGGTATGCAGGCGACCTCTCATGGCACTTCTGAGGTGGTGTTCGATCCTGCTCCTCGCGGGGTGCTTCTCGCCTGGGCTCGACGGCAAGTTCTCATGCGCCTCGGATGGCACGTGCCCGCCGGGCCTCTCGTGCATCGCAGGGCTGTGCGGCGACGACGCGGGTCCTACGGCCGACGCCTCCACGGTGGCCGATGCCGCCAGGCCCACCGATTCCGGACAGCTCCCTGTGGCCGACGCGGCCATCGCGAAGACCGACGCGAGCTCATCGTGTCAGCCCGCATCGTGCGCGCAGGGGGCATGCGGAAACGAGTCCGATGGCTGCGGCGGGACGCTCATATGCGGCGACTGCCCGAGCGGCCAGGTGTGCGGCGGAGTCTCGCCGAATGTGTGCAACGCCGATCCGCCTTGTGTGCCCACCACGTGCCAGGCATTGAAGGCGCACTGTGGATCGGTCTCCGATGGTTGCGGCAAGGTGCTCGACTGCGGCGTGTGCCCCAACGGCAAGAGCTGCGGCGAGAAAAAGCCGAACATGTGCGGCTGACTGCATCCCCGACCGGCATGAGAGAATCCTCTCCTCGGTCTTCATCCGCAGAAGGAAACCTCGCATGGCACGTCTGAAATGGTTCGTGGTCCTGATGCTGGCCGGTTGCTACGCCCCCGGGCTCGACGGGAAGTTCGCATGCGGCGTCGACGGCAGCTGTCCGCCGGGCCTCTCGTGCATCGCTGGCGCCTGCGGTGGTGCCGCCGATCTCGGGACCGAGGTGGACGCGGGCCGGAAGGCCGATGCATCGATGTCGCCCCCTGCGGACCTGCGCGCCTCGTGTCAGCCCGCATCGTGCTCGCAGGGCGCGTGCGGGACGCTCGTCGACGGCTGCGGCAGTAGCATCAACTGTGGCACGTGCCCGAACGGCCAGGTTTGCGGCGCGCACATGCCGAACGTCTGCAACATGGGGCCGCCCTGCATGCCCGCGACGTGCCAGAAGCTGAAGGCAGACTGTGGCACGCTCTCCGACGGGTGCTCGATGCTGCTCACCTGCGGCACGTGCGACAGCGACCAGACGTGCGGCGCGAAGATGCCCAACAAGTGCGACTGACGCATCCTTGACCCCGTCGGAGGGCCCCCCTACTCTCTCCGCCGATATGTCCGAAGACCTCGACGCGCTCGCCGACCTGATCGCCAGCCGTGTGCGTGCCCGCATGCAGGGCACCTCTCTCCCCGTCATCGCCAAGGAAGGGGTCGGCGAGTCCGCGAACCGGCCTCTTCGCGAGGTCGAGTGCAACGACGAGCCGACCGCCGAGAACTGCAACGGCTGCGGCATGTGCGCGTCTCGCAGGCCGTGGAGCGTGCGCGCCATCGCCAGCGAGGGCGCGTGCCGCGTCGGCGCGGGCGTCGACGTCGGCAAGGTCGACGTCCGCATGGCCGGTATGATCGATCACACGCTGCTCAAGGCCGACGCCACCGCGGCCGACGTGAAGAAGCTCTGCGAGGAGGCGCGCAAGTTCTGCTTCGCGTCGGTATGCGTGAACTCCACGAACGTCGGCAAGGCGCGCGCGTTCCTCGATGGCTCCGGCGTCATGGTGTGCGCGGTCGTCGGCTTCCCGCTCGGGGCGATGTCGCCGACGGCGAAGGCCTTCGAGGCGCGCGAGGCGGTGCGCCAGGGCGCCTCCGAGATCGACATGGTGATCAACCTCGGCGCGCTCAAGAGCCGCGACTACCAGCTCGTCGAGGACGACATCCGCAAGGTCGTGCAGGCGTCGCGGCCGGCGAAGGTGAAGGTCATCCTCGAGACGGGCTCGCTCAACCAGGAAGAGAAGATCATCGGCATCACGCTCTCGAAGATCGCGGGCGCGGCCTTCGTGAAGACGTCGACGGGCTTCGGTCCGGGCGGCGCCACCGTCGAGGATATCGCGCTGATGCGCCGCCTCGTCGGCGACGAGATGGGCGTCAAGGCCTCCGGCGGCGTCCGCACCAAAGAGGACGCCGAGAAGATGAAGCAGGCTGGCGCGAACCGGATCGGCGCCTCGGCGTCGGTGTCGATCATCGGCGCCGCCGACGCCAAGACGCAGGCGAAGGGATACTAGTCATGGCCGTAAAGATCGACCGAGTCCTCCTCGTCGTGCTCGACAGCTGCGGCTGCGGCGAGCTGCCCGACGCCAAGAAGTACGGCGACGAGGGCGCGAACACGCTCGGCAACATGTCCATCAAGGTCGGCGGCATGACGCTGCCCAACCTCATGGCGTACGGCCTCGGGCACCTCACGACGATCCTCGGCGTGCCGCCCGTCGCTGCGCCGAAGGGCGCGTTCGGCAAGATGCGTGAAGCGTCCGCCGGCAAGGACACCACGACGGGTCACTGGGAGATGGCGGGCCTGCAGGTCGACAAGGCCTTCCCGACGTTCCCCGGAGGCTTCCCTTTGCCGATGATGGAGGCGTTCTCGAAGGAGATCGGCCGCGGCATCCTCGGCAACGTGCCCGCATCGGGCACCACGATCCTCGACGAACTGGGCGATGAGCACGTGCGCACGGGCTCCATCATCGTCTACACGTCCGGCGACAGCGTGTTCCAGGTAGCCGCGCACGAGGACGTCGTGCCGCTCGACGAGCTCTATCGCATCTGCGAGATCGCGCGCCGCTACTGCGATGACCTCCCCATCGCGCGCGTCATCGCGCGTCCGTTCGTCGGCACGTCCGGTCACTGGAAGCGCACGTACAACCGTCGCGACTTCTCGATGCCGCCGGCCGCGCCCACGGTGCTCGACGCCATCACCAAGGCGGGCCTGCCCGTCGTCGGCGTCGGCAAGATCTGGGACATCTTCGCGGGCCAGGGCGTCACCGAGAACGTCCACTCGGAGGGCAACCGCGATGGGCTCGAGCAGACGCTCGCCGTGATGGACCGCACGCCCAAGGGCCTCGTGTTCCTCAACCTCGTCGACTTCGACATGCTCTACGGGCACCGCCGTGATCCCGAGGGCTACTACAAGGCGCTGCAGGAGTTCGACGAGTACCTGCCGAAGCTCGTCGCCAAGCTCGGGCCGAACGACCTCATGCTGATCACCGCAGATCATGGCAACGATCCGACGTACCGCGGCACCGATCACACGCGCGAGTACGTGCCGATCCTCGCGATCGACTCCGGCAAGACAGGCAGCGCGACCGCTGCGGCGGGCCGCGATCTCGGCACGCGGCTCGGCTTCTACGACATCGGTCAGACGATCGCCGATGGCTTCGGCCTTGCGCCATGGCCGCGCGGCCAGAGCATCCTGTCGTCACTCTCGGCACGCGCTTGATCGTCGAGACCATCCGCAAGAAGCGCGACGGTCACACGCTCTCGCCCGACGAGATCCGTGCCTTCGTCAGTGACTACACCGCGGACCGAATTCCGGACTACCAGGCCGCCGCGCTGCTCATGGCGATCTTCTGCCGTGGGCTCGACGGCGCCGAGCTCGCCGCGCTGACGGATGCGATGCTGCACTCGGGTGATGTGCTCGACTTCTCCTCGTTGCCCGCGGCCAAGGTCGACAAGCACTCGACCGGCGGCGTCGGCGACAAGATCTCCATCCACCTCGCGCCTGCCGTCGCTGCGTGCGGGCTGTACGTCCCGATGATCTCGGGTCGCGGGCTCGGCCACACCGGCGGCACGCTCGACAAGCTCGAGGCGATCCCCGGCTTTCGCATCAACCTCGACGAAGGCGAGTTCGCGCGCGTGCTCGGCGACTGCGGGATGTCGCTCATCGGACAGACCGAGCGCCTCGCCCCCGCCGACAAGCGCCTGTACGCGCTGCGCGACGTCACCGGCACCGTCGAGTCCATCCCGCTCATCTCCGCGTCGATCATGTCGAAGAAGCTCGCCGAGGGCATCGATGGGCTCGTGCTCGACATCAAGGTCGGCCGCGGCGCGTTCATGAAGACGAGAGAGCAGGCACGCCACCTCGCCGAGACGATGATCGACATCGGTCGTCGCGCCAAAAAGCGCGTCTCCGCGATCCTCACCGACATGGACCAGCCGCTCGGTCGCTGGGTCGGCAACTGGGTCGAGGTCGAGGAGTCGCTCGCGGTCCTCGCGGGTCACGGCGAGCCCGATCTCGTCGAGCTGACGCTCACGCTCGGGGGCGAGATGCTGCAGCTCGGTGGCGTCGCCAAGAGTGACGACGAAGCGCGCGCGAAGATCGCCGCGACGCTCAAGGATGGCACCGCGCTCGAGCGCTTCTCACGCTGCGTGCAGCTCCAGGGCGGCGCGCTGCCGAGCGCTGTGCACCTCCTGCGCGCCTCCGAGAGCTACGACGTGCGCTCACCCGAGGCGGGCTTCGTGTCGGAGATCGACGCGGAGGCCGTCGGGCTCGCGTGCATCGCGCTCGGTGGCGGTCGCCTGAAGAAGGAAGACCCCATCGATCCGGCGCAGTGGATCCACGTCACGAAGAAGCGTGGCGAACGCGTCGAGAAGGGCGAGCCGCTGTGCCGCTACTCGCGCGTCAGCGACTCCCACGCCGCGCGCGTCGGTCACAGCGTGCAGGACATCACCACCGACGTGCAGCGCCGCCTCGCCGCGGCGTGGACCGTCTCATCCAGCGCGCCGGCACCGCGCCCGCTCGTGCTCGAGGTCATTCGATAACCATGGTGAACGAGCTCCAAGCAGCCGTCGCGGCGATCCGCGGCGCGATCCCGCACATGAAGCCACGCCTCGGCGTGATCCTCGGCTCGGGCCTCGGCGCGTGGGCCGATCGCCTCACGAACAGCACCGCCGTCGCGTACGATCGCATCCCCGGTATCCCGACCTCGACGGTCGTGGGCCACGCCGGTCGCCTCGTGTACGGCATGTCCGGCGACGTGCCCGTCGTCGCGCTGCAGGGCCGGGTGCACACGTACGAGGGCCACGATCTGGCGCGCGCGGCGTTTCCCGCACGCGTGCTGTGCGCGCTCGGTTGCGACGCGCTCATCGTGACGAACGCCGCGGGTGGCATCGATGCGACGCTGACGCCGGGGCAGATCGTCGTCATCTCCGATCACCTCAACTTGCTCGGCGGGTCGCCCTTGCGTGGCCACAACGACGACGCGATCGGCCCGCGCTTCCCCGACATGACCGGCGCGTACAGCCCACGCCTCCGCAAGATCGCGCTGGCGGCGGGCGCGAAGGTCGGCATGAAGTTGCGCGAGGGCATCTACGCCGCGCTGCCCGGTCCTCAGTACGAGACGCCCGCCGAGGTGCGCATGATCCGCGGGCTGGGCGCCGACCTCGTCGGCATGTCCACGGTCCCCGAGGTGATCGTCGCGCGTCACATGGGCAAGGAGGTGCTCGGCCTGTCGTGCGTCACCAACCTCGCCGCCGGCGTCACGGGGGAGGCGCTCTCGCACTCGGAGGTCACGGAGACGGCGAACGCCGTGAGCGCGCAGTTCATGGCGCTGCTCGACGCGATCGTGAAGGACGCATGAGCACGAAGAAGACGAAGCAGGCCGCGCCGCAGAAGACGGCCGCGGATCCGATGGCGACGCTCATTGCAGCGGCGCACCAGATCCGCGAGAAGGCCTACGCGCCGTACTCGCGCTACCACGTGGGCTCCGCGGTGCTCGCCGACAACGGCAAGATCTACCAGGGCGCCAACGTCGAGAACGCGTCGTACGGGCTCTCCATCTGCGCCGAGCGCAACGCGGTATCGGCCGCGATCCTCGACGGGGCGCGGCGCATCCTCGCCTGCGCGGTCGTCACGGCGTCCGATCCGCCCGCGGCCCCGTGCGGCGTGTGCCGACAGACGCTCGCAGAGTTCGCGCCGCGCGACCGCGACGTCCAGATCGCGCTCGTGAACGGCGATGGCAAGCGCCGCGACACGATGCTCTCGACGCTGCTCCCGATGGCATTTCTGCCGGAGGACCTCGAGTGAGCTCGTTCGTCCTGCGCGGTGGGACGCTCCTCACCGTCGACGCCGAACGGCGCGTCATCCACGGCGATCTGCTCGTCCAGGACGGCCGCATCGCACAGCTCGGCGTGGTCACCGCACCGCCCGAGGCCAGGGTCATCGACGTCACCGGCTGCGTCGTGATGCCCGGCTTCGTGCAGGCCCACACGCACCTGTGTCAGACCCTGTACCGCGGCTCGGCCGACGATCTCCCGCTGCTCGCCTGGCTCAAGGAGCGCGTGTGGCCGTACGAGGCCTCGCTCGATGAGGCCTCGATGCGCGCCTCCGCGCGGCTCGGGATCACGGAGCTCCTGCTGTCGGGCACGACGAGCATCCTCGACATGGGCACCGTGCACGAGACGGATGCGCTCGCCGACGAGCTCGGTCGCAGCGGTCTGCGCGCGACGTTCGGCAAGGCGATGATGGACACCGGCGAAGGCGTGCCTGCTCGCCTGCTCGAGACCACGGCCTCGTCGCTGACCGAGTCGGACGCGCTCGCCGCGCGCTGGAGCGGAGGGGCGGACGATCGCCTGCGCTACGCGTACGCACCGCGCTTCGTGCTGTCGTGCACCGAGGCGCTGCTGCGCGAGGTCGCTGCGCGCGTGGCGCAGGGCGCGCGGCTGCACACGCATGCATCCGAGCAGCTCGCGGAGTGCGAGCTGGTGCGCGAGCTGCGCGGGCAGGACAACATCTCGTACTTCGACTCGCTGGGGCTCGTCGGGGAGCGCTCGGCGCTGGCGCACTGCGTTCACCCGACAGCGGCCGAGCGGACGCTGCTCGCCCGCACCGGTGCGCACGTGGTGCACTGCCCATCTTCCAACCTCAAGCTCGGCTCGGGCATCGCGCCGATCCCTGAGATGCTGGCCGACGGCGTGAACGTCGCGCTCGGTGCCGATGGTGCGCCATGCAACAACAACCTCGACGGCTTCCTCGAGCTGCGGCTCGCGGCGCTCCTGCACAAGCACCGCGCGGGCACGCACGCGCTGCCGGCCGCGCAGGCGCTCGAGCTGGCGACGATGGGCGGCGCACGCGCGATCGGTCGCGCCCACGAGGTCGGCTCCATCGAGGTGGGCAAGCGCGCCGACGTCATCGTGGTGGATCTCGTCAGCCCGCACATCGTTCCGAGCCCCGATCCGATCTCGGCCGTCGTGTACGCCGCGCAGAGCCGCGACGTCCGCCATGTGTTCGTCGATGGACGTCAGCTCGTCGACGGTGGCGTGCTCACGGCGACGACCGGTCTCGAGCGCGCGCGCGTCCTCGCGGATGCGTCCACTCACGCGCGACGCATCGCCGCGCGCGGCTGATGATCGCGGCAGCCGCCCGACGAGTTACCGAGACGTTTCGCGGGCTTCGCGCATCCCAGGTGAGCTGCAAATTGTTGATCGCGGGGAAGGCTCTACCGCTGTAGGGTGTTCCCGTTTCGACTTTCAGCCCATCCACGCAGGAGGAGCTTCATGACCATCGCAGACCGCAGTGCACGGCCCATCCACTACGTAGCGAGCCTGGGTGGCGTCGTCGCCCTCGGCCTCGGACTCCTCCTCGGAGGCTGCGCGCACAAGCAGAAGAACAACGCGATGCCGGAGACGGCAGCCGCCAGCCCGGCCGCGGGCGGCACCACGGCCACGCCGAGCACGAAGAACAGCTGCACGACCGACACCGACTGCGGTGATGGCCGCCTCTGCCTCAACCAGGTCTGCGTCGACATCAACGAGCACCTCGATGCGTGCGGCATGCAGCGTGTGCACTTCTCGCTCGACTCGTCCGAGATCGCCGAGCAGGACCGTCCGCTCCTCGAGCGCGCGGCGCGCTGCCTCCGCGCCGCCAAGGGCATCAAGTTCACGATCGAGGGCAACGCCGACGAGCGTGGCACCGAGGAGTACAACGTGGCCCTCGGCGATCGCCGCGCGCAGAGCGTCGCGCGCTACCTCGAGAAGCTCGGCGCCACGGCCGACCAGCTCAAGACGGTCAGCTACGGCAAGGAGAACCCGATCTGCCAGGAGCACGACGAGGCTTGCTGGCAGAAGAACCGCCGCGCCGCCGTCAAACCGCCCGGCAAGTGAGCTAGCGCTCTCTCCGCCCGCTGTCGTCTACGGATTCCGCCGCCTGGCTCTGACCTCAACGAGCTCGGCGGCGATGGCGACCGCGATCTCCTCGGGTGTGTCTGCCCCGATGTCCACTCCGATGGGCGCGTGAACGTTTTCCCACCGCGCCTCGTCGATCCCCCGCAGCGACAGCCTCTCCTTGAACATGGCGATCTTGCGCTTCGAGCCGATGAGGCCGAGGTACGCGAGGTCGCGCGGCAGGAGCGACTCCATGAGGCGTTGATCCATCGCGTGATCGCGCGTCACGACCACCACGTAGTCGTCGGCGGCGAGCTCGGACCAGCGCGACGTGTCGAAGTCGTCGACGAAGCTCGCCGCCTCGGGGAAGCGCGCGGCGCCGGTCTGCTCGGCCAGATCTTCAACGACGGTGCAGCGAAAGCCGATGCGAGTCGCGATCGGGACGAGCGCGTGTGCAACGTGTCCGCCTCCACAGACGAAGAGACGTGGCGTGGCGAGGAGCGGCTCCATGAAGATCTCCATCTCGCCGCCGCAGCACATGGCGAGGTCGTGGGTGAGGTGCCAGCGGCGGAGCGCAGGCCGTGCAGCGTAGCCCTCGGCGAGCAGACCGCGCGCGGCGGCGATCGCTTCGTGCTCGACACGTCCACCGCCGATCGTACCGTGCGTGCCGTCGGAGGTGACGAGCATCTTCGCGGCGCTCTTGCGCGGCGTCGAGCCGCCAGTCCGCACCACCGTGAGGAGCACGCCCGAGCGACCGGCACGCGTCAGCGCCGAGAGCGCCTTCCACAGATCGCCGGCCTCCATCGAGGCCGAGTATAGGCCCACTGGCAGCCACGGCGATCACCGCGCCTCACGTCGTCAAGGAACGCAGTACCCCGATGGACAGTCGCCGATGCGCGCGTAGCCGCCTGCATCGATGAGGGTGCCGATGGGCTCGCAGCGCTGGGAGCCGGGGCACTCGCCCGCACCGAGCGTGCACGGCTGCAGACACACGGCGTCTGCGCCCGTCGTCGTCGATGAGACGCGTCCGCAGACGTGGCAGCTCTGCGCCTGGCCGCCGCAGCGCTGCACGGTGTCCATCTGTCCGAGCGCACACGCTGCGACCTGGGGAACGCGCTCGGCCGCAGCCGCGACCTCCTCGGCGCGACCGCACGCAGACAGCGTCGCGATCATCGTCATCGTCATCGTCAGGCCCAACCCCAGAACC
>JBDTCO010000094.1:0-38293 GCA_039923495.1 Polyangia bacterium
GGATCACCGCAAGCTCTCGCTCGAGCCGGGCGACATCTTCTTGCTCTGCTGCGACGGCCTCACCGACATGGTCGACGACTGGATGCTGAAGGAGATGCTCCTCGACGGCGCCAGCGGCTCGCTCGACGAGTGCTGCGACACGATGGTGCGCGCCGCGCTGTCCAATGGCGGCGTCGACAACACCACCGTCATCCTCGTCCGCGTCTCCGAGACGTAGCCTCGCCACGCCAGCGCCGCTAGGCTCGACGAAGCGACGCGGCCTCGGCGAAGGCTGCGAACGCGTCAGCAAAGCGGTGCGTGCGCGCGCGCAGGCGAGCGATGCGCAGCCACAGGTCTGCACCCGCGCCGGGCAGCGTGGCCGCCTCGGACAGGGACGCGTCCGCACCGATGAAGTCGCCGCCTAGAATCTGCGCCTCGCCGAGCGCCTCGAGCAGGAACCGTCGACGACGACCGCGTGGACCGTGACCGAGCCCACCGCGCAGCGTCGCGATGGCACGTGCAGGATCGTCGCGCAACGTGGCGAGCCCGAGGCCGATGCGCGCCTCGACGAACGAGGGGACCAGCTCGACGGCGGCGCCGAACGCTTCGCGGGCGGCCGGCACGTCCCCACGCATGCGTGCCTCGCGGCCACGCACGAAGTAGCGACGCGCGACGGCGCTCATGATCAGTCGACCTCGAGCAACGAGAAGCGCGTGCCGGTGTCCGACGTGCTGGGCTCTTCCTTCGCCGGAGCGGCAGCAGGCGCAGCGGCGAGCGCAGGCGTGGGGACAGCGGCAACGAGCGCAGCAGGCTGCGGCGCGACGTTGCGGACGATCGTCGTCGTGTTCGCGAACTGCGGCGGCGACGCGACGGGCGCAGGAGCCGGCACGGGCGCGCGCACCTCGAGGCGCACGGGCTGCCCGTTCACGCGCACGTTGACGTTGGCGCCGCTCACCTCGAGGAGCGCGAGCTCCGGCAGATCGAGGTGGGTCTGCAGCCACACGACCAGCTCGGGGAACGAGAGGCCTTCGAGATCGGAGCGTGCATCGAGGATCTGGCCGCCCGATGCGATGGGTGCGCTGCTCTCGACGACGTACTCCTTGAACACGATGGCGAGGATCTCCGCGAGGCTCTCGCGCGGATGGCTGTCGAGCGCGCGGCGGATGTCGCCGAGCGCGCGGCGGATCTGTTGAGGGTCGGTCATGGTCGAGTGCCTTCCGGAGATTCGGCGCGCTGGGCCCGGAGCAGGTCGGGCAGGTCGGCGCCGCTTACGCTGCACGCGACGAGGCGCGTGCCCGTGGCCTCCGCGCCGGTGAGCTGCGCGCCATCGAGGTTGCAGCGGATGAAGAGCGCCGAGCCGAGGTCGGCACGGCAGAGGTTGGCACCGCGCAGATCGCAGTCGATGAGCACGGCGCCCTTCAGGTTCGCGCGCGTGAGCTCCACGCCGATGTGGGGGCGTGGATCGGAGAACGTGCAGCGCACGAGCGTGGCGCCGTCGAGCTTCGCGCCGTACAGGTTCACCTCGGTGAAGCTCACGTCGACGAGCCGCGCGCCGGAGAGCACGGCGTTTGCGAGCATGCCGCGGTTGAAGAGCACGCGCTCGGCGTGCAGGCCGCCGAGGATCGCCTCGGTGAGGTCGACCTCGTCGAACATCGCATCGACGAAGACGGTGGAGTCGAAGCGCGCATTGCGGAGATCGACCCGGTAAAAGCGCGTGCGACCGAGGTCGGCCTCGCTGAAGAAAGCATTCGACAGCGTCATGCGCTCGAACTTCGTGTCGTCGAGCCGGGCGCGATCGATGCGCAGGCCGACGTAGTCGAAGCCCGCGAGCGTGCGGCCATGCAGCCCCCCCTCGCCGAGCAGCAGCTTCACCTGCTCACGCGTCTCGACGATCGCCCCGGGCGCGATGGCCTGCGACATCAGGGCTCGTCGATGCCGCGGCGGTCACGCTCGACCCGCTGCGCCTCTTCGAGGAGCTCGAGCACACGATGCACCGCCTTGTCGCGCATCGCCTCGAGGTCGGGACCGCCGGTCTCGTGACCATGCTTCTCCGCGCGCAGCACGTCGCTCTCCATGCGATGCGCTTCCTGCTCGTGCGCCGCGGTGTCGGAGCCCTGCTCCTTGGCAAAGTGCATGCCGCGCTGCGCCTGCCGGACGTGCGTCAGCTCGTGGGCGAGCAGGGCCTTGCCCTCGGCCGTGCGCATGTTGGTGCGCGGCGTGTCGCGGAGCAAGATGAGCCCCGTCGAGCCGATGGTGACGGCGTCCGCTCGGTGACGCTTGGTGACGCGATCGGCGAACGCGCCACGGATGATACGCACGTCGTTGAAACGAGCCCCGAGACGCGATTCCATCGAGCGCCGAGTCGCGTCGTCGAGCTTCTCCGCACGACCCGCGGCCGAGGCGTCGACCTTCGACATCCGCGCCGGGTCGTAGCGACGGGCCACGTCGCGCGCCATCTCCTCGAGGCGGCGGTGCTCCGCGAGCTCCAGCTCGTGGCGCTGCTGCGCCGAGAGCGCGAGAGATTCTGGTGACTTGTCGTCGTCGGAGGACATGTCGCGCACCTCGTACTGCCTCGATCAGGATAGCCCGGATCTCGTTATCGGCCAACGCTTGCGAAATGTTGCGTTGGCCGTCGTGCGACTACGCCGGCTAGCCGTTGGTCTTCTGCGTGTTGCCCGTGCCGACGTTGTTCTCGTAGTACTCGGGGAGCAGGTCGCGCGCGACGACACCGCCGCCGAGCGCCTCCTCGAGGAACTTGGTGTCGTCGACGCAGGTGGTGCCGTCGCCGCACTTCACGCGCACCGAGACGTTGCCGTCGGGGCCGATGCTGATCTCGAGCTCTTTTTTCTTCGCGGACATGAGTTACCCCCACTTCGAGACGGAGAGCTTCACGGTGCCGTCCTTCTGCACAGCGTTCTCGTCGATGCTGTAGCCAGCGTCCTCCACGGCAGCGACGACCCTCTGGTAAGCGTACTTCGCGTTGATCTCCTTGGCCACCTCGGCCTCGGTGATACCGCGGGTGGTCTCGATGCCCCACCAGTCCGCCACGAGCTCGTAGCTGCCGTTCTCGGCCTTCACGACGGCGACGTCGTACTTGCCCATGTCGATGGACATCTCCGCCTGCATCGTCGCGCCCTTCCAGCCGCGCACCGTCACGCCTGCCGCGTCGTGCTTGAACTTCCAGCCGAGCTGATCGAGCGCCTTCTCGAGGCAGACGAGGTCGTTGATCTGCGTTTGAACCTTCGTGAAATGCGACATCGCTACACCTCGATCTTGCCGGGAGGCTTCTGTGCGGGAGCGGCGAAGCGGTCGACCTTCGCCTTGGGGCCCTCGGTGTTGATGGACGCGGCGCGCGCGCGGGTCTTTGCCCACTCGCGCATCGTGTCGATGCCTTCCTTCATGGTGACGGCGAGCGGCACGATCTCGCGCGCGGCCTGCAGCAGCCCCTCGGCCGTGAGCTCGTGCTCCGCGTCGAAGGCATCGTAGAGCGCGGAGATGACCGCCTGCTCGATCTCCGCCCCCGAGAACTCGGGCATCGCATCGACGACCTTCGGCGTGTCGAGAATCGCCGGGTCGCGCTTCTTCTTCTTGAGGTGAATGTCGAGGATCGAGCGACGCTCCTCTCGGGTCGGGAGATCGACGAAGAAGATCTCGTCGAAGCGGCCCTTGCGCAAAAGCTCGGGCGGCAGCGCGCGCACATCGTTGGCCGTCGCGATGACGAACACCGGTGCGGTCTTCTCCTGCATCCAGGTGATGAACGTGCCGAACACGCGCGACGTGGTGCCTCCGTCGGACATGTTCGAGCTGCCCGTCCCCGAGAAGCCCTTTTCGATCTCGTCGAGCCACAGCACGGCCGGCGCGATGGCCTCGGCCGTCTTGAGGGCCTTGCGGATGTTCTCCTCGGACGCACCGACGAGGCCACCCATGATCTTGCCGACGTCGAGCCGGAGCAGCGGCATCTGCCACGCCGCGCCGACCGCCTTTGCCGTGAGCGACTTGCCGCAGCCTGGCACGCCGATGAGCAAGATGCCCTTGGGCAACGGCAGGCCGAAGTCGCGCGCCTTCTGCGTGAACGCGCCGCGGCGCTTCTGCAGCCAGTCCTTCAGCGTCTCGAGTCCGCCGATCTCGTCGAGGTTCTCCTTGGTCTCGTAATACTCGAGGATCCCGCTCTTGCGGATGATGTGCTTCTTCTCCTCGAGGATCGTCGCGATGTCGAACGTCTTGCAGCGGACGATGGACTTCGCGAGCACCTTCTCGACCTCGCCGTAGGTGAGCCCGAGCGCCGCCTCGACGATTCGCTCGCGACCCTGCGGGTTCGCCGCGAGGCCCGGGTCCACGCCCGCGGGCAGCTCGGTGAGCATACGCGAGACGATGCCGTCGAGCTCGGCGCGATCCGGCAGATCCCAGTCGAGGACCGTGATCTCTTTCTCGAGCTCGGGGGGAATCTTCAGCACCGGTGAGAGAAACAGCACGCTCTTCGAGTGCGGTGACTTCTTGAGGTCGTGCGCGAGGTCGCGGAGCTTGCGCACGACCTGCGCATTGTCGAGGAACGCGTGGAAGTCGCGCAGGATGTAGAGGCCCTTGCCCTCGGCACCCATGATGTGATCGAGCGCCTTCAGCGGGTCCTTCACGTCACCGCCGCGGTGTTCGCCGTGCAGGTGCACGAAGCCACGCGTGATGGACCACGCCGCGAGCTTACGTTCACGTCGGAGCGCGAGATCGCGAAGGGCCTTCTCGACGCGCTCCTCTTCCGACGACACGAGATAGACCAGCGGGTAGCGGGCCTTGATCAGATCTTCGACTTCCGACGCGCTGGCGATGGCCATACGGGGACCTTTCTACGACTTCTGCTTCTACGACTTCGTGGAGCGCGCGCGGCACGCGCGGTGGTGCGAGGCTCGACGAGCCTTTCTCGACGAGGGAGGATGGGAGCGTCCTCCCCTGATGAAGGCGCTGGTGATGGCCACACGAGGACCCATCTACGCTTCCGCGACTTCGCGGAGCGAGCGCAGCACACCCTTGGCGTCTTCGGTGTTGTCGATGGACGCTGCGATGGCCGCGCGCAGCGACTCCGCCGCCTCGCTCTCGTTGCCGAGCTCGCCGACGAGCCGACGCGCGAGCAGGATGTTGGTGCGGAGCTGCGAGAGCGCGTCGTTGACCGCGTTGTATGCGTCCCCGGCGCGCGATCGCAGCTGCGTGACGAGCTCCGCCGACCCCGCGCTGCCCTGTGCCGCGCGCGCGATCGCGAGCTGTGCGCCGAGCTCGGCGAGCTCTTCCTCGAGCTCCTGCACGCGCGCGTCGTTCGGCTGCCCGTCGATCTCCTCGAGCGAGATGGGGGCCGTGACCGGATCCCCGCCAGGGATGTCGAACGTCGGCTGCTCGTATCGGACCGAGTGCGGCTCGGCCTTCTCGCGAGCTGCCTTCTCCGCTGCGAGCGCGGCGTGCGCCACGTCGAGCTCTTCTCGCAGAGTGGCGACCTCGGCGACGAGCCGCACATCGGTGACCTCGACGCCACGGCGCATCTCCTCGGCCGCCTTGCGCTGCAGCTCCGCGCGAAGGAGCTGCTGCTCCGCGCGCTCCTTCGCCGAGATGGCGCGCTGCCGCTCCTCGAGCGCGTGCGTGCGCTCGACGTCGAGGCTCGCGAGCTTCTGCTCCATGGCAGTGCGAGCTTGATCGGCACGCTCGGCGCGCTCGGTCAGGCGGTCGCGCTCTGCCTCGAGCGTCTTTTGCGCGACCCGCGCTGCGCGCAGATCCGTGGCGAGCTTGAGGGACTCGTCGGCCGAGCCGCCGGTGTTCTCCGTGACGCTGCGCTGCAGCCGGCGGTGCTCCTCGTCGAGTCCCTCGAGCTGCGTGCGCAGCGAGGCGAGCATGCCCTTGGCCTCGTCGCGCTCGTTGCGCGAGACCACGACCTCGCGAAGCAGGCGCTCCTTCTCCTGCCGCAGATCGTGCGTGGAGGCCTCGAGCGCGATGAGCCCGACGCGCCGCTCCTCGAGCAGGCGCTCCTGCTCGGAGATGACGGCCCGCAGTCCGTCGAGCTCGCCCGCCCGGTTGTTGAGCTCGCGCCAGCCCTGATCCTTGGTGCGCTCGAGCTCGCCGAGCCGCGCGCGCACCTCGTCGAGGGTCTGCTTGGTGCGCTGCACGTCCTCCATCGAGCGCTCCAGCTGGCGATCGCGCGCCTGCAGATCGCCAGAGGTCTTGTCGTGCTTGTCGCGCAGCTCGCCGTGGTCGGCCTTCAGCGACTCGAGATCGCGCCTGAGCTGCTCACCCACGCGCACCTGCGCATTGAGCTCCTCGTCGGTGAGCTGACGGATGCGCGAGAGCTCGCCGACCTTCTCGCGCTGGCTAACCGTCTCGGCGCGGAGGCGCTGCAGCTCGCCGCTGTCGGTCTCGGCCTTGATGCGTAGCGTGTCGAGCTCGCGCCCGATGTCGAACAGCTTCTGCTCCTTCGCAGATCGATCCGACAGCACCGACTCGAGCTCGGCCTTCACGGCCGCGAGCTCGCCGGCATCGCCCATCAGCGACGGATCGACGTCGACCCGATCCGACGGCAGATCGTCGAGCTCGACGAAGCGAGCCTGCAGCGTTCCGCAGCGGATCACGTCGGCGTGACGCAGCGCCTGCTTCTGGATGCGCTGATCGTTGACGAACGTGCCGTTGGAGCTGACGAGGTCCTCGACGTACCAGGTCTTGCCCTCGCGCCAGATGCGGCAGTTGCGACGCGACACCATCGCGTCGTCGGTGCGCACGACGCACTCCTGCGCGCGACCGACGAAGGATCCGTCGATGACCAGGTCAGCGCCGCTGTCGCGACCCTGGGCATCGCGATAAAGGAGCCTCGCTCTCATGGGCTCCTCATCATGCCATGGATCCGACGGTGCCGCCCGGCCTCAGGCTCCCGGTCACGCTCTGAACAGCGCCTCCGAGGTTCCGACGCGAATCAGGTCGCCTGCGACGAGGCGACGGCGCGCGGTCTTCTCGCCGTTCACGAAGACGCCGTTGGTCGACCCGAGATCCGCGAGCTCGAAGCCCCCGTCGATCTTGCGGATGCCGACGTGCTTCCGCGACACCCCCGTGTCGTTCAGCACGATGGAGTTGCCATCGACGCTGCCAACGGTGGTGACGTCCCTTTCGAGCGGGAACGTGCGCCCGGTGAGCGGGCCGCTCTTGAACTCGATCTGCGCGGGTCCGAAGTGAGGCGCCGCCAGCGGCGCGGGTGCAGCCGCGACCGCTGGAGCTGCGGACGTGGGCTGCTGCGCGCCGAGCGCTTCGCCACAGTTCGGGCACCGGATCCAGCCGGGCTGCGCACGTCCACCGCAGCTCGGGCACGCGCGGTGCGTGCGGCGACGTCGCGACTTTTTCGTGGCGAGCAGCAACGTGAAGACGCCAATGGCGAGGATCGCCACGACGATGGACGCGAGGAACCACCAGGGAGGCGCATCCCCCGTGTCGGCGGGCGCCGTGTACAGGGCGAGAACGAACACGGTGCCCCTACTGGACCACCGATTTGAACTTGAGCTCGGTGCGACCGATGACGATGCGGTCGTTGTCGACGAGCTCGTGGTCACGCGTCTTCTTGTCGTTGATCAGCATCCCGTTGGTCGAGCCGAGGTCCGTGATGCGGAACGCGTTGCCGGCGAGCTTGACCTCCGCGTGGCGCGACGAGGCGAACTGATCCTCGATGACGACGTCGCAGTCGCTCGCGGTGCCGATGATGGTCTTGCCGCTCTTGAGCGGGAACGTCTTGTCGCTCTGCCGCCCGCTGGTGGCGACGAGCCATCCGACGGCCGACACCCGTCCGCCCTGCCCGACGTCCATGGCCATCGTGCGCGGCTTGTTCGTTGGCGAAGGCTGCGGCGCGGCCATCGGCATGGGCGCCTCGTCCTTCTCGCGGAAGACGAGCCACACGATCAGCATCACGACACAGACGCCGCCGAAGATGCAGAGCGCCCACAGCCACCAGCGACGACCGGAGCTTGGATGGTTCGGCTTGTGGTTGGGCTTCGGAACGGGTCGGATCACGTTGTTCGAGAACGCGATGTGACCCTCGGCCTCGGTGGACACCTGGATCGTGTGCATCTTGCCGTCGCCGCCAGCGACCGTGAGCTCGTAGGTCGCCACGTACTGCTTGCGCAGCTCGTCGGCGACATTGCCGAACTCGGTGACGACCTCCGAGCCGCTCTTGCAGGTGCGCTCGCCAC
Organism: Polyangia bacterium; assembly: GCA_039923495.1. GTDB lineage: Bacteria > Myxococcota_A > Polyangia > Palsa-1104 > Palsa-1104 > JBDTCO01. Next base: position 8,178 of record JBDTCO010000094.1, read on the forward strand.
CGTTGGACTGCTTCGTGAGCTCGGTGAGGTTGCGCAGGCGCGCTGGCTCGAACGGCGCGTAGCCGATGGTGTCGATGACGACGCCGGCCTCACCCGCCCGCTTGCCGACGGAGAAGAAGCTCTTGCGCTCCATGTTCACGTCGATGCCATCGGAGAAGAGCACGATCATCTTGCGCTGCCCGGGCGGCGTGGAGTTGAGGATGTCGACGGCGGTGCGCAGCGCGTCGAGCAGGTGCACCTCGACGTAGTCGGTGTCCGTGACGAGCTGGTTCGCGGCCGTCTCCGCGTCGACGGGCGGCCCGAGCTCGGCGAGGCGCTTGGTGTCCGACGAGAACGCGAGCAGCGCCATCTTGGACTTGGGTGGCAGCGCGTTCGCGAGCAGCTTGACGCCCTTCTTCACGTCGTCGGCCACGTCGAGCATGGCCTGCGACATCTGCACGAGCGCGATGATGTTCACCGGCTCGTTCGTCGCGTCGAACGTGACGAGCTGCGAGGCGGGCCCCTGCTCCGCTCCGTCGAGCACGAGCTTCAGCTCGTCCTTGGTGCGTCCCGAGACGACGCGTCCCTCGGCGTCGGTGGCGGTGAGAAACACGCGCATCGTCGGTGGATCGGGGAAGTCGAGGCGCTCGAGCCGCAGCTTGTCGGCGGCATACGCTGGACCGCCGCTGACGAGCGAAGTGAAGACGAGGAGGCCGAGCAGCGCGTGTTTGATCATGTGCTCTTGAACTTGAAGGGCGTGCGGCCGAGGCGGAGCGTGTCGCCGTCGACGAGCTCGGCATTCTGCACGCGTTTTTCGTTCACGAACGTTCCGTTGGTGGAGCCGAGATCACTGACGCGGTACACGCCGCCCTGCGCGCTGAACTCCGCGTGACGGCCGCTGATCGACCCGTCCTTCACGACCACGTCGCAGTCCGGCGCGGTGCCGACGATGGAACGTGCACGCAGCTCGAGGAGCTGGCCGCCCTGCGGTCCTTCGAGCGCGATGAGCCACGCCACGAGCCGGCTCTCGCCACGCTGCGGCGCCTGCGACTGCACCGAGCCGATATCGAGCGCCATGGTGCGCGGCTTCCCGCCTTGCGGCTGGTTGCCGTAGCCCTGGTTGCCCTGGTTGTAGCCGCCCTGCGGCTGGCCGAGGTCGAGCGCCTGCGTGCGCGGCGGACCGCCGTCCTGTCGCTGCGGCTCCCCACCGTCCTCGCTGGCGCCATGACCGCAGTACGGACAGAGCTCCCAGCGCGCATCGAGCTTCTCGTTGCACCCGGGACAGCGCCGCTTCTTCGAGAAGAGCCCCATCTTCTTCTTCCCACCTTGTGCTTGCGGTGTCGGTCCGCTGGCGCCCTGGTCTCGCTTGCCAGCGGCGTAGTCCTTGGCTCGCTTCGCGCGACGGCCGTAGTCCTTGACGAGCTGCTTGTTGTAGTCGAGCTCTCCCTTGAACTCCTGCGGGAGGTTCTTGATGCGCATGACGCCGCCCTGCGCCCGCCCCTCCACCGAGCGGACCGACGAGGTCTTTCCGCGGACGAAGTCGAGCGGCGCACGGAGGGTGCGCAGGAGGTCATCGAGGATCGACATCCGCGTCGACAGTACCACAAGTTTTCACCCCGGGCGCTCGACGGGAGCTTTGGCCCCGCGACCTACGAAGCGAGTCGATCCCGCTTTCGTCGAGGAGGCCCGCGCGGCAGCGCTCACGAACGGCGGGTCACTTCGGCTGGTAGAACCAGTAGCGGAACATGTTGATATCGCGCTCGGCGGTGTTGGCCGATTGCTTGATGGCGACCTGCGACTTGGTGACCGTCTCGGCCGGGATGACGTACGGCCAGTTGCGCCAGCGATGCACGCGATCGGTGCCCGCGCAGGAGCACGTGCCGGCCGGCTTGCCGTCGACCTGGAACTCGAGCTCGTAGTCGCCGTAGACGTAGTCCATGCGACGCACGATCGCGAGCTCCTTGCCCGCGGTGAGGTTCTTCACGTTGTAGCTCGTGTAGCCGCCGACGTGCGCGCGCCCCGCGTCCTCGATCTCGGTGCCGTCGGGGTACTTGAGCTTCTGACGCGAGCGGTAGGCGTCCTTCGCGTCGTGTACCGCCAGAGCGTGCGACTCCTCCGACGTCTTGTCCATGACGTCGATCGAGTCGACGAGCGTCCACGTGCGCCCCGCGATCTGCAGCTCTGCGGGCAGCTCCGCGACGCCCATCGTCTTGACCGTTTCCCAGTCGGCCGACGTGCTGGCCGGCACCTGACGTGGCGACTCCGAGATGGCCGGCGCGAGCCCGGCGAACATGCCGCCCACGATCTCGTTCGCCTTCTGCTCGTAGCCGAGCAGGTTCGTGAGCGCATCGAGCGTGAAGCGACGCTCCGTGATGAGCCCCTTTAGGATCTCCATGTGCTTGCGGAAGTCGGCGAACTCCTTCTTCTGCGCGAGCTGTGGGTGGTTCACCTCGACGTCGGTGGCCACGTCGACCTGCATCTCGACGAGGAGCTGGAGCACCTCGAACACGTTGCGCAGATCGAGCTGCTCGGACGCGTGCAGCGCCGACGCGGTGAGCACCGCGGACAGCGCGTCGTGCGCCGTCTGCACCTTGCCGTCGCGGGCCATGTGCATGAACGAGCGACGTGCACCGGCGAACATCTGCGTGACACGGAGGCGCGTGGCGGTGTCGAGGAACGACCCCGTCACACCGGCGCGCGGCACGTAGCGCAGGTCGATCTCGTTGGCCTGCGGGTTGAGTGGATCGCGCGCGTCGCGGATGCGCGTCGCATTCTTCTCGAGGAGGATGCGCGCCAGCTCGACCTCTTGCTTGATGTCGGGCGGCGTCTGCGAGATCTCGACCTTGCAGCCCTCGAGCACGCGGCGGTGGCCCTTGTACTCGATGTTCTCCTTGTAGGCGATGAAGTCGGTGAGCTCCTCCGTGTAGCGGAGCACGACGTACAGCGTCTGCGGGAGCTTGTACTCCTCCGGCGCGATCGTCTTGAGCTGCGCGTCCCACAGCACGAGGTCGTTGCCCGCTCCGTCGAGGGCATAGCCCGGCTGCACCTCCATCGAGAAGTCGCCGCGCGCGCGCGCCTGCACGCGCAGCTCTCCGCCGTTGCCCGGCACGACGCCGGGAGCGTGGAGGTGCTTGTTGTGCAGCCGTCGCTTCTCGAGGTGGTAGCGCTCCGCCTCGTTCCAGTCGTGCTCGGTCGTGAGGAACCCGCGGAAGAAGTTTATCCGCTTGTACCCCTGCGCTTTGCCTTCGTCCTTCGCAGCCATCTTCGTTACCTCGGTCTCGCTCTACTTGGGCTTCTTGGGATCGGGTCGCTTGCCACGCGCCTTCGTCGGCTGGTCGGGAAGCGCCTCGGCGCTCTCTTCGTCCCGCGCGCGCTGCTTCATGTCCTCGGCGATCTTCTCCGGCGTCGACGAGATCATCGTCGGCGACTCCGCCTCGGCGAGGACGTGCTCCATCGTCTCGCCACCCTCGGGCGTCGGCCGGTCGGAGCGCGCGTCGGGATCGACTGTCATCGTCATCGTCGTTGCCTGCGTACCGGTCGTCGGACCTTCCGACACGGCCTGCATCGCGCGCGCGCTCACACCGAAGCCCTCCTCGGAGGACCGCACCTCGCGCCCCTCGATGGGTGCGTTGTCGGCACGCGGCGCCTTCGGCAGCGGACGACGCGTGCGCATCTGCGCGGGGAAGTCGTCGAGGTGCTCGACCGCGTGCATGACCTGCGTCGTCGCCTGCGGTCCGACCACGAGCGGCGGCGGCGCGTCTTCTCCGCTGCCCTCGCGCAGGATCTCCTGGCCGATGCCGATGCCCGAACGCGTGCCGATGACGAAGAACTCGCGCAGCTCTGCGTCGCGCTTCTCGGCGGCGAAGCGCAGGTAGTACTGCGTGTGCGCGGGCTTCTCCATGCGCACGATCTCGTGGATGCGGATGACCGACTCCGTCGAGAGATCGTCGTATGCGGTGGGCATCTCGACGACGAACGTGTGCGCGAGGTTCACGGGCGGCAGCACCACGGTGTCGACGCCCATCTGAGACGTGACACCGACGCGCCAGCCCTTGAACGGCCACTCATTCTCGCGGATCTCCGGCTCGTGCCCCGTGAACAGCGCGATGAACAGCTTGAGCCCGCGCAGCGTGCCGCGGATCCGGTACAGCTCGACGGCGCGCTTGATCAGCCGCCGCTTCTTCGCGATCGGCCAGTCCTCCTCGAGGATCATCGCCGTCCACGACGCGAGCCACGGCAGGAAGTGCTCGGGCGCCTCGTACGGGTCGTAGTACACGTGCCCGAGGTTGAGGATCTCCTCGACGGAGCCGAAGAGGTGCTGCGTGACCCACAGCAGCTCCTTGACGAGGTTGCGGCCCGAGAGATCCGACCGCTGGTACAGCGCGGGCAGCCAGCGCACGTAGCTGTCGCGCGACACCGCGACGCCCACGCGGTCGCCCGCGTAGATCATCTGCCCGCGCTGCGGCGCCTGCTGCAGGACCGTGTTGCGCGCCTCGTAGCTCTCGGCAAACACCACGTAGTCGAGCACCAGCCCCGCGTTGTCGCAGAGCAGCTTGGCCTTCCGATACGACAGTCCGACGAGGTCGGGCATGCGCACCAGCGCACGCGTGGCGGCGAGCTGCGTCAGACGATTTCCTCGCGGACTCGCTCGACGACCACGACGTTCACGAGGTGGACGAGATCCCCGTCGTCGAGGCGCAGCGACTCGACCGCGACGCGCTGATCCTCGTCGTAGATCGTGATCTCGTCGACGGTGTCGAGGCCAGGGATGTCCTCGACGAGGTGCGCGAGATCGGCCTTGTAGACCGCGCGACCGAACGGCCAGCCCTCGCCGTTCTTGCCGCCGACGATCGGGTGGAGGTAGCGGCGCAGGCGCTCCTCGATCTCGCGCTTGACGCGATCGGACTGGCCGATCACGCGACGCATGATGGCGACGCGCAGGGAGATCTCCGCGTACAGCGGCTTCTCGACGTGAACCACCGTCCCGACGAGGCGCCGCTCGTCGAGGTAGTTCTTCACGTAGCGCAGGATCTCCGGTGCGGGGACGAGGCGTCGCGACAGATCGCTCGCGCGCTCGTCGGCGCGCGGCAGCACCACCACGCGGACCTCGCCGTCCTTCTCGCGCGACGGCAGGCACTTCGCGCGCGCCACCGCCGTCGAGGCACGCAGCGCGAGGGACTCGAAGTCCTCCGCGGTGACGGCGCGATCGCGGCTCTTCAGCATCATCGGCGCGCGCGCCTTCGCCTCTTCCACCGTCTCGGCGTCGGCACCACCCGCGGCCGGCGTCGCGTTGTAGCAGCGCTCGACGTAGGCCATCGCGCGCGTGAGCTGCGTGAGCGTGAGCGCGTTGACGTTGCCACGCACCCCACCGCCGATCTGGTAGCGACGGCACACGATGCTGTTGAGCCCCGGCGGCGGGACCATGCCCTTGCGACCGTCACCGAACTCGATGGTGCGCTCGAGACCATCGCGCATGTAGTGACGCGACTTCGGTGTGGAGTCGAAGAGGCTCTCGACGGCACGCCAGCGAACCCAGAAGCCGTCGCCGCCCGGACCCGGACGACACGCGCCTTCGCCGAGCTCGTACAGCTCGTCTGGGGTGGGCGCGTCCTTCTCGTAGACCTCGATGATCTCGCCGACGAGCACGGGGCCCTGCGAGATCCGGTACGCCTGCGACGGCGTGCCGTCGGAAGACCCGAGCACCTCGTCGCGCATCGTGAGCACGTTCGCCGCCTCGACGGTGTTGGCCAGGATGCGGCGGATGCGCGGTCCGCGCACGTAGCCGCCCATCTCGAGGCGCGCGCGGATGAACCAGCGATCCTCGGCGAACTTGATCGTCGCGGTCATGTCTTCCGGCCCGACGAAGTCGAGGAAGCCCGACTGCGTGAGGTTCTTCGTGCCATCGACGACGACCAGCGGCACCCACTGCTTGCCGTCGAAGTACTCCCACACGACGCGCTGCTCCGCTTCCCACACGGCGTCGCGCTCGGCGTACCAGCCACGCAGGAACTCCGCATCCGGACGCAGATCGCGGGACTCGCCGAGCGTACGGCGATCGCGCGCCGTGTCGGTCGCGAGCTGCACGCCGTCGTCCGCGAGCTGAACATAGAGGCCGAGCGAGTCGTTCGGCAGCTTGCGATCGAAGCCGAGGTACAGCGCGGGTCCCTCGTCGGCGACCGCGGCGAACGGCTGGAACGGCTTGTACGCGACCTTCGCCTCGTCGGAGTGATCGCGATACAGGAAGTCGTTGAAGCTCACCACGCGGCGCGGATGTCCGACGTCGGCGCGATAGAGAATGGAGAGCTGCTTGAGGCCCGGCGGGCGCAGCGGACGCTCGTCGCGCCACACCCAGCGATCGCCGTCGAGGATGTAGCTGCCGTTCTGGCCGAAGTCACCCGCGTCGATGCGCAAGCGGATCCAGTAGCTGTCCTCGCCGTTGACCTCGCCGGGGGAGATATCCGACGGGACGCGGAACGTGACCGAGCCGTTGGTCGTGAATGCGTTCGACGTGTCGACGAACGCCCAGGGGTTCTCGCCAATCGGCACGGCGCCCTTCGGCGACGTGCGGCCGAGCAGACGCCAGCGCTTGCCGTCGAAGTACTCCCACGACATGAGGAGATCGGGGCTCGGGCCCGGCGCCGCGTGCACGCCCGGATCGGACAGCGCGACGTCGATGCGCACGTCGGAGTTCGCCTGGGCGAAGAGCTCGCGCGACGCCAGGTAGAGGCAGTCGTCGATCTTCGGCTGACCGCCGAGCGGCAAGAAGTTCTTCGTCAGATCGAGGAGCCGGTACATGCCGCCCTCGAGGTTCGCGAGCGCGACGTCCGGCGTGATGCCATCGCCGGCGACCTCGACGACGACGCGAACCGTGTCGACCTCGGTCTCCCATGGGTTCTCCGGGACCTCGGCGAGCCGGCCGCGGATCCAGAAGTCGGTGACGCCGTTGACCTCGGAGCTCGTGAGGTCGCCCGGCGCATAGAACACGACCTCACCGCGCTCGACCTCGGTGACGAGCGGGCGCAGCTCGCGCCAGCGACGACCGTTCCAGTACTCCCACTCGAGCAAGCGCGCGAGATCACGACCGCCGTGCTCGGGCGCGGAGACGTGCAGGTGGATGATGGCGCCGGGCGGAATCGTCTCGAAGCGCGGATCCGCGAGGTACAGATGACGCTCGACGCGCTCGCCACCGCCGAACGCTGCGAAGCCGACCTCGCTCTGCCCCGCGATGAACGGCGAGTTGTCCGAGTAGCTGTCGTGATAGTACGAGAACGCGCGGTCGAGCTTCGCACCGACGACGACGAGCTCTCGCTGCGTCTCGAACACCACGCTGTCGTCTTCGGCCGCCTGCGCCGTGGCGATCTGCATGCCGGCGGGGATGACCTGGCGATCAGCGCCCTCGACGAGCTCGACGGTGATGAGCGCGCGCGCGGGCTGAGGAGCGCGCAGCCGGATGCCGAGCATGTTGAGGAACGCGACGTAGTTCTTCTCCGGGATGCGGTTCACCCGGTAAAGGAGCAGCTCCGTCATCCACGCCGTCAGCTCGAGGATCGTGATGCCGGGATCCGACGGATTGTGGTTGGTCCACTCCGGTGCGTACCGTGGGATGAGCCGCAACGCCTCCGCCATGATGTCGGCGTAGGTGCGGTCGTCGAGCTTCGGGATCTGGATCATTCGCCGCCCGTTTCGTTGCTCTGGCGCAGGTAGAAGGGGTAGACGAGGTTGCGCGACACCTGCGTCGCGCGCACACGGTAGCGGATGACGATGTCGAGCCGGTTCGGCTCCTCGCGTGAAGGCGAGCCCTCGACCTCGACATCCTTGATGCGCGGCTCCCACTTCTGGAGCGCCTCTTCGCAGTAGTGCGCGGCGAGGCTCGCCGTCGCCTGGTTGTTCGGCGCGTACAGCAGCTCGTGCAGCTCGCAGCCGAAGCCCGGGCGCATCACGCGCTCACCCGGCGCCGTGCCGAGGATGATGAAGATCGACTGCCGCACGAGCTCCTCGTGCTCGCTGAACGCGACGGCGCCCGAGCGATCGAGCTCGACGGGATACTTCCAGCCCTTGCCTAGACGCGACATCGATTACGCCCCGCTCGCCGTCGGAAAACGACCTTCGATGTAGTGCCGGCACGACGGGCACTCGAGCCGCAAACCTGCCGGCGTCTCCTTCACCGTGATGCCGAGCGTCTGACAGAACGGGCACCGCAGCTGCGCGGTCTTCCCCGACGCGACGTCGTCGAGAACGTCTTGCCAGTAGATGAAGTCGTCTTCGCTCATGCGTAGGCGTCGTGTGACTGCTCCGAGAGACGGGGCGTCACCGACGGGCGCTCTACAGTACGAGCACCCACCTACACGCGTCAAGCTGTCGCAGCGTGACGCGGACGGCCGGGATGGTGATCAGCCCTGCTGCGCGGCAGGCTGCTCCGTCGCGTCGCGCTGGGCGCGGAAGTCGGTCATGTAGCGGGCGTCCTCGCCGGCGCTGCGGTAGGAGTGCCGGACGTACGTGATGAAGTACTTGCCGTCACACTGCGGATCACCCGTGACGAGCTCGACGACCATGCCCGGCTTCAGGCGCGCATCGCCGGGGATGCTGCCCTCGGCCGTGACGTAGCCCAGCTTGCGCTCGCGTAGCAGCGACGCGGCGATGGCGTTGCCCTCTTCCGTCGAGGAGAACGGGATGTCGGTGCGCGTGAGGACCGAGTCCGGGTACTTGTCGGAGATGGCGGACTTGCCGTCGTCCGCGGCGAACGTGGTGGACCCGCCGGACGCCTGCGGTGCGGTGCAGACGAGCTCCTTGCGTGAGGCCGGATTGAAGCACCGCACGATGACCTTCGTGACCTGGCTCGTCGTCGAGACACGCGGCACGAAGCGCTCGAGCGCGATCTTCATGCCGCCCTCGTCGTTCGTCTGACGCGCGAGGTTGAGCACGAGCGTGAGGCCCGACGGTGTCGAATCGAGCGCGTGGAAGATGAGCTTCTTGTCGCGCACGAACGTGTGGAAGCCGAGGCGCGAGGCGCGATGACGGATGAACTCGAGGTCCGTCTGGTTGTGTTGATAGACGTGCGGGTACTTGATCTTCGGCTCTTCCTTGCCGTAGTCGGCCGTGAGCTTCAGCGACGAGTTGCGCTGGAGCACCTGGTCGATGATGTCCTTGTCGGTGACGCCGTCGTCCTTCGCGTACGCGCACGACCGCTTGCCGCGGGCCAGCGAGTGCATCGCGTTGAGCCCGCGCAGGACCATGCTGCCACCCGACTTGCCCGTGTTGGAGAAGATGGGCTCCTGGTGGGTGAGCTCGCCAGCGAACGCATAATCGTCCTTGTCGTTCTCGTGGCCGAGCTTCACGACGAAGTCGTCGGTCGGCTTGATCTTGGTCGCGTGCGCATCCTTGCCCGTCTGCGTGAGCGTGACGGAGCACATGTCCGGGTGATCGAGCTCGGAGGTGATCACCAGATCGAAGATCTCGGTCGCGAGGATCGTCTCGGAGCCGACGGTAACCTTGCTCGTGAATCGGGCTTTATTGGGATTATCGGCCATGGGCCCGTCACCTTTTGTCGTCGAGCGTGATCACGGCGAAGACCGACCGCGCGCCGCTTTCACGGCGCGGCGGTCGTCAGACCTTCTTCGGCGTGCTGTGGTGGATCGCCTTTTCGGCTCCGTCCGGCACCGAGGAGGCGTCAGAGGTCGGGAGGTGGGGAGTGATATTCGCGTGCACGCCTGGCGACACAGCAGGCTCGCTCGGCGTCGTGACGTGCGGCGTGACGGGCCCATGCGCGCCATGCGACACGACGGGCTCGTGCACGAGAGGCTTGCCGTGAGCACCAGCGCCGCTCCCGGACGCGCCGCTCCCGGACCCACTCCCATGCGTCCCCGCGTCGTGTGGGTGCGGGCCCGCAGCGCCCGAGCCGGCCGAGCCAGCACCGGACGTGTCGGGCTTGGAGCCAGACCCGCTACCGACGGTCCCGGAGCCACCCCCGCCCGACCCCGATCCGGTGCTGCCAGACCCCGTGCTCCCGCCGCCACCGCTGCCGCCTGAGCTCCCGCCCCCACCGCTGCTCCCGCCTGAGCTCCCGCTCCCACCGTTGCTCCCGCCGCCGCCGCTGCCGCCTGAGCTCCCGCTCCCACCGCTGCCGCCTGAGCTCCCGCTCCCAGCGCTGCTCCCGCCGCCGCCTGAGCTCCCGCTCCCACCGCTGCTCCCGCCGCCGCCGCTGCCGCCTGAGTTCCCGCTCCCACCGCTGCTCCCGCCGCCGCTGCCGCCTGAGCTCCCGCCGCCGCTGCCGCTGACCGGGATGGGTTTCCCGCCGCCGCCGGCGCTGCCGCCGCCAGCCGCACCGGCGCCACCGGAGCCAGAGCCGTCGGTGCTTCCCGAACCAGTGCCACTACCGGGCTTGGGCCCGCCACCCGACCCGACCGTGCCGCTGCCGGATCCCGTGGTGCCCGAGCCGCTTCCCGTGGTGCCGGACGATCCCGACGTCGCAGCAGAGCCGCTCGATGGTTTCGTGGTGTCGAGGATCGTTGCGGACCCGCCGCTACCGGAGGTGCCCGACGTGCCCGAGCTGCCGACGCCGAGACCCTGGCTCGAGTTGTGAGCGTAGCCGCCGTCGCTGCTCACGGTCTGGTTAGCCGTGGCGCCGTAGATCGACTTGCCGTTCGAGTTCGAGACCGCGCCGCCCTCGCTCGCACCAAGGCTGAGCTTGGTACCGTCGCGCTTGATACCGACGTTGATGCCGCCGCCGATCGAGCCGACGCCTTTATCAGTGAGGCCGCCGCTGACGGACGCCAGGTTGAGCTCCTTGCCGCTCGCGAGCGTGTTCAGGGCGGTCCCGGCGGTGCCGGTGCCGAAGGTGTTCGTGTTGCCGGCCGACGTGAGCACGCCGTCGAACGCGCCCTTCTTGCCGCCGGTGATGTAGCCGGCAAGCCCCGCCTCGACCATCGACTTGCCATGCTCGTCCATGAACCCGGCGACCCCGGTCTTCTGCGTAGTTCCGGTGGCCGTGGCTGCCGCTGCCGTCGCGCTGGTGCCCTTCGCGCCGAGCACGGCCTTCGCGGCCGTGGCAGGCGTCGCCGCGCCACCACCGTTCATGAGGAGCTGAAACGGATCGTCCCCCGCGTTCGGGTTATTGAACGCGCCCGCGCCGTACGCCTTCACGTCCTCGGCAGAGGGCTGCCCGCTCGACAGCTCGTCGCCATCCTCGGACGCGAGCTCCGAGGCCGCGAGCGCGGTCTGCTGCATGCTGATCGTCGCCTCGGCGCGCACCGGTGTGCCGTCGGCGAGAAACATCGTGTACTTCTGCGAGAGCGACGAGATGACGCCCTTGAAGCGAAACGTTCCCCACACGAAGAGCACGCTCGGAGGCGATGCGCTCGTCGTGGAGTCGTCCGGCTTCGTGCCCGGCGTGGCCGCTGCGCCCTTCGCAGGCGCGCTGGCGGTCGTGGACTTCGGCGCGCTCGACGTCGTCGGTGGAGGCGGCGTCGGGTCCTTCACCTTCATGAGCTTCTCGAGCTTCGTCATGTAGACGGTGCGAACGCTCTTGCCGATCTCGAACGTGTCGAAATAGAGCGTCATGCCAAGGGTGAGGTTGTTGCCACCCTTGAACTGGAGCTCCGCCGCGTTGGCCTTGTTCTCGGCCTGCCCGAAACTGGCGGTGCGCTCGAGCGTCAGCTCCTTCGGGTTGAAGTTGACGACGAGGACGTTGACTTCCTCCTCCTTCTTCGGGTCGGTCTTGGATTTCTCGAGGGAGCAAAAGTGCGCCTTCTGGAGAAGGTTCGTCGTCGTAGCCATTATTTCTCCCACGTATCGCCCTTGTGCTCGGTGTAACGGCGCAGCTCGTCCATGAATCGATCGAAGGCGCGTTGCGCGACGACCTCGACCTCGTGGTCCTCGTTGGTGGTAAAGCCGGAGCCGGCTGCATGCGTGCTCCCCGGCTTCTGACGCCCGTCTACAGGTGCGATGTCGGGCGTGGCGCCCTGCGACGACGCAGCGACCTGCTCGGTGGCTGACACGATCGAGATGAGCGTGAGGTCCGCCATCGTGAGTCGATCGTTGCTCGGTTGCGAGCTCGCCGCCGACAGCGCGGTCACGAGGCTCTTCGTCGGCTGATCGGGCGCGCGCGCGCTGACGACCGGGGAGGCGGGTCGGTTGAAGCTGGCCGCGCCACCCGTCGTCTCGGCTCTCGAGGCCTCGATGAACGGAGCGACGAGCTCGAGCGCGGCTGCGCGCGGCCCGTGATGGACACCCTGCAGCGAAGAGAGTCCACCGATCGCTCGGGCCGCACTCTGGTTCGAGGTCGCATGACCGGCGGACGGTGATCCAGCATCCTCGACGACGGGACGCCCTTGTGGCCGCAGGTGGCCCCACAGGGGCGCACCAACGGGCGAAGCGGCGCGACGCTCCGCAGCTTCGCTCGTGTATGCGAGCGAGGACGGAGCACCACCAACGGTGGGCATCGCCGCGCGCGCCACCATGCGGTTGCCGCGCGGCATGCGACCATCGGGCAGGTACGCCGTGGTCGGAGACGATGGGCTCCCCTGCTCCTTATTCGTGTTCATCGCAGACGACGGCATCAGAGCCGAGAGGCCCGGCGCACGCTCGGCGAGGATGCTCCGCATCGGCTTGCCGAGGTCTTCGGAAACGCCGTCGAAGACGTCTTCGACGAGCCCACCGTTGACGACCCCACCGGCGCCGGGCCGAGCGCCACGCGCGGTCGCGAGGTCGCCGACCGCCGCGAGCGGGAACCGCCCTCCCCCCTCGAGCAAGCGACGCGGGACATCGGAGCGTGCACCCACGGCGTGGCTCGCGGCGATCTCGTGCGCGACCGAGGTCGACGGGAACAGCGACAGCAAGATCCACTCGCTCGTGGACAGCCACGGTTGCGCCGAGTCGCGCGCGTGGAGCGTTGCGCCCTGGTCACCCGGCACACCATCGGTGTGCACATCGATGAGGAACTCGCTCGCGAGCGCACCGACGCGCACGCCAACTTCGCCGGCGACCTGCTCGCTGCGCCGGCCGAGCTGTCCGATCGCGCCATGACCGAGCGTCGCGGTCGTGCTGGCCATGGACGACTCTGCGGTCGCGGGAGAGCGGCCCGTCCGCGCTGCGCCGAGGGAGAAGTTGCTGGAGACGTCGAGCGCGGTCGGGCGCGGCGCGACCTCGGCGAGGTCGACGTAGCGCCTCGTGAAGTCTCGCTGCAGCGACGAACCGCCTCCGAACTCCGCCGCTCGCGTACCGTCGAGATGGTGCGCTGCATCGATGGCGCCGACGCCAGCGGACAATCCCGCGAGCGTTCGTGCCACGGGCGTCGTACCCGCAGCGACTCGCGAGCTGTCATTGGCTGCACCCACGAGAGCGCGGGACAGGACGCCCGACGAACCCGGGGTCGCCACGTCGCCCGACAGGTAGACCGCGCCAGGTGCAGCGACAGGAAGAGGACGCGCGGCCTCGAGCAGGCGAGGCCCGAGCTGCGCATCCACGAACGCGAGGAGCGACGCGATCGAGCCCGGCGCAACGCCACCGCCGAGCACCGCAGCGCGACTCGCGCCATCGGCATAGCTCGTTGGAACTGCGGCTTCGCGCCGCGGCGCCACGTGCTCGACACCGCGCGCGGTGGTCCAGCGCTCCGGCGCGACGAAGGTCGCCTCGAACCCACCGCGACGAAACAACTCCGGCTCTGCCGCTGACGACCCCGGCATCGCCCCGCTCGCAGCCCGCGACGAGCCGAGCCCGAGCGTTGCACCGGCGTCGCGCGTGGCACCGAGTCCACGAGCAGCGCCTGCGCCACCGACGGTGCTCGACATCCATGGGTCGAGCGAGACGACCGTGAAGGCATCCGACGACCAGCTCACGGAGCGCGGCGCCACGGCGGGCTCGATGCCGAGCTGACGGTCGGCACGCTGCTCGGCGAGCGTTGCGAGGAGCTCGGCACGCTGCGCGAGTCGACCCGGCATGTAACGTGCGGCAGCCACGCCGGAGTTGATACCGGCCGCGAGCTCGTATCGAGCGAGCTCGCCCTCGAGGGTAGCGCTCGACTCCGCGCCGCCAGTGAACGTGATGGCTGACGACGGCTGATCGACTCGCGCCACTCCGACAGACTCCGCGAATGCAACCGCGGGAACGTCGCCACGACTCGTCGCGTCAGCCGCAGCAACGCTGCCCCCCCGCGCCGGCTCGGCACGAGCAACCGTTGCATTGGGCTGCGGTCGCTCGACGTGAGCCCGTGCAGGCTCCGCTAGAGGCGCGACCAGGGTGGTCATCGTCGGCACGTTGCGCACGAGCCGAGCCGGCTCGTCGGACGCAAGCGCCGGGTCAGTGGCAGGCGCCCCGAACGACGCCACACGAGGCGGCGTCACCGCGGCAGCAAACGAGGCGCGCGCGGGCGGTATCTCGGTGCCGAGGTCGAGCAGCGACATCGCGCTTGCACGACCGGACACAGCGCTCGTGAGCGCGTCGAGGGTGACGGCGCCAGTCTGCTGCAGGAGCACGGGCCCGGCGAGCCGGTCGATGAAGCGCTGGAGCCGCGGCCACACCGTCGGCATGCTCGACGGGAGCTCGGCCTGTACGCCGATGCCGGGGAGTGCTGCGATACGTCCACTTGCCGACGGCGGTCCGAGCCTCACGGCACCGAGCGAGAACGGCGCAGCAGCAGTGTCGCCGAACGACGAACTCGCATCGAACGCGTTGGGAGTAATGCCGGCATCGAACGGCTTCGAGCCCCCCCTTTCAGCGCGAGCACTGGCCAGCGCGGCCTCGGCAAAAGCACGCTCACGAGTGACTTCGACGTCGCGCGCCGCGGCAACGAGCTGGGCTTGAAATGCCGCTCCGAGTGGTGTGTTCGCAACGTCCTGCGATAGCTCGACGAATGCCGCAGCAGGGCGCGCTGCGCTCGTATCGGCCTCCGCGATGGCCGGTGCAATCACCGTCGTCTCGACGCCCGGCGCCGCAGTCATCGGGCGCCCAACTGGCCGCGCTTCGGCGGGCGTCGCCGCCGTCACATCGGGACGTCGCGTGCCCACGTTCACGACGTCCGTGCGTGTGACTGCCGCGACGAACGCACGCGATGTGAGCGCGTCCTGGCCGCGTGCGACCTGCGCGCCGTCGATCGGCTCGGCAAAGAGGCTGCCACCGACGATCGGGGGAGCCAGGCGCGAGAGCTCGCGCCTGGCCGGGTCGGCGGCTACCCGAGTCAGGCGCAGCATCTCGTCGGCGCGACCGAGCTGGGCAACGAGCCGCTGTGTGAGCGAGACACTCGGCGCCGCAGCACGCACCACGGCGAGCTCGGCCTGCGGGAGTGCAGCGCTCACGGCGGCGACGACCGTCGGCGCGCCCGCGACGCGAGTGGCGTCGGAGCGACGCTGATGGGCGGGCGACGAGAGCTGCTGCACGAACGCATCGCGAACGACGACGTTCCGCACGAGATCGATGGCGCGCAGCTCGACGGCAGCCGGGCGTGAAGCCAGTTCCGGCTGCACAAAGGCCTGCGCGACCACCGGCTGCGCCACGATTCGCCGCGGCGTCGTCACCTGCTGCGCCTGGTCTTCCCAGCGCGTCGACAGCGGGGCACCGCCCAAACCGGGAGAGGCAGCGGTGGTGAAGGGACGCTCGTCCGAGGCGATCCATCTTCGCAGCATGCGATCCGAGAATGCAAGCGCGCCTCCCGCGTGCGACTGCACGAGCGGCGGCGTGGCGAGACGCGTCGCGATCCGAGCGGCGCCCGCCAGCGCCCGCGGTGCGAGCAGCCGTAGCGTCGTTGGGTTGCCGGCGATGTCACTCATGCGCGCGCCCTCGAGGAGTCATCGGTCACGGCTTCTTCGTCTGCCCGAGGAAGTTCAGCGTCCCGCCCGACCCGCTCGAGCTGCTGGACGTGCTCGACGAGCCGGTGGAGGCCGTCGACGGCTTACCAGTTGCGCTCGTCGCGCCCGAGCCGGCAGAGCCAGTGAGCGAGGGGGTGCCGAGCGCACCCGTCGAGCCCGCTCCGACGAGGTAGATGCCCTCGTGCACGATCTCGATCGACTCGATGGAAATCTCGTTCTTGGTGGCGTCGAGCTCGGGGCCTTCCCACTTCGCGATCCACCCCTGCTGGAAGACCCACTTCGCGGACGTACCGTTCGGGCCGATCTGGCGCACGAAGCCGTCGATGCGCTTCTTCGGCTTCTTCTCGCTGACGAAGTCGAGGTACATCGTGTACAGCGGCGAGCTCGCGTTGCAGAAGCCCTGACGCAAGACGAGGTTGGGGAAGAACGTGGTGCCGACCATCTTGTGGACGTGCGTGTTCACGCCGCCCTCCTCGACCTCGTACACCTTGGTCTCGGACTTGAGGCCGCTCGCGCTGCGAAACGGGTACGACGTGCCGCCGATGTCCACCTCGAAGTGGAAGGCGGGGAAAGCGTCGATACGCGTGCCGGGGTTCGCCATGAGTCCTCGTTTCCTCGTTCCGGTGGTGCCCTGCTGAAATGAAAGCTACGGCGTCAAGCCGTCGCGCGCTCGTCGGTGCCGTTCTTTTGCGTGACGTGCATGATCACATACTCGGCGGGCAGCGTCGGCGCGACGCCAATCTCCATCGTGAGCTGTCCGAGGTGGACGTGATCCGGGGTGTTGTTGCTGGCGTCGCACAGCACGTAGAACGAGGCGTCCGGCGTCGGGCCCGCGAAGGCGCCCTTGTTCCACAGGCTCTCGAGAAAGATGCTGACCTCACGGCTGAGCGTCTCCCAGGTGCGCGGGTTGTTCGACTCGAACACCGCCCACTGCGTGCCACGCTCGATTGCGCGGCGGAGCATGATGAACAGCCGACGCACGTTCACGTACCGCCAGTTCGGATCGTCGGCGAGCGTGCGCGCGCTCCAGAGGCGGACGCCACGACCCGGCAGCGTACGGACCGCGTTCACGGCCTCGGCATTGAGCTGACCGAGGTCGTCTTCGCGCAGCTCGAGCGCGACGGCGGACACACCGCGAACGATCTCGTTGCCCGGCGCCTTGTGCACGCCGGTCTCCGCCTCGGTGCGCGCGTACACGCCGGCGATGTGGCCCGACGGTGGGACGAGCGTACCGGCACCACCTTGTGCCGGTGCGTCCGTGACGACCCACGGGTAGTACAGCGCGGCGTACGACGTGGAGATGCGCGCGCGCCACTTGCGGACCTCGGCGATGTCGCGCGTGGGCGGTCCGTCGAGGATCGCGAAGCGATCCTGCAGCCGCTCGCAGAGGTGGATCATCGCGTCCTGGATGCGCTGCACCTCGAGCGCGGCCTGCGGGCCGGGGCGACGGAACGGCAGCATCGCGTCCGGCACGGCGAGAATCGCCACGTCCTCGACGGCGCCGAGCGCCTGCAGCCCGGTGCGCTGGCCCGGCCCTTCGTCGACCCCGATGATGTCGTCGACCGTGAGCGAGTCGACACCGTCACGACCCCCTTCGAGCCTGACGGCAGGGCCGGGCGCGGGCAGGCAGTGAGGCAGCGGCGAGCGCGACTGCAGATCGGTGATGGCGATGAGCTGCGAGCTCGCGTTGACGACGCGCGGCGCGTAGTTGCGCGATAGCGGTGAGAGCTGCAGCGCGCGAAACGATTCGCGGCGGTCGCGCAGCGAACAGAACACGTCGAACTCGACGACCTCGACGGTGGTCGGGCCCGACGCCTTGTAGTTGTGGTTGACCGGCGTCTCGGCGCCCCAGCGGATGACGCGATCCTCGACCTCGTGCAGCACGACGAAGTCCTCGATGCCCTGCTTCGCCGACGGATCGTTCGCGACGGAGGCCTGGCTGCGGATGCGGATGAGCGCGCCGCGCTCGAAGCCCCGCGTGGAGTTGAGCCGCGCCTCGCCTGCACCCACGTCGAGATCGAGCGTCAGCAGCGTCGAGGCGGAGATGTTGGTCTCGACGCGGGTCCAGACGCTGTTCCCCCAGCGCCCTTCGTTGACGGCCTCGATGCGGAGCGTCGGCTTGTTCCAGCCGTCGAGCGCGGTCCAGCCAGCACGCTGCGCGTGATCGGGGCCCACGTCGGTGCCGCGCGCGCGATGCGCGACGCGGACGACGTAGCAGCTATCGCCGCCGTTATCGAAGAAGCCCTGGACCGCGTGCTCGAGATAGCCGGTGGGCAGGGCGCCGTAGAGGTTGCGGAACTCCTGCATGGAGCGGATGGCGACCGGCTCGTCCAGCGGACCACGCTGGGCGAGCCCGACGAACCCGGCGATGCGCGTGTTGGCCACATCGAGCACGCGCGAACGCGGCTCCTCGACGGCCGGGTAGACCCCGGGTGGCCTCAACTCGCGAAACGCGCGCATTGCCGACTCCTTCTTGCTTCAACTTCGCTTGCGCGCTTCGTTGATCTCTTTGTTGATGCGCGCGATTTCGCGAAGCCAGATGTGTCGCTCGTCGTGCTCCATCGCCAGCACGTCGTCGAGCGACCAATGAAAATGATACGCGATGTACGCTACCTCCTGGTAAATCTGCTCCAGGGGGTAGCTTGCTATCCCCCCTGACCGGATCGGCCATCACCTCCAAGTAGGTCGATGTCGAACTCCGTCGCACACGAAGGACACTTGGCGTGCACCTTCGGTGCCCCTTCCTCGTTGATCCGCCGGTAGAACTCCTGCAGATACGCGAGGTCGGTGGAGAAGAGGTTCTCGATGACATCAGTGTCGATGAACTTGATGTCGCCGAGCTTGGTGATGACGCGGCTCAGCAACACGATGACGAGGTATGCGCGATTGCCCTGCACCCGGTAGTCCTGGAGCGGAACGATCTCGTCCTTCGCCGTCGCGAGACGCATGACGCCGTTCTTGTGGAGGTTGCCCTCCTGATCGACGAAGCCACGCGGCAGCGTGAACGGGTATTCGGTCTGGAAGGCCATTTAGCAGATCACGACCAGACAGCGCTCGACGAGTACGCGAACGACATGTTCTCGCAGTACATCTCGATCTTCACGCGGCGGATGTTGTCGGAGCCCGACTCCACGGAGTCCGGCGAGATCTTGAAGATGCCGAGGTGCTCGAAGTTGATCGTGAAGAGCGTCGTCTTGAGGTCGGAGCTGAGGTACTCGAGCGTGCCGCCCTTCTCCATGCTGTCGCTGTTCTCGCCATTGATGACGAAGCGGCTGTGCCAGTCGAAGAACTCCTTCGAGTGGGACTCGGGCATCGTGACGACGAGGTTCGGGATCTCGAGGTTCGCCGGCTCCTGCTCGTAATCGCGCATCTCGCCGACCGGGTTGGCCACGTTCTTCTGCTTGATCGTGAGCGCCTCGACCTTGTTGACGCGCGTGCAGTCCGTACCATCGATACGCAGACGGAAGTTCGACGTGAGCCACTGCTTCTGCTTGGCCTGGTCGACGGTGTAGCTACCACCGGAGATCTTGCCGCCGCCACCCGCCTTGTAGCGCGTGTACTCGGGCTTGAGCTTGAGGCTGATCTTGCACGGATCCTTCGCGGCCGCGTCGAGCGCCGGGAAGCCGATCTCCGAGATCAGCGCGTTGAAGAAGTCGAGGCGAGAGAGCTCCTCGGTGTTGAAGTTGGCCGCAACGACCGCGCCGTTCTTGCGCATGTAGTTGTGGTCGAACGAGGCCTTGATCCAGTCGTAGAGCCCCTTCGACATGCCGGAGCCGCAGGAGACGGTGATCTCCTCGTACTCCACGCCGCCGATGTGCTTCTTGACGATGTGGTCGGGGCCGAGCTTCTCGTTGATGACCTCGGCCTTGGCTGCGCCGCCTTCGGCCTTGAACAGCCACCCCGCGCGGATGCTGTCCAGCTCGAATGCGAACTTCCCCGCGATGAACGCTCTGTTGTCCTTGGTGATGGCCATCTTTGCTCTCGCCTCCGTTGTAATTGGGAAAACAGGTCGGAAAACTTTGAACAAGGGGCCCCGCCGGGTTCACCGGCGGAGCTCCTTACAAAAACCTTACTCTTCGACGCCGCCGCCGGCCGGCATCTGGCCGATACGGAAGATCACGAACTCGGCGGGCTTCACCGGTGCGAGCCCGATCTCGACGATGAGCTGCCCCACGTCGATGACCTCGGGCGGGTTGGTCTCCTCGTCGCACTTGACGAAGAAGGCCTTCTCCGGTGTCTCGCCCATGAGCGCGCCGTTCCGCCACACGAGCGTGAGGAACGAAGAAATGGTGCGGGTGACGCGCTTCCAGAGCCGGTGATCGTTGGGCTCGAAGACGACCCACTGCGTCGCGCGCTCGATCGACGTCTCCACCATGATGAAGAGGCGGCGAACGTTGATGTAGCGCCACGACGGATCGGTCGAGAGCGTACGAGCGCCCCAGATGCGGATACCGCCGCCCTGCATCATGCGGATGCAGTTGATGCCCTTCGGGTTGAGGACGTCCTGCTCACCCTTCGAGACGTTGTACTTGAGGCCGAGCGCGCCGCGCACGATCTCGTTGGCGGGCGCCTTGTGGACGCCGCGCTCGTTGTCGGTGCGGGCATAGACGCCAGCGATGTGGCCCGACGGGGGAACGTAGACGTTGCCGCGCTCTGGATCGTAGACCTGCAGCCACGGGAAGTAGTAGGCGCCGTACTTCGAGTCACGCGGGCGGACGAGCTTGTCCACGCCGCCCGACATCGACTCGGGCGAGTCGAGGATGGCGAAGCGATCCTTGCGCGTCTCGCAGTGCGTGAGCAGCGCGTCCTGCACGGCCGGCGACGTCTGGCCCGGGGCAGCGACGATGGAGATCTCGTCGATCTCCTCGAAGCACTTGAGACCGGTGCGAGCGCCGGGACCGCCGTCCTTGCCGATATAGTTTGCGTCGGGGCCGCCGCCGCCACGCTTGCCCTGATTCTGGTTGTCGTTCTTCTTTGCCTGGTCGCCGTCTTTTGCCGCTTCGACGGGCTTCTGCTCCGTCATGTCCAGCGAGCTGGGCGAACCCACGTTGACGATGAAGGCGCGCGAGCCGCCGTTGTTGAAGAAGCCGTAGACCGCGTGCGCGAGGTGCGCCGACTGCGTGAAGTCACCGAACGTCTTCGTGAACTGCGACCAGTTGCTGATGAGCACGGCCTGGTTGACCGGCCCCATGGTCGACTCGCCGAGGAAGCCCACCGTGTTCGTACCGATCGCTTCGATCGGCTTGGTACCGCGGTCGACTTCTTCTACGTAGACGCCAGGTGAGAGATAGCTCGTCGCCATTGTTGGGTCCCCTCCATCGAGTCACACCAGAGCGCCACGCTGGTGCCGTCCGCAGGATGCCTGGTCGGCGATCCTCGTCCGGTATGGTTATCGGCGCCTCGTTTCCAAAAGTTGCGTAGAAAAACGCATCAACGTTTTCCACCGACCTTGTTGAGGTCGAAAAACCGGACGTCCTTCTCGACAACACGTTGAATCTCCACGCCTCCATCGGGGTAGATGGGCACCGTGGTCCAGCACTGAATGGCCGGCTTGAGCGGCTGATTCAGGCTCGACCAGAAGCGGGAGAGCACGCCTTCATCGAGCTTCTGCGAAAGAATGATCGGGAGGTACATCCCCTCCTGCCACGAGTCGCCCTTCAGTGCGTCGCCTTCGAGCGTCGGGTGCTCGATGAGGCCCTTGACCGCCGCGCCCATGAGGAGGTGCTCCTCCTCCGGCGTCTGTGCCCACGTGGTGAGCAGGTAGTCGAGGCGCACCCAGAGCGGCATGCGCTTGCCGATCTCCCGGGTCTTGCCGTCCGGGCCGACGACCTTCTCGATGATCTGCCCCGAGTGGTTGGCGTACACGCCTTCCTCGTCGACGGTGATGTTGTACAAGTACACACCAACGGCGGGCATCTTGCCTTCGATGGCCTCCGACTTCGGAGCAGCCACGACGAGGTGCACACGCCGATAGCCATGGTCGCGGAAGATGCCTTGCAGCATGGCGCCGATGGACTCACCGGCTTCCTTGATCGCGTGGTGCTGGGCGGGGGGCATCGAGTGGGTTTTGGCTCTCCGCCTGCACGGTACCTTCTTGGCTCCGCTTTCGTCAACGCCCTGCCCTTTCCCCGCTTGACGCCATCGGCACGCGAGGATCGTTTGCAGAAGCGATGCGCGCATCTGACGACGACGGCCACGCGTCGTCTTCATTATTCGCGTTGCGCGTCTCGATGCATCGTCACGGCTGCGGCGCGCATGGCAGCCGTGCTAAAACTTTTCCCATGGCCGAGCCCACGACCTCCACCCTCGTACAACTCGGAGCGCACCCCAGCGCGGCCGCTGCGGCCCCGGTGCAGAAACCCGCGGTCGACGAGCGGAGCCTCCACTATCGCAACCTCCTGCGCGGCACGTTCTGGCAGAAGATCCCTGCCTACGCGGACACGAGCGAAGCCGACTTCCTCAGCGACAAGTGGCAGTCGAAGCACACCATCACCAACCCGGAGAAGCTGCTCGCGGCCCTGCGCGGCATCGTCTCCGCGGAGTTCCTCGCCGACGCGACGCTCGGGTTCCAGAAGGCGCCGATGTCCGTGCGCGTCTCGCCCTACCTCATGTCGCTCATCGACTGGACGGATCCGTACCGCGATCCACTGCGCATCCAGTTCCTGCCGCTCGCGTCGCGCCTGCTGCCCGATCACCCGAAGCTCGGGCTCGACTCCTTGCACGAGCAGGAGGACGCGCCGGTGCCGGGGCTCACGCACCGCTACGTCGACAAGGCGCTGTTCCTGCCGCTCAACACCTGCCCGGTGTACTGCCGCTTCTGCACGCGCAGCTACGCGGTCGGCGTCGACACCGAGAGCGTCGACAAGGTGGAGCTGCGCGTCAACGAGGAGCGCTGGCAGCAGGCGTTCGCGTACATCGCGTCGCGCCCCGAGCTCGAGGACATCGTCATCTCCGGCGGTGACGCGTACAACCTGCGCGCCGCGCAGATCACCATGATCGGCGAGACGCTGCTCGCGATGCCCAACGTCCGTCGCATGCGCTTCGCGACGAAGGGCCCCGCGGTCATGCCGCAGAAGATCCTCAGCGACGAGCCGTGGCTCGACGCGCTCACGCAGGTCGTCGACAAGGGTCGCAAGGCGCACAAGGAGGTGGTGCTGCACACGCACTTCAACCACCCCAACGAGATCACGGGCATCACCGAGGACGCGATGAACCGCCTCATGGAGCGCGGCATCACGGTGCGCAACCAGTCGGTGCTCCAGCGCGGCGTGAACGACACCGTCGAGACGATGAAGCTGCTCGTCAAGCGCCTCGGCCACGTGAACGTGCACCCGTACTACGTCTACGTCCACGACCTCGTGAAGGGCGTCGAGGACCTGCGCACGACCGTGCAGGTCGCGATCGACATCGAGAAGCACGTACGCGGCGCGACGGCGGGCTTCAACACGCCGACCTTCGTCGTCGACGCGCCCGGTGGTGGCGGCAAGCGCGATTGCCACTCCTTCGAGTACTACGACCGCGTCACCGGCATATCGATCTACACGGCTCCGTCGGTGAAGCCCGGCAGTTACTTCACCGGCTTCGATCCCATCGATCAGCTTCCGCCCGAAGGCCGCGCTCGCTGGGCCGACCCGAAGGAGCACGACAAGATGGTCGCCGAGGCGGTCGCTCAGGCCAGAGCCCGCGTGCGTTAGCTACTGCTTCGGCAGCGGGTGGGCGGCATCACGTCGTTCTGATGACTTGAGCAGGCAACGACGACCAGAGCCGCCTGGTCGAGAGACCCGTGCCTTTACTTCCACCTCGTCGGCAGCGTATTGCTACCGGCCTCATGTCTCGCACTGTCGTCGTCCGCGGTCTCGGCGTGTTCATCGCACTCTCGCTCGTCGTGGGAATGTGCATGATCACCTACGTCACCGGTTGCAACAGCGCCGACCTCGGCTCCGACTTCGGCCTCGTCGAGCCCGGGTGCCGCACGCCGTCGGGCTGCTTCACGGGCGGCGTCGACTGCCCGTGCCACCGCAGCGACGTGTTCGGCTCCCCCGGCATCCTGCCGTCGTGCGAGAGCAGCTGCAACACCTCGACGGGCATCAGCTGCGTCTGCAACATCAACAACAAGGACGCGGGCGTGATCACCACCTGCCAGGAGGCCGCGAACGTGTGCGTCGGGCGCGCGGCCAGCACCTGCGATGGCGTCGGCGCGCGCTGCCTCGCTGTCGGTGGTAGCTGCTCGGGCAGCGACACCGGCGCGCCACCGAACAAGGTGGGTACCGGCCTCAACGGCACGCTCGAGGCTCGCTGCCCCTACGTCGACGACGTCTGCTGCCCGGGCACGATGCCTGCCGCCGATGCCGGCGCAGTCACCGATGGTGGCGACGACGCGGACGTCGACGGCGGCACGACGGATCTATAAGCAGCTCAGTAACTGAGCAGCAGGTCGAGGTGCTCGCGCTCCCACCGACGCGCGACCTCGTAGTGCTCGTAGCAGGCCTCGTCGGCGAGGAACGCGGGCGTGTGGAACTGCCGCCTGCCTCCGACGAAGGGCATGTCGTGCTTCTCGTGGAGCATCTCGTGGTAGACGATCCACGCGAGGAAGTCGCGCGGCACCTCGACGCGGTCCAGCGACGGGTGAATGCGGATCAGCCGGTCCTCCACGCAGTACGAGCCCATCTTCATCGTGCGCCGCTCGCGACCTCGGAGGCGCGGTGAGAGTCGTGGGCCCCACGTGATGGCGGCCTCGATGGCGCCCGCGAAGTAGCGCGGGTTCAGCTCGTCGAAGATCGCCCGCAGGTCATGGACGTCGCCGCGGTGCTCGAGCGTGCGCTGGGGGGCGCGCCTCCGCTGGAATTTTATCTCCTGCGAGTGCGTGTCGATGTAGCGGTTGAGCACCCGGGAGGCGGCGGCATCGTCCCTGGCCACGTAGCGGGCGAGCGCGGTCACGATCTCGGGACCGGCCTGGAGGAACATGTGGTGCAGCCGGAGCGTGAAGCCGCCGTTCTCGGCCTTGACCGAGATCATCGTGGACTGGTTGTCCGTGATGCTGACCCGCAGGCGGGCCACACCGATGTGCCGCTGGATCCGCGCCTCCAGGTCGGCGCGCGGATCGGCAGGTTTGTCGTAGAGCAGATCTCGGGCGGCTGCACGGCTGATGCGCGCGGCTGATAGCGAAGTCATTCCATGTACTCTCGAGGTGGGAAGCCACCGGTTGGAGCTGATTTCGAGACTAGAGGCCCGCTGCCCTGCTCGCAAGTTATCCACAGGGCAATTTCGCCCGTCTCACGAGAGTTTTCGGTTAGTTGAACTGTTTTCTCCGCGCATCAAAAACTGGCGTTGTGCTAGGTTTTGCGGCCATGCG
This sequence comes from Polyangia bacterium, assembly GCA_039923495.1. Classification (GTDB taxonomy): domain Bacteria; phylum Myxococcota_A; class Polyangia; order Palsa-1104; family Palsa-1104; genus JBDTCO01. The sequence continues at coordinate 33,306 of JBDTCO010000094.1, forward strand.
TCTGACCGTCCTGCTCTTCGCTGCAGCCCGTGACCGAGCGGGTTCGAGCACCCTTCAGGTCGAGGTTTCGGATACGCCAACGGCACGCGAAGTACTGTACGCCTGTGCAGCGCACAAGCCAGAACTCGCACCGCTCCTTCCGCAGCTCCGCGTCGCGGTGAACCAGGTCTTCGTCGAGCTCGACACGCCCGTTGTCGAAGGCGCCGAGGTCGCGCTCCTGCCGCCCGTGCAAGGCGGCTCCGGTCCGCACCTCGTCCTGACGTCGGAGCCGCTGTCGCTCGAGCGCGTCGTGGCGGCCGTCAGCGACGAGGAGCATGGCGCCATCGCAACATTCAGCGGCGTCGTGCGCCGCACCAGCCACGGCAAGCGCGTCCATCGCCTCGACTACGAAGCCTATGGCGCGATGGCCGATCGCACGCTCCGCGACCTCGCCGCCGAGCTCGTCGCGCGCTACCCGTCGGTGCGCATCGCCGTCGAGCACCGCACGGGCGAGCTGGCGGTGGGCGAGCTCGCCGTCGTGATTGCCGCCGGCGCACCTCATCGCAGAGACGCGCTCTCTGCGTGTGAGGACGCGATCGAGGCAGTGAAGGCGCGCCTGCCCGTGTGGAAGCGCGAGCACACCGACGAGGGTGCCGAGTGGGTGGGCTGCGAGGGTTGCGCACCGCGAGCACAAATCGACACGTCGGGTAGTCAAACGAACGAATCCTGAGCAACTGTGGGCGCGGGTAGCCGATATCGAAAGAGCCGACGAATGGCTCTGGAGCGAACTGCATGTCGACTTCCCTTGCACCACCGCAGTGGCCCTCGGTCGCGACCGCCACGTCCACGACACCGCCGGTGTTGACGCTCGACGAGCCGCTCGTGCTCGTCACGCCCACCGGCGAGGAGCACGTGCTCGTGCACGGCCTCACCATCGGCCAGATCGACGAGAACCACGTCGTGCTGCGCGATCCCTGCGTCTCGCGGAGACACTGCGTCGTCGAGCGCGAGCGCGGCGGGCTGCGCGTCCGTGACCTCGGCTCGAAGAACGGCACGCTCGTGAACGGGGTGAGGGTCAGCGACGCACCGCTCGACCCGGGCGCGGTGATCTCCATCGGCGGCGTGCGGCTGCGGGTGATCGCGCGCTCGAGGCAGCGCTCTCCGCTCGTCGGCAGCTCGGCGTCGATGCGGAGCCTGCGCCGGCAGGTGGCGCTGCTCGCCCCCACCGGCCTTCCGGTCCTCGTCCTCGGCGAGACGGGCACTGGCAAGGAGCTCGTCGCACGCGCGCTGCACGATGAGAGTCGGTTGCGTGGTCAGTTCATCGCGCTCAACTGCGGCGCCATCGCGCACGAGCTCGTCGAGAGCGAGCTGTTCGGGCACGAGAAGGGCGCGTTCACCGGCGCCATCGGCAAGCGGCTCGGCGTGTTCCAGGACGCCGACGGCGGCACGCTCTTCCTCGATGAGGTCGCCGAGCTGCCGCTGTCGCTGCAACCCAAGCTCCTGCGTGCGCTCGAGGCCCGTGCCGTGAGGCCCGTGGGTGCCACGCGCGAGGTGAAGGTCGACGTCAGGGTGGTCGCGGCCACGCACGTGGAGCTGGAAGCGGCCGTGCGCCGGGGTGCCTTCCGTGAGGACCTCTACTATCGCCTGTGCGGCGACGTCGTGCGAACGCCCGCCTTGCGCGAACACCCGACGGACATCCCCGAGCTCGCGGCGCGGCTCCTCGTCGACGAGGGGCTGCGCGCGGAGCTGTCCGAGGACGTCATCGCCGCGCTGGTAGCGCACGAGTGGAAGGGCAACGTGCGCGAGCTCCGCAACGTCGTACGCCGCGCGGCGCTGCTCTGCGGCGGCCGGATCCGCGTCGAGGATCTGCGCCTCGGTCCCCCACAACTGCCACCCACGGACGCCCGCACGCAGCTGGACCTCGACCGCACGTACCTCGAGCTCGAGCGCGACATCCTCGCGCGCACCATCGATCGCCACGGCGGGAACAAGCGCGCCGCAGCGCAGGCGCTCGGCATCCCGAAGAGCACGCTCTGCGACAAGGCGAAGCGCTACGGGATTCGCTAGCCGCGGGTCGGTGCGCCGCGTGGGCTACTGGTTGTCGGCAGGCGGCTGTGCGCCGCCCTCTTCCGCGTGCGGCGTATCCGCCGGCGGCGGACGGAGCGGGGCCACCGGGACCGGCATCGGACGCATCGGCTGCACCGCAGGCGGTGGCGGTGGTGCCTCGCGCGCGGGCTCGCGGCCCGGTCCCTCGTTCTCCGGGATGGGCGTGGGTTCGACGGCGGCCGTCGGCACGGGCGGCGGCGTGACCGCGGCCGGCACGAAAACCGGGGCGGGCGCAGCCACGGCAGGCACGGCTGCGCCCGCCTCGAACTTGCTGCTCACGCCGGGCGGTGGGTTGCGGTTCACCTCGAAGCGCGGCGACGCGAGCGAACCGGTGATCTGAGCGCTATAGAAACCGTCGGCGCGCCTGCCCGTCTGCAGACCGGTGGTCACGAGGCCGAGCGTCGCGTCGCGCTTGAGCAGGTCGTCCGAGAGCCTGAAGCGAAGGAAGAGGTGCAGCGACGAGAGGGAGATGGGATCGCGCAGGTCGATGAAGCCCTCGATGGTGAGGTCCATGTCCGCCGAGTGCGCGCGCATGCTATCGATCTTTGCCTTCCCCTTCTCGATGGTGGCGACGACGTTCACCTTGCCGAGCCGCACCTTCGGCACGGTCACGCCGGCGGAGAGGAACGGATCGCCGGGGATGACGAGCTTCGCCTTGCCGTCGCCGAGCGCGGCGCCGTCGAGGTCCAGCTCGAGCGTGCCATTCGACTGCGCGAGCAGGCGGCCGGGCGCGTCGAGGTCGAGCTTGCCGTCGAAGGTACCCTCGAGCGGGAGCCCGCCGACGCCGCTCTGCAGGCCCTGGATGTCCTCGAGCTTGAGGCCCCCCGCAGCGAACGTGTAGTGGGCAGAGTCTCCCTTGGTCGCGATGCTGCCCACGAGCTCACCGGAGAACGCGTCGAGCAGGAAGCTGTACGTCGGACGCCCCAACATCGCGCCGACGATCCCGACGCCGACCTTCACCCTGTCGAGCACGAAGCGCGCGGGCTTGTCCGTGGCGCGCAGAGGCCGGGTGCGGAGGACGACGTTCTCGGCGGTCACGTGGCTGCCGAGCAGCGACAGATCGAGATCACCGGCCTTCACGTCCATGCCGAGCCCCATCGGCTGCTGGGCCGACGGATCTTGCGACAGCATCGCCTCGAGCTGCGCGCGCACCTTGTCACGCGGGACCGCGACGGAGAAAGAGACGATCGCGACCACCACGGCAAACACCGGATAGCCGACGATCCTCAGCAGCTGACGCGTGCGCGGCGACAGCTCGACCTCGTCGAGCCGCTCGAGAGCTCGACGCCAAGCGGGCTTGACGCTCACGTCTTGTCTCCCTTCTTGCCGGACTTCGCCTTGTCGCTGACGTGGTCGTACGTGGTCACGGTCATCTCGACCTCGAGGTTCTCGTGCTTCTCGTCGCGCGTCGTCACGCGGAGCGCGGTGACCACGACGAGGTTGGGGCCGCCCTCGACACCCTTCAAGAACTTGGCGAGGCTGTCGAGCTTCACCTGCTTGAGGCGGATGCTCACGGAGCGCTCGACGAACTGCTTGCCCGCTGGCACGGGCGCGAGCTCGTTCGACTCCGGGATCTCGACGCCGGAGTCCTTCGCCACCTGCTCGAGGAAGGCCTGCAGCTGCACGGGCGTCTTGCCCATGCGCAGCTCCATCGCGTTCGCCTTGGCCTTCGCGCGCAGGTACGGCTCTCGCTGCGTGTCGAGATCGCGCAGCGCTTGCCGCGCGTCGGCGTTCTGGCCCTCCACGGTGGAGATGCTGTCCGTGACGACGAAGCCGAGGATGAGCGTGATCATGACGATGAACGTCGCGGCCATCGCGCTGACGAGCGTACGTTCGCGGGGAGAGAGCCTCTCCCAGCGTTCGCTGAGCCGGCTGAGTTGTGCCTCGAAGATCATGGGCAGGTGGTCTCGATGGTGAGGGTGAACTGCTTGAGCTCCACGGGAGTACCTCCATCGGTGGCAGGCCCCGGGATGCTGGCGATCTGGCCCTTCTGGATGTCCGTGAAGCAGTCGATCTGGTTGAGCGCCTCGACGAGCGCTTCGATCTCCTTCGCGCTGCCGGCCATCGCCTTGATGAAGGTCTTCTTCGGCTTGATGTCGAGCTCGAGGATGTCGAGCGTGAGCTGATCCTTCGGCGGCAGGCGCGCCGTGATCTCGTCGAGGACGTCGAACGCCGTCATGGATGGCACCGGTGGCGAGCCGTTCTGCGGTCCGCGACGCAGCTCCTCGGTGACCGCTTTGCCGTCGGTCTTCGAGGTGCCGAACAGCTCGGCCGTCTCGACGCGCAGACGAGCCTGCAGGACGTCCGACTCCTTGTGCATCGCGTGCAGCGACGCGTACGCATTGAGGCCGAGGCACGCGAGCAGCACGACGGCGCCGACCGCGAGCGACGACGCCTTGCCGCGCAGGTAGGAGTAGTCGTTGTGGAACACGAGCGTGCCCTTGCGAAGGTTGACCTGGCTGCCCGTCGACAGCCCCACGCCGAACGCCATGCCGAGCGCCACCGACGGCAGCTCGGCGACCTCGGCGGCCACCTCGGGCGAGAGCAGCTCCGTCGACACCGCGAGCTCCGCGAGCGGCAGCCCGAGCTCGCGTGACAGGTAGTCCGGGAAGCCGTTGAGCTTGGCGCCACCACCGACGAGCACGAGGCGCTGCGGCTGCGGCTCACCCTGGGATCGCGCGGCGGAGAACGTCTGCCGCAGATCGCGCAGCAACGGTCGCAGCGCATCTCGCAGCACGCTGTCGAGCTTGCGGCGCGCGGGGTCGATGATCTGATCGAGGTCCTCGGGGAGCAGCTGCGCCTGCGTGTGCTTGGCGCGCTCGGCGGCCGCGGGCTCGAGGCGATACGTGTCCGCGAGCGTGAGCGTCACGTCCGCGCTCCCGCGGGACAGCGTGCGCGCGAAC
>JBDTCO010000095.1:0-14193 GCA_039923495.1 Polyangia bacterium
CGGATGAGCGGCTCCGATTTCGGATCGTTGGCGCGGCGCGCGAGATCGGCGAGGACCTGCTGGCTGCGGACCTCGGGTCCGATGGTCTCGACGAGCTTGTAGCTGCCATCGGGCTGGAGGCGGCGCGCCTTGACGTTGTCGCGTAGAGCGATGCCGAGCACCTCGTCGAGGAGCCGCGCCTTGAGCGCCGGATCTTCGATGGGCGTGAGCACCTCGATGCGGCGGTGGAAGTTGCGCGGCATCCAGTCGGCGGAGGCGATGTACACGTCGGCCTTGTCGCCGGCACCGAACGCGAAGACACGGCTGTGCTCGAGGAAGCGGTCGACGATGCTGGTGACGCGAATACGCTCGGACATCCCGGGCACGCCCGCCCGCAGACAGCAGATGCCGCGCACGAGGAGATCGATGTCCACGCCGGCCTGGCTCGCCTCGTAGAGCGCGCGGATGACGGCGGGCTCCACGACGGCGTTCATCTTCGCGATGATGCGCGCGGGCTCGCCCTTCCTCGCGCGCGCCGTCTCGCGCTCGATGAGCTCGATGATCCGCTTGCGCAGCGTGAGCGGCGCGACGGCGAGCTTCTTCCACTGCGGCGGCTCGGCATACCCCGTCAGCATGTTGAACAGCGCGGAGACGTCGTCGGCGATCTCGGTGCGCGACGTGAGGAGCGAGAGGTCGGTGTACTGACGCGCCGTCGTCGGGTTGTAGTTGCCCGTGCCGAGGTGCACGTAGCGTCGCACCACGTTGCCTTCGCGCCGCACGACGAGCAGCACCTTGCAGTGCGTCTTGAGCCCCACGAGCCCGTAGACGACGTGCACGCCGTCCTCCTCGAGTCGTCGCGCCCACGCGATGTTGTTGGCCTCGTCGAGGCGCGCCTTGATCTCGACGAGCACCGCGACCTGCTTGCCGTTCTCGGCTGCACGCGACAGTGCACGCGCGATGGTGCTGTCACCGGACGTGCGGTACAGGGTCTGCTTGATCGCGAGCACGTTCGGGTCGTTCGCGGCCTCGTCGATGAGGCGCACGATCGGATCGAAGGACTCGTACGGGTGATGCAGCAGGATGTCGCGCTGCGCGATGACCGGAAAGATGCTCTCCGCATCCCGCAGCACCGCGGGCATCTCGGGCTTCATCGACTCGGCGCGCAGCTCGGGCCGCACGTCGCCCTCGGAGAGCGCGGACATGTTGGAGATCTGCAGCGGCCCATCGCAGCGGTACACGTCGGCCTGGGAGAGCGTGAGCGCCTCCATGAGGATCTTCTCGATCTCCGGCGACGCTTGCGACGAGATCTCGAGCCGCACGGCCGCGCCGCGGTCACGACGCCGGAGCTCCTCCTGCAGCGTCGAGAGCAGATCGTCGGAGTCGTCCTCGTCGACGTCCATGTCCCAGTTGCGCGTGAGCCGGAACATCGCCGTCTGTCGCACCGCGAAGCCGGGGAAGAGCGCGCCGACGTGCGTCTTGATGAGATCCGCGAGCAGCACGAACGCGCGCACGTTCTTGCCGTCCGACGGCGAGGTCGCAGGCAGCGCCACGAGCGGACCGAGGACGACGGGCATCTGCACGACCGCGAGCGAGTCCGTCTCCGGCGCAGGCTGCCCGTTGAAGCCCTTCTTCTTCATCTTGCGCGCCTTCTTGTCCTTCTCCTTCGGGCGCAGCAGGACGGCCAGGTTGATGGACTTGTTGCGCAGGTGCGGGAACGGGTGCGCGGGATCGACCGCGAGCGGCGTGAGCGCCGGGAACACCGTCGACAGGAAGTGGCTCTGGCCGAACTCGCGCTGCTCCGGGGTCATCGCCGCTTCGGAGACGAGCCGCGTGCCGACCGCCTCGAGCCCGGGGACGAGCTGCTCGTTCCACAGGCGATAGAGCCGATCGACCATCTTGTGCGTGTTCTCGCTGATGCGCCGCAGCTGCTCGCCGGGCGGCATCCCGTCGTCGGACGTACCCGCCGAGCCGGACGCGAGCTGTTCCTTCAGGCCCGCGACGCGGATCATGAAGAACTCGTCGAGATTGGATGCCGCGATGCAAACGAACTTCAGCCGCTCGTACAGCGGCAGGCTCAGGTTGGCTGCTTCGGAGACCACTCGGTCGTTGAAGGCGAGCCAGGAAAGCTCACGGTTGAGATAGAGCTCGCTCGGTTCCACGGCCGGTCAGCGTAGCTGAACCCGTCGACGAAAGCGACTACGCGTCGGCCGTGACTCCGTCGAACAGGGCGCGGAGCTCGCATGGCAGCGGGCTGCAAATCTCGACGGGCTCGTTCGTCAGCGGGTGTGGGAACACGATGCGGTGCGCATGTAGGGCGTGACGACGCAGCGGCACGCGGTCCTCGACGGCTTCCCAGCCGTGGTCCTGGTAGTCGACGAAGATCTGCGCGTCCGGATACAGCTTGTCCGCGACGATGGGCGCGCCGATGGCGTCGAGGTGCGCGCGGATCTGGTGCTGGCGCCCGGTCTCGGGGTGACACTGCACGAGCGCGTACGAGCCACGCCTCTCGAGCACCTCGTAGCGGGTCCTCGACGGCAGACCGCCCCTGTCGACCGGGGTCACGACCATCTTCACTCGCGTGAGGCCCTTCTCCTCGAGCCCGAGCGGCAGGTCGATGACGCCCGTCTCGTCGAGCCCTTCGGGCCAGTGAGAGACCGCGACATACGTCTTGTCGACGTGACGCCGCGCGAACGACTTTTTGATCGCGATGGTGGCTTCCTTCGTGCGCGCCACGACGAGCGCGCCCGACGTCTCGAGGTCGAGGCGGTGGCAGATCTCGAGCTTCTCCGTCGGAAACAGCTCGCGCAGCACGGCCGTGACCGTCGCGTAGTGGAACTTCGCGGTCGGGTGCATCGCGATGCCCGCCGGCTTGTCGACGACGTAGAACGAAGCGTCGGTGTAGAGCACCGGCAGCGTGCGTGGCACCTCCGGCTCGATGGGTGCAGGCCGGATGAACCGCACCACCTGACCCGGCAACACCGGTGAGGATGGCCGGCACGCGCGCTCGTCGAGCCAGCACTCCCCGCGGATCACGCGCTGGACCCGCGCTCGCGACAGCCGCGGGATGCGCTTCTGAAGGAAGCGGTCCAGGCGCCACCCGTCGCACTCGGCCTCGACGACGAAGCGGTGCGTGATCGTGGTGGGACGGTCGTCCGAGGCGAGCGGCACGGGGTACGCTTTAGCACACGCCATGGTCAATTGACCTTGACGCAGAGACGAGGGGCTCCGCAAAGTAGGGGTCGCATGACCCCACCTGATCCCACCTCGAAGGATGCGGCGAGCGCCGCGAAGAAGTTCCCGGACTACATCCCGCCGACCAAGGTCCATTTCGACGGTCACAAGCCGGCGACGCTGCACCTGCGTCGCTGCAAGATCACGACGCAGTCGGGTGGCCGCACGCGCGAGCACAGCTTCGACAAGGACGTCATCACCATCGGCGCGATGGAGGACAACGACCTCGTCGTGAACGACGACACGGTCTCGCGCTACCACTGCAAGATCGTGCAAGAGGAGTCGGGGTACCTGCTCCAGGATCTCACCTCGACCAACGGCACGTTCATCAACCGCGTGCGCATCCGCGAGGGCTACCTCAAGCCGGGCTGCACCATCGGCCTCGGCAACGCGGAGGTGAAGTTCCACGCCGCCGACGAGAAGGTCGAGATCGTCGCATCGAAGAAGGAGCGGCTCGGCAAGATGGTGGGCCGCCACGTCAAGATGCGCGAGCTCTACACCATCCTCGAGAAGATCGCCCCGACGGCCACCACCGTCGTCATCGAGGGCGAGACGGGCTCGGGTAAAGAGGTCGTCGCGCAGACGCTGCACGAGCTCTCGACCCGAAACAACGGCCCCATCGCGGTCTTCGACTGCGGCGCGGTCCCCGACAACCTGATCGAGTCCGAGCTCTTCGGTCACGAGAAGGGGTCGTTCACCGGTGCCGTGATGACCCGTCAGGGCCTCTTCGAGACGGCGTCGGGCGGCACGCTGTTCCTCGACGAGCTCGGCGAGCTCCCGCTCGATCTGCAGCCGAAGCTCCTGCGCGCGCTCGAGTCGCGCGAGATCCGTCGCGTCGGTGGCAACAAGCCGATCAAGGTCGACGTCCGCATCGTCGCGGCCACCAACCGCAACCTCGAGCTCGAGGTCCGCGAGGGTCGCTTTCGTCAGGACCTCTTCTATCGTCTGTCCGTCGTGCGCGTGTACATCCCACCGCTGCGCGAGCGCGTCGAAGACATCCCGCTGCTCGTGAAGCACCTGCTGCAGAACAGCGCGTTCAACCAGAAGCCTGATGGCAACCTCCGGGTCGCCGGCATCTCTCGCGCCGCGATGGACCTGCTCACCACGTATCGCTGGCCCGGCAACGTCCGCGAGCTCGTCAACACGATCGAGCGGGCGGTGTCGTTCGCCGAGAGCGAGCTCATCGAGGCGCGCGATCTGCCCGAGTCCGTGCGCGGCGAGGAGCTCGGCGGTCAGCGTCGTCCGGCCCAGACAGGTGGCGGTGGCGCGGGCGGTGCCGTCGACTCCGACTCCACCTTCAAGGACGCGAAGGACCGCTGGGTCTCCTCGTTCGAGCGCGACTACATCGTCAAGCTCCTCAAGAAGAACAAGTGGAACATCTCGCACGCAGCACGCGAGGCGGACATCGACCGCAAGTACTTCCGCAAGCTGATGAAGAAGTACGGCGTCGAAGGCGGCGGCGCGGACGACGACGACGACGACGCCATCGTCTGAGGCTCCGCCCGGTCGCACCCACAGGAGCGTGCACGCTGCGCTCCTCGTCGTGCAGCTGCTCTTCGTCGGCAACGCGATCGTCGGCAAGATCGCGCTGCGCACGGTCTCGCCTGCGACCGTGCTCGCGGTGCGCGCGCCCGTCGCTGCGCTGCTCTTTCTCGGCCTGCGCTGGCTCATCGCGCGGCGCGCCGGATGGGAGCGCGTGGAGCGTCGTGATCTGTGGAAGCTCGCCGGCGCCGGCCTCCTCGGCATCTCGCTGAACCAGCTCCTCTTCTTCGAGGGCCTTTCGCGCTCGACCGCGACGAACGCGACGGTCATCAGCGCGTGCATCCCCGTCCTGACGACCGGCCTCTCCATCGGGCTCCGCAACGAGCGCGCGACGCTGCGCAAGGTGCTCGGCCTGCTGCTCGCGCTGTCGGGTGCGCTCGTCGTGGTGCTGCTCGGCCGCTCCCGGGGCGGGCTCCACGTCGAGCTCGGCATGGGCGAGCTGCTGCTCTTCGGCAACTCGACCGCGTACTCGCTCTACCTCGTCGTCTCGCGACCGCTGTTCCGGCGCTATCGCACCGACGTCGCGGTCACGTGGATCTTCGTCTTCGGAGCGGCCGCACTGTTACCGCTCGGCTTCATGCCGCTGCTGCACGAGCTGCCGAGCGCGCCGCCCACGGCCTACGTCGCGCTCACCTTCATCGTGCTCGGCCCCACCGTCGGTGCGTACTTCCTCAACGGCTTCGCGCTCAAGCGAGCACCCGCGTCGCTCGTGGCGGTGTACATCTACGTGCAGCCGATCGTCGCGGCGTTCATCGCCGCGCACTACCTCGACGAGCAGCTCACGCCAGCCACGATCGGCGGCGGCGTGCTCATCGGCTGCGGCATCGCGCTCGTCGCGCTACGCCGGGCACCGAGCTAGCGGGCTCCCTCGTCGATGAGGCGCGCGCCTTCCATGAGGAGGTGCGTGGTGGACGCCTTGACCTCGTCCTCCATCTCGACCTCGACGGCAGAGAAGTCGAAGCGGCCGCTCGCCCACGTGAGCAGGTGGTAGACGCAGTCGGCGCCCTTGCGGGCCTTCTCGGGGGCGCGATCACCGTCGAGCCGCGCGGCGACGACGCGCCCGTCGCGCACGAACAGACGACCCGTGACGCCCTGACGCTCGAGACGCAGGATGCCGCTCTTGCGCTCCATCTCCACCATCACGAGGAGGCTGGAGAGACCGAGCTGCTCGAGCGTGCCCTGGATGCCGGACGCGCGAGCAGGCGCGCTCGCCGGGACGACGGGCGCCTGCGCGACCTCGGCGGCCTTCTGCTGCGTGGACGCACGCTTCTTGAGCGCGTTCTGCACGCGGAGATCGAGCTCCTCGAAGCGAAATGGTTTCGGCAAGAAGTCATCGGCGCCGAGACGGAAGCCGCGCATGCGGTCCTCCTCGCCGTTGAGCGCCGTGAGGAAGAGCACCGGGACCAGCGCCAGCGCCGGACGCGCACGGAGCGCGCGGACGAACTCCCAGCCGTCCATCTTCGGCATCATCACGTCGGTGACCACGAGATCGGGCTTGACCTCTTCGGCGCGTCGCAGCGCCTCTTCGCCATCGGAGGCGGTGTAGATGGCATAGCCGCGCTTCTCGAGCAGCGTGGAGACCATGCGCAAGATCCAGGGGTCGTCGTCGACGATCAGGATCCGCTCGGCCATCGCCCGCTCATGGTAGAGGCCGTGACTCGTCCGGTCAATCAATTGAGGATGCGTAATTTTCGGGGCGGACATCCCGCCAGTACGCCGCACGCCGGCACGCGACACGCGAGCATCCAAGACACGTGGTATGCTGCTTCCCGTCACACTCTTTCGTTCAAGGATCCAGTTCATTAAACTTCACGTTCTCGCTCTCTTCGTTGGCGGCCTCGGCCTGTCGTATCTCGGGACAGGCTGCGCATCGGCACAGCTCAAGCCAGGCTGCGGGAAGGACACCGACTGCAAGGGGCCACGCATCTGCGTCGCTGGCACCTGCGTCGAGCAGGTGGTCCACGCGCAGCCCGTGGGCGAGCCCACGCATATCGTGACGCCGGTCGCAGCGGCGCCGGCCTCCCCGCCCATCGTCGCTCAGCCACTCATCGCACGCGCCGGATCGCAGTTCCACGGCGATCCACATCACAGCGGTCGCTACGCGGGTCGCCTGCCGCTGACGAGGCCGCACGAGCTGATGCGCTTCACGACGCAGGGCACCGTCTTCGGTGGGATCGCGCTCGCGGGGCCTCTCGCGATCTTCGGCTCGCACGATCGTGGCCTCTACGCGCTCGTCTGGAACGAGGGCGTACCCGACGCCGGGAGCTCCGAGCCGACGGCGAAGTGGCGTCGCGATCTCGGCGACTTCGTGTGGTCGACGCCTGCCGTCGCCGATGGCGTGGTGTACGTCGGGTCCGACAACGACGCGGTGTTCGCGGTCGACACTGCGACGGGCGCCGTGAAGTGGAAGCTCGATACGGGGCCGTGCAAGGTCAAGCGCAACGTCGGTCCGGAGGGTTCGCGCTGCGATGTCGACGGCATCGCGATCGCGCCCGACGGCACCATCTACGCTTCATCCGATGGGCTCTACGCCATCTCCCCCGACGGCAAGCTGAAGTGGAAGTTCTCGCCGACCGGTGCGCACTGCGCGAGCACGCCGGCCATCGCGGACGACGGCACCGTCTACGTGGGCTGCCAGGACGACCTTCTCTACGCGGTCGGTCCCGACGGCAAGAAGAAGTGGGATCTTCGCACCGGCGACGACGTCGACTCCTCACCGGCGATCGGCGCCGACGGCACCATCTACGTCGGCTCCGACGACAAGAAGCTCTGGGCCGTGGCACCCGACGGTGCGCCGCGGTTCTCGCTCATCACCGGTGCGCCCGTGCGCAGCTCACCGGCGATCGGCGCGGATGGCACCATTTATGTGGGCTCCTTCGACGGTCAGCTGTACGCCGTGGGCCCGAGCGGCGTGGTCAAGTGGACCTATCGCGCTGCAGATCGAATCGCATCGTCTCCCATCGTCGATGTCGACGGCGCCATCGCCTTCGGCTCGCAGGACGACCGCCTCTATGCGCTGGAGGCCGATGGCCGCCTGCGCTGGTCCTTTCAACTCGACGGCGACGTCGACGGTACGGCCACGCTGGCCGATGACGGAACAATCCTCGTGGGCGCCGACGATCGCGCGCTCCACATCCTGAAATGAAATGAACAAAAAACAGACAACGGAAATCATTGGCACGCTACGCATGAACCCTGCGGGGTTCGGCTTCGTGCAACGCGAGGACGGTCTCGACGACGTCTTCATCGGCAGCCGGCATCGCGAGCTCGCGCTCGATGGTGACAAGGTCGCCATCAGCACCTGGGTCGGCGACAAGGGCACCGAGGGCAAGATCGAGCGCGTCATCGAGCACCGCCGCAAGCAACTCGTCGGCATCGCCAGGCGTGCGCGCGGCGGCAAGCTCGAGCTGCAGGCGGACGATCCGCGCATCCTCGCGACCACCCAGACCATCTACCTCAGCGGTGACGCGCCGCTCGGCAAGGTCGTGGTCGCGAGGATCACGCGCTACCCGCAGACTGACGGCGGTCCCATCGAGGCCGAGCTCACGCGCGTGCTCGGAGAGCCGGAAGACCTGCTCGTCGAGATCGAGAAGTGCATCGTCCTGGCCGAGGTGCCCGACGAGTTCCCGCCGGCAGTCGTCGAGGCCGGTGACCGATCGCCGACGACGGTGCGCCCCGAGGATCTCGCCAACCGCGAGGACCTTCGGCACCTCGAGTTCCTCACCATCGATCCCGAGACGGCGCGCGACTTCGACGACGCCTGCGCCATCATGCCGAGCCCTCGCGGCGAGGACTGGGACCAGGTGTGGGTCGCCGTCGCCGACGTCTCGCACTACGTCAGGCCCGGCACCGTCATCGACAACGAGGCGCGCGAGCGCGGCGTATCCGTGTACCTGCCGAACCGCGCGATCCCGATGCTGCCCGAGCCGCTCTCGTCGGGGATCTGCTCGCTCAACCCCGACGTCGATCGTCTCGCGATGGTCGCGCGCGTCGAGGTCGGCCCCGATGGCCGCACCGCCGATCACCACTTCTGCGCCGCGGTCATCCGCTCGCGCGGTCGTCTCGACTACCCGGGCGTGGGCGCGTCGCTCGCCGGTGACACGCGCGGCTCGCGCGAGAAGTACATCCCGTGGCTGCCGAAGCTCGAGAAGATGCGCGCGATCGCAAAGCGCCTCCGCGTGCTGCGCGATCAGCGCGGCGCGCTCGACTTCGATCTCCCCGAGGCCAAGGTCATCCTCGACGACGACGATCCACGCCGCGTGCGCGACGTCGTGAAGTCGCGCGGCGACGACGCCATCAAGGGCGCGTACCAGATGATCGAGGACTTCATGCTCGCGGCGAACGAGGCCGTCGCGCTCAGGTTCACCACGCGCACGGAGGACGCCGTGTGGCGGATCCACGCGCCACCGTCGACGGAACGCCTCGCGCAGCTCGGCGCGGTCGTCGAGTCGTACGGGCTCGCGTTCGACCCCGAGGCCGGCAAGGATCCGCGCAAGCTGCGCGACTTCCTCGATACGCTCAAGGGCAAGCCGGCCGAGGCGTCGCTGCAGATGATGCTGCTGCGCGCGCTCAAGCAGGCCGCGTACGACGTCGTGAACGTGGGCCACTTCGGCCTCGCGGCGCGCGACTACGTGCACTTCACGTCGCCGATCCGTCGGTATCCCGATCTACTCATCCACCGCCTGCTCAAGCAGTCCATCGCCGCCGACGGTGGCATGGCGGGTGGACCGCCTCCACCGGACATGACGCTCGAGGAGCTCGCCGAGCTCGCCAAGAAGAGCTCCGCGTTCGAGCGTCGTGCGATGGGCGTCGAGCGCGAGGTCGTCGACCTCTATCGCTGTGTCCTCGTGCGCGACAAGGTGGGCGAGACGTTCGACGCGAAGGTCGTCGGCGTCACGTCGTTCGGCCTGTTCGTCTCGATCGAGAGCCCGTACATCGAGGGCCTCATCAAGCTCACGGCGCTGCCCGGCGACTTCTACGAGTTCGACAGCGAGCACATGAAGCTCGTCGGCAAGAAGACCGGCAAGAGCTTTTCACTCGGCGCACCGATGCGCGTGACGATCGAGAACGTCTCCGTCTCTCGTCGGCAGATCGATCTCGCTCCCGCCGCGATCCAGCCGGAGCCGATGAACGGCGACGACATGTCGTACGACGCGGTGAGGACCCCGCACGTGCCCATGCGTCGCAAGCGTCCCGACACGGTGCGCGGCAAGATCGGCATCTCGGGCGGTGGCAAGCTCGGCGTCTCGGGTGGAAAGGGTCGCGCACGCTTCAAGGTCTCGGGCCACTCCACGTCGAGCAGCAAGACCACGCCCGAGTGGGTCAAGGACAAGACCACGGGTGGCAAGAAGCCGCCGGAGCGCAAGCGACGTAAACGACCGTGACGAGCAAGCGCCGCAAGCGACCCTGAAAAACGGAATGACGGCGACCGCTGGTGTGCTCAAATGGGCGCCATGTCGCTCGAACTGCTCGTGCCTCTCACTGCGCTCGGTCTGCCGGTTGCCATCGTCTGGATCCGCTCGCACTACCGGGCGCTCGAGAAGGGCCACATCGGTGGTGGCTCTCTCGTGGAGCGAAAGCGCGTTGCCCAGCTCGAGGCGCAGAACCAGGAGCTGCTCGAGCGCGTGCAGAACCTCGAGAGCATCGTGGTCGGGCTCGACGAGCCGAAGCCACAGCAGAAGCTGGCCTCCTCGACCAAGATGATGAGCGACGAATGAGCCTCGGTCTCGTCGAGCTCGGCCTCATCGAGCTGGTCCACGGCGAGAGCCGCGCGACGATCTCGTCCGTGCGCGGTGGGCTCACGGCACGGTTCGACGTCGGCACGAGGCACGTCCTCTACCTCGACGCAGCGACGTTCGAGGATCCGGCCAAGAATGTGCGCGGCGGCATCCCGGTCCTGTTCCCCACGCCGGGCAAGCTGGCGGACGACCACTGGAAGTTTGCCGCGTACGAGGGCACGCAGCCGCAGCACGGCTTCGCGCGCATGGAGCCGTGGCAGGTCATCGGGAAGGACGCGCGCTCGGTCACCCTGCGGCTCGACCAGCCCGCGACGCCCGGCTGGCCGTGGCCCTGCTCGCTGCAGATCCGCTACGTGCTCACGGGCGCGACGCTGCGGCTCGAGCCGAGCGTCACCAACCGCGGCTCGACCGACATGCCGTTCGGGCTCGGCTTTCACCCCTACTTCGCCGTCGCGCAGGCCGACAAGGCGACGATGCGCATCCCCACGCGCGCGCGACACGCATGGGACAACGTGCAGAAGAAGGCGATCGAGCTCTCGTCGCACATCGATCTCTCGCAAAAAGAGGTCGACCTCCACCTCGAGGACCATGGAGGCAGCCGCGCGCAGCTCGTGTGGGCCGACGGGAAGACGGTGACGCTGGCGGCCTGCGCCGAGCTGGCGCGCTGGGTCATCTGGACGCTCGCCGATCGCGACTTCGTGTGCCTCGAGCCGTGGACCTGCCCCGGCAACGCGCTCAACACGGGCGCACAGCTGCTCGTGCTGCCGCCGAACGAGACGCGCGACTTCTGGCTCGACATCGTGGCGGGCTGAGCGTGCGCGCGCTGTGGTTCGCTGTCCTGCTCGCCGCATGCGGCCGTGGGCAGACCAAGGCGACCGACGCCGGTGTCGATGCGGGCGCGCTTCCGGACGCGGCGACGCTGACCGACCTCTCGACGGTCGACGCCAGCACGATGACGACGACCCTCCGCGTCCACTACCCCGCCGGCAGCCACACGCTCAGCATCCGCGGCAGCGTCGCTCCGCTCGATTGGACGACGGGCCACGGCATGAGCGCGCTCGCCGACGACACGTGGACGCTCAAGGTCGAGGCCGACGCGAGCTTCGAGTACAAGCCGCTGCTCGACGACAGCACGTGGTCCATCGGCCCCAACTACGTCGCGCAGCCCGGCTCCACCGTGGACATTTATCCGCGCTTCTACACGGAGGCTGGCACCGTGAAGCAGCTCTTCTCCGCGTTCCACTCGGACAAGCTCGGCAACGACCGCGTCGTGTGGGTATACCTGCCGCCGAGCTATGACGAGAACACGCGCGCGAAGTTCCCCGTCGTCTACATGCACGACGGTCAGAACCTCTTCCAGTCGGGCGTGCTCGGTGACAATGGATGGAAGGTCGACGACACGCTGAACGCAGCCGCTCTCGACGGCAGCATCCGCGAGGTCATCGTCGTCGCGCCAGAGAACGCGGGCACGCAGCGCATCTACGAGTACACGCCGACCTACGACGCCTCCGAGATGGCAGGCGGTGGTGGCGACCTCTACCTCGGCATGCTCACCGACGAGCTCAAGCCCCAGGTCGACGCCCTGCTGCGTACCCAGCCCGATCGCAGCACGACAGCGCTCGTCGGCTCGTCGCTCGGTGGGCTCATCTCGGCGTACGCGGGCGTGACGAAGCCCGACGTCTACGGACTCATCGGCGCGCTCTCCCCTTCGACGTGGTGGGACAACGAGATGCTCCTCGGCACGGTCGCGATGACGGGGGCGTTGCGCCCCTTTCGCGTCTACGTCGACTGCGGCGACGACGGCACGAGCGACGACGAGGACGACATCGTCGAGACGACGATGCTCTTCAACACGTACACGTCCATCGGCTATGTCGAGGGCACGACGTTCCAGCGTTTCGTGCAGCCGGGTGGTCGGCACTCCGAGGTGTACTGGGCGCAGCGGCTGCCCGGCGCGCTCCAGTTCTTGCTAGGGCCGAGGTAGCGCTCGCACTCGATTGTTGCGCACGTTGTGCTCGAGCTCGACGAGGCCAAGCGCCTCGAGCACCGGCGGCACGTACACACCGAAGCGGCCGCGCAGGCCCTTGTTGAGGCCGTAGAAGCCCCTCACCGGGTTCCTCGGCGAGCGGCCCCACGCCTCCACGGTGCCATCGGTGACCGGCTTTCCCTCGTCGGAGCCGCCGAGGACGATGAAGTCGCCGCCCTTCTTCGCGAGCATCTCGTAGAGGTCCTCGATGCAGCGCAGGTGGTACTGCAGCTCCGTCGAGCCGACGTTCACGACGAGCGCAGGCGGGTCGAGCGACTCGTCACGATACGCCGTGAAGGAGGCCGAGCCCGGCGGTGTCTTGAGCTCCCACGGTGACGCCTTGGTGCCCTGCCCGACGACCTTGTCCATGCGCGCACCATACTACCGGGGTGCCGTGGTCGGGAAGACCACGCCCTCAGGACGAATCGCCCGAGCGCCCGACCACGGCGCCCGGGACGACTCTCCGGTTCCGTTCTAGATGGTGACGACGCCGGTGCGGATGAGGTACGCGAGGCGCTCGCGCTGATCCGCGGCAAGGAGGCCGTGGATCTTCTTGAGCGCGCTGCCGACGGCATCACGCAGCCGCTCGGCGCTCTTCACGCGCGCGGTGGCCGCCTCGCCCGCCTTGTGCTCGTCGTACTGCTCACCGGCGAGTGCGTCGGCGAAGCCGGCGATGGTCCGACGATCGTCGACGGCCGCCTGGGCGCGCTCCGTCTTCAGATCGTTGAGGATGGACGCGAGCTCACCGACCTGCTTCTCGTCGAGATCGAGCTTGTGCGCGAGGAAGCGCAGCGGACGACGGACGCCGAAGCTGCCCTCGCCGAAGTCGCCTGCTTGCGTCTCGAAGCGCTCGCGACGCCAGCCACCTCGCCCGTGGTCACCGTGCTCGTGACCGCCGTGCTGCCTGGCCTCGTGACCACCGCCACAGCCGTGGCGCTCGTGACGCGACTTCCACCAATCGTAGAATCCTGGATGCATGTTGTTCTCCTTCGTCGGGCATTCGCGCCGACGGGTTCTCCTCACCGCGGAATTGCGGTGGGTCGTGCGTGCATGGGCAGGACGCCTCATGCATGAGCTCCAGCGTAGTCCGGGTCGGCCGCCCGTCAAGCGGCGGTGCTACGGTGGGCCCATGTCCGCGAACAAGCGCGCTCCGGGTCCCTCGATAGTCTCGACGCTGTCCACGCTGCGCTCGCTGAAGAAGGACGCGCTCGGGTTTCTCCAATCGCTCCGCGAGCAGCACGGCGACGTGGTGCGGTTCGTGGTGGGTCCGTACGTGACTTACCTCCTTGCCAGGCCGGAGCACATCAAGCGCGTGCTCGTCGACGAGGCACCGCGCTACACGAAGCAGACGCGCGACTACGACATGCTGCGGCTCTCGCTCGGCTCCGGCATGCTCACGAGCGAAGGCGAGTTCTGGCGACGGCAGCGCCGCATCGCGCAGCCCGCGTTCCACCGCCAGCAGATCGGTGGCTTCGCGGCGACGATGGGGCGCCTCAGCCACGAGATGCTCGGGCGCTGGGGCGACGCGGGCGAGACCATCGACGTCGCGCACGAGATGATGCGCGTGACGCTACAGATCGTGAGCGCAACGCTCTTCTCCGTCGAGCTCGACTCGCTCATCGACGAGATCGGTGCGGCCGTGGCCACGCTGAACCGACAGACCATCGAGCGCATCAT
>JBDTCO010000096.1:0-33781 GCA_039923495.1 Polyangia bacterium
GGGACGCGTCCTCATCGCGTACCTCGTCGGTGACGCGCTCCTCCGCATCGCGCTCGGGCCGCTGCGCGGAGACCTGTCGACGCAGCCGCTCCTGCTCGGCCTCACGGGACAGACGCTCACGACGCTCGGCTTGGTCATCGCGGCCATCGCGACCGAGGCCTGGTCGCGCCGCGACGAGCGCGTTTCTCGCTCCCCCTGATCACGCATGCTAGCGTCGACGGGATGATCTCCCGTCGAGCGTTTGCCGTCGCTGTGCTCCTTCTGTCGGGCTGCGATCAGCTGTTCCCCGAGTTCGCTGGATCAAAGGGCGACCTCGCCGTCTCGACGGACGGCGGTGCCGATCTCGCGTCCTCGCTGCTGCACGGCAGCGTGTGTCGTCTCAGCGATCTGCGCACGCCCACGAGCTGCACGGCCACGGTCCCAAACCGCGTCGTCACCATCGCGGAGACCGGCGCCACGACCACGACGGCGAGCGACGGCACCTTCAGCTTCCCGACGGTCGGAACCACCGTCACGCTCGTGGTCTCCGATCCGGTCGGCAGCGCGCCCGTGTCCACTCCCACCATCTCGATGCTCTCGGGCGGCACGCTCACGGCTGCGCGCACGCACGGCGTCGAGCTCCCGATCATCGACGCGGACGCGTACGAGCAGGTCGAGCTCGCCAACGGCGTCGGCGGCGATCCTTCGCGCGGCGCGGTCCTCGGGTGGGTCATCAGCAGCAGCGGCAGCGCCGTCGCAGGTGCAGTGGCCACGCCCATCGCGAGCGCCACCGGCCCTCTGTACGACACGAGCGGAGGCCTCGAGACGGGCGCACGCTCCGGCTCGTTCGGTACCGTCGCGTTCTTCGATCTCGCGCCCGGCACGAGCACCATCATCATCGCCGCACCGTCGGGCTCGAGCCTCGGCGGTGACACCTTCTCGCTGCCAATCCGTCCGGGCGCCGTCACGACGTCGGCGCTGATGCTGCCGCCGGGCTGATCCGGCTCAGCCGCGCACTCGCGCGACGAGCGGGGGTAACGCCTCCAGCAACGCATCGACGTCGTCCAACGTCGAATCGCGACCGAGCGAGATTCGCACCGCGCGGCGCGCCACCTCCGCGTCGTGACCGCTCGCGAGCAGCACCGCCGATGGCTTCACGCTACCCGAGCTGCACGCAGCGCCCGTCGACACCTCGAAGCCGGCGAGATCGAGCGCGATGGCGAGCAGGTGGCCCGAGACGCCGTCGAACGCGAGCAAGGTCGTGTTGCAGAGGCGCGCGTGGGCATGCCCGAAGATCGTCGCGCCGAGCTCGGCGAGCCCGGTCTCGAGGCGCTCGCGCAACGCCGTGAGACGCGCCCCATCGTCCGCGAGCCGCGCCTTCGCCTCACGCGCGGCAGCCCCGAAACCGACGAGCACAGCCACGGACTCCGTGCCGGCGCGTCGACCGCGCTCCTGGTGACCACCGAGGACGAGCGGATCGAGGTCGTGGCCATCGGCGAGCACGACCGCGGCCGCCCCGCCCGGCCCGTAGAGCTTGTGCGCGGCGACCGACAGCGCGCTGACGCCGAGCATGGGCAGGTCGAGCGAAACCTTGCCGGCGGCCTGCACCGCGTCGCAGAACAGGGCAACTCCGACGGCCCGGGCGCGCGCGGCCAGCTCGTAGATGGGCTGCAGCACCCCGGTCTCGTGGTTCGCGAGCTGCGCCACGACGAGGGCGATGTCCGGCGAAAGAGCCGGCAACGAGACGCGTCCCGCCTCATCGACATCGATCGTCGAGACCTCGAAGCCCTCGGCGCGCAGGGATTCCACCGCTCCAAGGCTTGCGGGGTGCTCGCTCGCACCGACGAGGACGCGACGTCGTGATGCATCGAGCCTGCGCGCGCGTCGAGCGAGCCCGATGACGCCGAGCGCGATCGCCTCCGAGCCGCTCGCCGCGAACACGACCCCCTCGGGCGCACCACCAACGAGCGCAGCCACGTCCCTGCGAGCGGCCTCGACGAGCTCTCGAGCCGCACGACCGCGCCCGTGGATCGAGGACGGGTTCCCGAAGCTCTCGAGCGCCGCGGCCATCGCCTCGCGGGCAGCGCCTCCGAGCGGGGTGGTGGCGTTGTGATCGAGGTAGCGAGACGCCATCGGACGATTTTCCTGACGGTAGCATGCGTTCGATTTGACGCGGCCTCGCGACACGCCAAAGATCAGGGTCGACGATGGCCCACTCGATTGGAGAGCTGCTGGTGCGGCGCGGTGTGGTCTCTGCCGACGCGCTGAAGCGTGCCACTGCGCGCAGGGCCCAGCTTGGCGGCACGCTCGGCGAGCACCTGGTCGCCTCGGGCGCCACCGACGAGGAGACGCTCGCGATGTTCTTCCACCGACACCTCGTCTTGCCGCGCATCGCGGACTCGCGGCTCGCCAGCATCTCGCCCGCGATCCTGCGGCTGGTGCCCGGCGAGCTGGCCGTCGAGTTCCGCGTGATGCCCATCGCCGTCGACAACGATGGGTCGCTCCTCGTGGCGATGGCCGATCCTTCCGACAACCACGCCGTCGAGGAGCTCGCGTTCTTCGTCGATGCGTTCATCCTGCGCGGCGTCGCGACCGAGAGCGCGCTTCGCCTCGCGATCGCGCGCCACTACCCGGGAAGCGTGCCGCAGCCGGCGACCGACTTCGACCTGCCCATCGACGTGCAGGAGCCCGAGCCGCTGCTGCTCACGCGCAAGAAGGTCGTGACCTCGCAGGTCGAGGAAGCACCCGTCCTGCTCACGCAGCCGCGCCACTCGAAGCGCACGGGCACGCTGCCCGGCCTCTCGCCCATCCGCAGCGAGCCACCGCTGGCCGCACTACGCGACGCCAAGGAGCGCGAGGTCGTGGGTACGCTGCTGCTCGACTATGCGTCGACGTTCGTGCGGCGCGTGGCGCTGTTCGTCATGCGGCGCGGCGTGCTGGTCGGCCACGACGTGCGTGGCGGTGGGCTCGAGCGCGCCATCATCGAGATGCTGTCGGTCCCCCTCGATCAGCCGTCGCTGTTCGCCGACGTGGTGCGCGCGCGCGTGCCGTATCGCGGCGAGCTGCCGGACAACGCGCAGGATCATGCGCTCGCGCGGTCGGTCGCGACGCTCGCGCGCGCCGACGTCCTCGCGTGTCCGGTGCTGGTGCGGGGTCGCGTGGTGGCGCTCCTCTTCGGCACCCAGCTCGTCGATCCGCTGCCCGACGCCGATCTGCAATCCGTGCTGCACGAGGCGGGCGCGGCCTACGAGCGCATCGTGCTCGCGGCGAAGGTCGAAGACGTGATCTCGGGCACCTGGATAAAATCCAAGCCGTAGAATCTGGACGCACGCATACGTCCGTTCGACTAGACTTCCCCGAGGTAGGTCCACCTGAGCCCCTTCGGCACATCGAAACTCGCTGGTCTGGTGCCGGGCGCCCCTGCGCCCTCCGGCGCGCCGCGTGTACCGGTACCGCCGCGCTTCTTCGAGCGTGAGCTCGAGGCGATCGCGACCCTCGCGGAGCGCGCGGTCGACGACGGCGCCGGCAGCGTCGTCGTCGTCGAGGGCGAAGCGGGCGTCGGCAAGAGCCGCCTCGGCGCATCCCTCACCTCGGCGCTCGCCGACCGCAACATCCACGTCCTCGAAGGTCGCTGCTGCGACGGCATCCATCACGTCGCCACGTACCGTCCACTCGTCGAGCTGCTCGAGGCGGCGGTCGTCCTCGTCGACCTGCTCGATCCCACCCTGGCGCTCCACGGCCGGCAGGCCGTGCGTGCCCTCGTCGGTGGCGGTGCTCCCGGTGGCGAAGGACTCGGCTGGGTCGAGCGCCGCGCCTCGCTGTTCGAGACCGTTGCGCGCGTGCTCGTCGATGTGTCGCACCACGTCCGGCTCGCGCTCGTCGTTCACGATCTCGACGTGGCCGACCTCGCGACACAGGGCCTCGTCGTTCACCTCGCCGCGCTCGCCGCACCGACGGAAGCGCTCGCCTCTCGAGGCTCGAGCAAGGCCCTGCGGGGCGCGCTCGTCCTCACGGGACGTACCATCGACGTAGCACTTCTACCGGGCATCGCCACCACGTCCGTGCGACTGAGTCCGCTCGACGAGGACGGTGTGCGAGCGTTCCTCAACCGCCCCGAGGTCGTCGCATTCTTCGCGGAGGCCACCGGTGGTCGTCCGCGTGAGCTCGAGGCGTTGCTCGAGCGCCTCCCCGTCGACCCCGACGATCTCCTGCGCACGCGCTGGGCACACACCGGGCACGACGCGCGTCGCCTCGCCTCCACGCTCGCCGTCGCAGGTCGCACCCTCGGCCTGGCGGACCTCGGTGAGCTCGCCGGTATCGACGAGTCGCAGCTCGCGGCCGCGGCCCAGGCGCTGCAGACCGCGCGTCTCTGCCGTCGCGAGGTCGTGAGCGGCGAGCTCCGCCTCTCTCTGCTGGGCCGCGGTGACGAGGCGGCGATCTACGCGCTCATCCCCGATGCCGAGCGCGTGCCGCTGCACCTCGCCGTCGGGCACTGGCTGCAGATCCACGGTCGCGACGAGCTGCTCGATCGCGTGCGGATCGCCGAGCACCTGCTGCGCGGTGGCGCCGGGCGTCCCGCGGTCGAGGCAGCGCTCCGGGCCGTCGAGGCCCTCGAGCTCACGTACGGCTACGATCGCGCGGTCGAGCTGTTGCGTCGCGCCCGCGCTGCTGCGGTCGGGCTCGGTGGTGCATCGGGTCATCCGCTCGCGCTCGCTCCCATCGACGAGCGGCTCTGCGAGCTCGAGCGCTTCGTCGGCGACTACGAAGCGGCGCTCGCCACAGCCCGTCGCCTCGAGGCCGTCGCGCCAGGCGCATCGGCTCGTCGTCGCATCGCCGAGCTGCACATCCTGCGCGACGAGCTCGACCTCGGCCTCGCCGCGCTCGACGAGGCCGAGCAACAGGCGGCATCGACCGAGCACCAGGAGCGGGTGCGCATCGCGGCGGCTCGTGCCGAGGCGCTCTACCTCGCCGGTCGGGGGGCGGAAGCCAAGGTCGCAGCCGAGGATGCGCTGCTGCGCGACGAGCAGGTCATCGCCGATGGCGCCGCTTCCGCCGCATCGCTCCTGCGCATCGAGGTGCAGAACACGCTCGGCAAGGTCGCGCTCGCCGAGGCGCGCTATCCAGACGCGACGCGCATCTTCGGCGAGAACATCGCGTTGGCGCGCGCGCTCGGCAGCTCGTTCGAGGAGTCGCGCGCCCTGTTCAACCTCGGCATCACCGAGCTGCGCCTGGGTGCGCACGGCGCGGCGCAGGGACACTACCAGGCCGCGCTCGATCTCAGCGAGCGCGCCGGTGATCATCGCAACCGCGCCTTCTGCCTGCAGAACCTCGGCGTCCTCGCGCACTGGCGCGGCGACTACGCCGAGGCCATCGCGCGCTTCGCGGCCGCGGTCTCCGCGTTCCGTCGCACGGGCATGCGCACGCGGCTCGCCTGGGTCGCGCTCGATCTCGCGTCGGTCTACCTCGACCTCCACGATCGCGACGCCGCGCTCGCAACGTTCGGCCTCATCGCGCAGCTCGGTGACGCGCTGTCCCCGAAGCTCGTCGCCGACTGTGCGCTCATCGAGGCTCGCATCGAGGCGCTCGCCGGCCGTCGCGTCCAGGCCCGCGCGCTGGCGCTGGCCGCGCGCGACACCGCCGCGGGTCACCAGGCCGAGCGCGCCATCGAGGCGGGGCAGCTGCTCCTGCGTCTCGCTCTCGACGACTCCGATCACGCAGCCGCCGCGAAGCTCATCGAGACCATCGTGCCGTCGCGCTCCGATCGCGTGCAGCTCCGCACTGCGCTGCTCACCGCCGAGCTCGATCTCGTCCGCGGCAACACACGCGAAGCCCGTCGCCAGCTGCGCGGCGTGCTCCCCGTTGCGCAACGCATCGCCGACCTCGACGTCGAGTGGCGCGCGCACGAGCTGCTCGGTCGCGCGGCCCTCGTCGTCCGCGACGAGAACGAGGCCAACCGCCACTTCCGCGCTGCGCTCGCCATCGACCTGCAGCTGCGCGAGCACGTGCCCGCGCCGCAGCGCGGGGCGTTCGAGCAGGACCCTCAGCGTCGCGCGCTCGAGCAGGCGCTCCGCCTCCCCGCGGTCGTCGCTTCGAGCGTCGCCGCGCTTCCGCGCCCCACGAGCGTCCCCACGGGCGTCGCCACGAGCGTCGACGACAATCGTCCGCTCATCGGCCGCGTCATCGGTCGGCACCCGCGCATGCGGCAGGTCTGCGCCATCGTCGAGCGCGCTGCGTCGGCCGACTCCATCGTCCTTCTCCGTGGCGAGTCTGGCACCGGCAAAGAGCTCATCGCCGAGGCGCTCCACGAGGGCAGCCCGCGCAACGGTCGTCCATTCATCAAGGTCAACTGCGGCGCAATCGTCGAGTCGCTGCTCCTCTCCGAGCTGTTCGGGCACGAGCGAGGCGCGTTCACCGGCGCGCTCCAGCGCAAAAAAGGTCGCTTCGAGATCGCCGACGGCGGCACGCTGTTCCTCGACGAGATCGGTGATGTCTCTCCGCTCACGCAGGTCGCGCTTTTGCGCGTGCTCCAGGAGCGTCGCTTCGAGCGCGTCGGCGGCACCACGCCCGTCAAGGTCGACGTCCGCATCATCTGCGCCACGAACCGCAACCTCGAGCAGATGGTCGCCCGCGGCGAGTTCCGTGAGGACCTCTACTACCGCCTGCGCGGCATCCAGATCGAGCTGCCGTCTCTGCGAGAGCGGGCGAGCGACGTACCGCTCATCGCCAGGACGATCCTCGCCAACCTCGGTGCGCAGCGAGGCCACGCGCCATTGTCGCTGTCCATCGAGGCCGAGGCGCTGCTACGCCGTCACGACTGGCCCGGCAACGTCCGCGAGCTCGAGAACGTGCTCCGCTCCGCGTCGCTGTTCGCCGAAGGTGGTCACATCGCCGCGGCCGATCTCGGCGAGCTGCTCGCCTCGCCGCGCGTCGCACGCGAACTGCGCGCCGTCGGCGGCGACGCACCATCGTCGAGGGACTCTGCGTGGCAGCGCCTCTCCAGCGAAGGTCTCTCGCTGAAGGAGCTCAAGACCCGCGTCGAGATCGAGTGCATCGAACGCGCGGTGTCCGAGTCGCGCGGCAACATCACGAAGGCTGCCGAGCTCCTCGGCATGAAGCGTCCCCGCCTCTCGCAGCTCATCAAGGAGCACCGCATTCGTCTGGATGTCCCGGACGGCGATGCTTCTGCCGATTCAGCGAACATGGAGAACCCGTAATGCGTTTGCCTGCTCTCTCACATCCTCTCCTCGCTTGCGCCGTCGTCGCCCTGTGCGCCGCTGGTTGCAACGACGAGCGCGTCGCCGCTCGGCCCGCGCAGCAGATGAGCGCGCTCGACCAGCTCCCTGACTGCGAGGGCATCGACGTGCTCTCGACGTACGAGGCCAGGCCCGCGGGCATCGAAGACTTTTATTTCGTCATCGACGGAGCACGCACCGTTTGCCAGACGGACTTCGATGGCCTGCAGGCCCTCGCGACCCGCTTCGACACCGCGACGACCGACACCTCCGCGCGCATGGAGCGCCTCAGCTCCGACCCGATGCCCGGTCGCGGTACGGGCACCGATTCCGAACCCGACGGACCGCTCGATTCCGATCCGATGCCGGGCCATGGCACCAACCCCGCGGCCGCGACGATCCGGCTGATCGCCACAGGCGCAGCGCGCCAGTAGGTCGCTACATCAAGAAGACGCTACCGGCATCGTCGCTGCGAGCCTCGCCCGCAAGGATGGCGACGTTGGTGAGCTCACGCCGCTCCGACTCCGCGCGCAGCTTGTCCCACAGCAGCGGGTGACGCGAGACGATCTCGTAGAAGTCGCGCGGCGGCAGGTGCACGGTCTCACAGAGGCGCGTGGCCCGAACGGTGGCCGAAGCGACCGTGCCCTTGAGCAGCGACATCTCCCCGATATAGCTGCCCTCGCCGAGCCGGCCGAGCTCGACGGTACCCACGAGATCGCTGCGCACGATCTCGACCTCGCCGACGAGGATGAGGTACAGGCCTCCGCCCTGCGTACCCTCCTCGATGACGGTCGCGCCGCGGCCGAAGCGACGCGGACGGAAGCGCGTGGCCACCTCGGCGCGCTCCTCGGGGTTGAGGCCAGCGAAGAACGGCGCCGTCTCCAGCATCGTGGAGAGCAGACGATCGGCGTAGAAGGCTCGTAGCGTGCGCGCGACGCCGGGATACTCCGCGATGAGGCGATCGACGAGCGCGCGGCTCACCTCGAGCAGCTCGACCTGGGTGACGCTCTCGACGGTGGCGTGGCGCCGCTGGTCCGCGAGCACGGCGAACTCGCCAAAGAACGAACCGGCGCCCAGCAGCGCGAGCTCCTTGCCATGCTTCTTCACGCGGACGGTGCCGTGTGCGATGAGATAGAACGCATCCCCAGGCGTGCCCTCGACGACGATGGTCTCGCCGGCCGGACGCTCGAGCACCGTGAGCTCGCGCAGCAGCTCGGAGAACGCAGCCGTCGGCAGATCCGAGAACAGCGGGAACGCGGGGAGATCCTCCGGCAGCTGCGCGTGCGAGAGCTCCAGCGCGGAAGCGATGGCGTCGCCTGCCTCGTCGCTCGCGAGCTCGCCACCTGGGGACGTGGGATCCTCGACGTCGTCCGCGTCGTCCATCGTGTCGAGCTCGGGCGCGGTGGGCAGGAAGTCACGGTCGATCTTCTCCTGCTCGTCGGTGCTCGGTTCGAGCTCGTCCGGGGGCGACGGCGACCACGACGCGTCGCCGCCTGCCTCGGTGACCTCTTCTTGGTCGTCCCCATCGAAGCCGGGCGGCACCGTCGGGCCCTCGGCGTCCGCGAGCGGCGCGCTCGCACGCACCGTGTGACGACCGCGCTTCTCGACGAGCCCCGCGAGCAGCACGACGGTCTCCTCGTGCGTGGGATCGAGGTCGAGGATGCCGCGACACACGGCCATCGCCTGGATGATCTGGCCATCCTCCGCATAGCTCATCGCGACGTCGCGGAACAGCGAGATGGCCTCGTCGCGGCGATCGACCTCGAGCAGCGCGGCGGCGAGCTCGAGGCGGCGCGGGATCGATCGCGGCTCACCGAGCACGGCATCGGCGAGCTCGCCGAGCCGCTCCGGGCGGTCTCGACGCAGTTCGTCCGGAGGCTCGCCCGGAGGCGGCGTCGACGTCTCCACCCGCCCCCTTCCGCTCAGCGCGCGACGAGGTTGACGGGAACCTCGAACGCGACGGGGTCGCCCTGGAACGTCGGAAACTTCCACTTCTGCATGAGCTGCGACATGCAGCCCTCCATCTCACTGTCGGTGTGCGGAGCGAAGCCGATGTTCTGCGCGGTGCCGGTGTTCCGCACCGAGAAGTGGGCATTCACCGACGAGACGTACTGGAGGTCGGGCTTGCGCTTGAGCGCTCTATCGTAGCAGGCGCGAAAACCCGTGGCGTTGAGCTTGACGACCTTGGCGACGGCCTCGGGCGACACGTTGCCCTCCTTGCTGCCCGATACCTTCGGGTGCGCAGGGTTCACGTCGACGGCGTCGATCTTCGTCGTCTGCGAGGCCAGCGCCTTGGCGAGCTCGGCCTTCGCGAGCGCGAGCTGACCCTTCAGCTCGCTGAGGTCGTTGCGGCACTGCACGAGGTCGGTCGCGAGCTTCGACTTGGCGCCGTCGTCCTGCGCCGGGCCGCCGCAGGCGGCGAGCCCGAGCGAGAGCCCGAGCGGAAGAATGTAGGACAGAGGGCGGGTGAGCGTGGCGATTGAGAGGCGCATCGAGCCCTCGATTATCTTAGGGTTTGTCGACACGTGCAACCGCCGCTTCATTGCGCGTGACGAGATCCGTCAGGCGCACGCCATTGCGGACGTGCTCCTCGATGATGCGGCGTGCGTCGGTGGGCTTGACCCCGTGGTAGAGGACCGCGTTCTTGCCCGAGGTGGGCATGAGCCGGATCATCATCGGATTCTCGTGCGGCAAGATCTCGCGCACGAGCACGTTGGGCCCGCGGCGGCAACGTCCGAAGCAGCTGTACGTGCCCAGCTCGACCGGCGCGGGCAACGGCTCTTTACGTTCGATCGTCTCGGCAACGGCCTGCTCGAGCGCTGTGAGCACGGCGGCGCTGTCGAGGCGCTCGCCGCAGTCGGGGCCGCGGCAGACGAGGACTGTGTAGCGGTTGGACACGATGCTCGAGTGTAGCAGAGCGCGCTATGGCTGCTTCTTGGTTGCCCTCGGCGCACCCTTGGCGGGCACCGCGAGCGCGGCCTTCAGCGACTCCGCGACGGGCGGCAGAGTGCGGCGCTCCTCGGCGACGAACGACACGCTGCGACGCTCCTCGGGCCCCATCGTCAGGAGCGCGTTGCCAGCGGCGACGAGCGGCGACGGGTCTTGCAAGAAGATCGGATCGGCTCGGTACGTGAGGAGGAAGGTGCGCAGCGCACGTGACGCGTCCTTGCCACCGAGTGTACCGAGCGCGACGACGAGGTCCTTGAGGCTGGGCTGCGGCGTCTCGGGATCCGCAAGGTGCGACGCGATGGCGGGGGCGAGCGACTTTGCGTCGATGCCGGCGGCCGCGCGCGCGATGATGTCGACGCCGACCGCGTGTTTGTCGGTGAGAAAGTCGCTGTGCGTGGCGAGCGCGTCGGCGTAGAGCTTGACGGCACCAGCGTCCTTGCGTGCGACGAGCGCCTCACCCGCGCGACGCTGCACCTGCACGGGAACGCCGGTGGGGGCGCGGACGATCTTGAGGAGCGCCTCGGTGGTGTCGAGACCGGGCAGGCGACCGAGCGCCTCCGTCGCGAAGATCTTGATGACCGTGAACCTCGCGTCCGGATCCCACACGATCTGCTCGAGCGATGCCCGCAGCGCTGCGGGCGCGCTGTCCGCGCTGCCCTGCGGCACGACGATGCCGTCGGCATCGATGGTCACGCCCGCGATGCGGAGGCCCGTGGTGGCGAGCGGGTGCGACTGGCCGGTGGCCTCATCGAGCGCGCCGATCTCGCCATCGGCCGTGGCGTACGCGATGGCGTCGCCAACGTCCTCGGTGCCCACCACGTCGGTGCGCGGGTTGGCGTACGCCCAGCGCAGCGCGCCCGACTTCGTGTCGATGCCGAAGAGGTAGCGGAAGCTGTGCAGCACGGCGAGGTCGCTCTCGAAGCCGACTCCGCCGGCCGATTTCACACCGCGCCACAGCAGGCGGTTGCGATCGAAGGCGCTGTAGTCGGACTGCGTGGGCTGGTAGCCGTCGAACCAGTACGTCGGACGCATCTGCCCCGAGGTCATCTTCACCTCTGCGTACGACGAGCCCGCGCGCGTGCCGCTGGCGCTCTTGTCGTCGAGCAGGTAGATGCCCTTGCCACCACCGTAGAAGAAGCCGTCGGGCAAGCCGACGACGAACGTCACCTGCTCGTCGGTGTTGCGCACGCGGCCGACTTCCTTGCCAGACGCTCCGTCGAGCAACACGAGATTCTGGTACGCGAACGGAACTGCGACGAGGCCACCGCGTGCAGCCGGCGCGCCGAGCGTGCCCGGTGCGGGCGTACGCCACGCCTCGTGACCGGAGTGGTCGAGCCCGACCGTGTAGCTCACGCGCTTCGACTCTCCGGTCGACTGCACGACGTAGTAGAGGTGGTCGTCGTCGATGGCCATGCCCATGAACTGTTCGTTCGCGGGCAGGCTGACCTTGAAGAGCTCGCGCCCCGACGCCGGATCGCGCCCGACGAGCTCGTGATCGCCGAGACGGTACGCGACGAGGCCCTTGCCGACGACGATGCGCGAGCGCACGTCCGCGGGGAACTTCCACACGACGCCGCGCGACGCGAGATCGATGCCCACCACCATCTTGTCGGGGCCGGCCGTGACGGCGAACGCCATCGGCTTGCCGGTGCCGTTGCGCGGACCGCGGGCCGGTGCCTTCGAGATCGAGAGTGCCTTCTGTACGTCGCCGACGTTGTTGTCGCGCGAGTGCGCGGAGAACGCCGCGGGGCCGCAGCCCGCGAGCAGCGCACCACACAGGAGCCAGTGCTTCGTGAACATCAGGTGCCCTTCCGGTGATTGACGACGGACTCGGCCTCGAGGCGCGAGGGGCGCTTCGGATCGTGCTCGGTGGCCTGCATGTACTCGATGAGCGCGGTCGTCGACACGTCGCCGGGGATCTTGGCGAGCGTCTTCACGATCTCGACGCGCACGGGATCGGGACCGAAGTCCACGCGACGCAGGATCTCGCCGAACGTCTCGCAGAGCAGCGCGTCGGGGATGGGCCCGATGCGCTCGGCGAGCTTGTGTGCGAGCTCCGGCGTGGCGATCGCCGCGAGCGCAGCGGGCGCCGACTGATCACGATGCTCGAGCAACTGCATCAGCTTGCGCTCGGCGGAGCGCTCCTTGCGATGACCCAGCGCCTCGGCCGCAGCCGCGCGGACCTCGGGGGTCGAGTCCGACAGCGCCAGCATCAGCGACGGGACGACCTTGGCGTCGGGGAGCTGACCGAGCAGCTCGATCGCCCGACGGCGGAGGTCCGAGTTGCGGTTATGCGAGAAGACCACGAGCACGTCGAACGAGCGCGCGTCCTTGCGACCCGCGAGGCCGCCGAGCAGCACCTGGGCTTGACGCGGGGGGATCCCGAGCGCGAGCAGATCGAGGATCGCCTCGATCGCTTTCGGATCTTTCGACGCGGCGAGCTGCTTCGCCGCCTCGTCGGCGCGCGCATCGCTCGCGACCTGCAGATCACGGCGGAGTGTGGCGACGTCGTCGGCGTGGGCCGAGGCGGACGACAGGAGCAGTGCCGCGAGCAGGAGTCTTTTCATCACTTACCCTTCGTCTCGTCTTCGCTGAAGCTCACCTTGCCGGAGTACTTCTCCTGCTCGACGCGCAGGATGATCTCCGACGATGCGATGACGCGGTGGTTGTACTCGATGGCGAACAGGTACTTCTTGTTGCCCTCCATGTCCTGGCGATCGAGCGTGACCGAGTTGAAGAGCACGCGATCGCCACGGTTCATGAAGTTCTCGCTCGAGACCTTCTGCGTCCGCCCGCGACCCGAGATGTCGTAGACGACGAGGTTGACCTGCACGTCGTTCACCGGCGCCGCGAAGAACGCCGCGTACTGCACGGTGACCTTGCCGGTCTTCTTGTCGTACCAGAACGTCGTCTTGTTCAGCCCCTTGAGCTGCGCGACGTAGCTACCGACGGAGCTCCAGTGCGTCGGGATGGGCTTGTCGCTCATGATGACCTTGCCCTTCAGCAGGTCCTCGGGGTTCGTCTTCGCGAGCACGAGGCCGGGGGCGAGCAGGAGCGCCATCACGCAGAGCGCGAGCCAGCGGAGGAAGTGGGGCTTGAGCGGACGGTTCGTCATCTGATTCTCCGGATCTGGGCAGCGACGCTAGTCTACGAACGCGGGGAGGTAAAGCGCGAGCAGCGCCTCGATGGCCAGGAGGTCCTCCACGCGGGCCGACCCCTGCCGACGCGCGATCGAGCAGAGGCGCACCGCGGTCGTCACGTAGGTCGCGCGAGCCTCGCCCGTGAGCGCCGAGAGGTGGCCGCGCACCGCCGCGACGTCGCCACGCGCGATGGGCCCCGTCAGCGCCGCGGGCAACCCGAGCCGGGACAGGTTCGCCGCCACCGCCGAGAACAGCGACGAGAGCCCCGCCTCGGCGAGCCGTGGATCTGCACCGACGCTGGCCATGAGATCGCGCGACTGGTCGACGAGCGCGAGCACATGGTTGGCCGTCAGCACCGCCGCCGCGTGGTAGCGCACGAGCGCCTGCGCATCGAGCCTGAGCGGCGTGCCACCGAGGCGGAGCACGAGCGACTCGGCGACGTCAGCGGCGTCGCCCTCGACGGCGAACAGGCTGCCCGCGAGGATCGGCGCGACGCCGGCGAACGCGACGAGCGGGTGCATCACCGCCGCGCGCGCCGCACCCGCGTCGCGCAGCACCTGCGAGGGTACGCCGCCCGCGGTGTGGAGCACCGTCGGCGGCGCGCCGCGGTGACGCAAGAGGACCGCGCGCGTCACGGCGGCGATCGACGGATCGCGCACCGCGAGCACGTACACGTCGGCCTCCAGCCCCGGCGGCAGCGAGCGCGCGGACACCCCACGCGCGTCGACGCCTGCCGCGACGAGCGCTGGCACGAGCGCGGAGCCCACCCTTCCCTGTCCGACGACGACGAGCTTCACGGCAGGGCGCCGTAGAGGCCGCGCTGGCGGATGTAGCGCGACACCTCGTCGTCGAGGAGCCCGACGGTGGACTCGCCCGCCTGCAGCCGACGTCGCACCTCGGTGGAGCTCACCTCGGGCAGCTCGATGGGCACCTGGTGATCGTGCGGCCCGCCCGGCGACAGCGATGTCCCGTGCCGGCCCACGACGAGGAACCTCACCATGTGCTGCAGCTCGTCCCAGCGGTTCCAGCGCACGCGCTCGTCCACCAGGTCCGCGCCGATGAGCAGCGTGAGCTCGTGCTCGGGGTGGGCAGCGCGCAAGGCCTCGACGGTGCGGATGGTGAAGCTCGACCCGCCGAGCGTCTCCTCGATGCGCGAGACCTTCACGCGGTGACCGAAGATGCGGCCGGCGCGACGACACATCTCGTACCGGTCCTCGAAGGGCTCGAGCGCCTTGCCGAACGCGTGCTCGAACGTCGGCACCATCCAGACCTCGTCAACGGAAGGACGCGCCGTGGCGAGCGCCACCGCGCACGCGAGCTGGTGCGAGAGGTGCGGCGGATTGAAGCTCCCACCATAGAGCGCGACGCGCACGACGCGAAGCTACCACCGTTTTTGCGAGGTCGCGCGGCGCGTGGGAGCGTTGGCCGATGCTCCGCTCTCTCGATCTGCGCTTCTCGGCGCGCGTGCTCGCGGGGCGGGCGCTGTACGAGGACGTGATCCGCGACGGCATCCTCGTCGCGAAGCGCGCGGTGTGGATCGCGACCGCGAACCTCAAGGAGCTCTACGTCGAGGGCGCACGCGGTGCGCGCTACCACTCTCTGCTCGCAAGCTTCGAGTCGCTGGCCGATCGAGGCGTCGATCTACGGATCATCCACGCGGAGCTCCCATCGCGAAGATTTCGCGCGGCGTTCGATCGGCGCCCGTCGCTGGTCAAGGGCGGCCTCAAGCTCAAGCACTGCCCGCGCAACCACATGAAGCTCGTCATCATCGACGGCGAGCGGCTCTACATGGGCTCGGCCAACCTCACGGGCGCAGGTCTCGGCGCGAAGGGCGACGATCGCCGCAACTTCGAGATCGGCCTCACCACCGACGAACCGCGCCTCCTCGACGAGGTGCAGGCGCTCTACCACGAGCTGTGGCGCGGCGAGCCCTGCGATCGCTGCCAGGTCGCAGAGCTATGCCCCGATCCGGGCGGCTACGCGAAGGGACGACCCCGACCGCCTGCGAAGAAGAAACTACCGCGGCTCGACGACGACGAGAGCTAACAGAGACGGTCCCTGATCGCTTCTCCTGCGCCTGGTCGCGTTAGATGACGCTGACGAAGCCAGCCGGGACCGGGATCGGCTTGAGCGTCGTGACGCCGTCCTTCACGACGACCTTGAACCGCACGCGCGGCACGCCGAACTTGGTGCGCAGCGGCCCCTCGTTGGCCTTGAGCTTCGAGGTGAAGCTCTCGAGCGTGAAGTTCTCGCTGGGCTCGCCGTTCTTCTGGCGCGACGCGACGTACTCCTCGAACGTGCGACGGAAGTACTCGCCCTCGGGCTCGGCGGCGATGCGCGCGTTCTCCGGGGAGAGCTGCGGGCCGGTGCCTGCCACGTTGTCGACGGCGATCTCGCTCTGCCATTGCGGGTTCGCGGAGCGACGCTCACCACCATCGAGGTCATCCTCGTCGCTCGGATCGGGCCGCCCCGTGAGGCGCGCGACCATGACGTTGAGGCCATTCGCGAGGCCCTCGAAGTCGGGGCTGTCGGACTCGAACGTGCGCTCGTGGTTGCCGTTGATGACGTCCGCGACACCGGTCTCGATCTCGTCGAGCGGGCGCACGAAGCGCAGCGCGGTGCCGACGGCAGTGCCGAGCACGCACAGGAGACCGAGCACGCCGAGTCCATAGATGAGGCCCTCGACCTTGGCGATGGAGCCCTGCGCCTCCGAGAGCGACGAGAGCACGACGAACCCCGACTTGCCCTTCGTGAGGTTGCCGGGGAGCGGGCCGGCAGCTGCGAGGTACTGCTGCCCCGCGACGTTGAGGGTGAAGTTTCGCGAGAGCTCCCCGGCCGCGGCGCTCTCGGCGGGACCGCCCGGCGCGAAGAGCGCGAGCGCGATGTCGCGCTCCTCGGCGGACTCGGCGCCTTCCTTCGAGAACGACGAGGCGTGGATGCGACCGTCCATGAAGTAGGCGACGTTGGCGCCGAGCTTGAGGCGATCGTCCTTTGCGTCCTTGGTGGAAGTGACGTAGCCGACGAGCATGGCGCCGACGACCTGCCCCGTGCGCGAGCGGATCGGCGCGACGGCGACGCGGTACATGTGGCCGTCGAAGAGCCAGAGGTCTTTCACGGTCGTGCCGGCGAGCGCGATGCCGACCGCGGGGTACTTGCTCTTCAGATCCTCGTCGTAGAGGACGCCGATGTTGAGGTCGCGGGACACGACGTGACCGTTGGCGCCGAGGATGGCGACGATGTCTGCCTTGTGGCCCTCGTTCGCGAGGCGCGCGTTGAAGACCTCGACGGCAGCGAACGCGAGGTGGCGCTGCGGATCGCCGACGGGCTGCTCGAAGATCTTGGAGGTTTCGTCCTCGCGAGCGAAGCGTGCGGTCGCGTTCGTGATCTCGATGCCGCGCATGCGCTCGAGCGCGCCGAACGAGGCCTGAGCCTGCTGCACATGCGACGAGACGGCGTCGAACGCGTCCTTCTTCAGCGCTCCACCAGCAACGAGCGCGACGAGGATGGTCCCACCGAGGATGACGAACGCGGCAACGAGCGCGATGCGAGCACGAAAGAGCATTCAACGACCTCCCACAGGCCAACTGGACTTGCACGACGAGGCGCCCAAAAGAGCCTGGCGCTTACAGTTTTCGATCGTGGACTATCTCATCCGTTCCATCGAGCGTCAAAGGAAAGCGGGGCCTACGGCCGCCGCGAGGCGACCCATCACCGGCCGGCCGCCGCGAGGCGCTCGGCTGCGAAGCGCTCGGCCAGGCCGAAGACTGCGTCGTTCGAGAGCGCGTCGATGGGGGTGAGCACGTGCAGCGCGACGCCGTAGGGCAACTCGCGATCGAGGAACTTCGGACCGTCCGCCACGAAGAGCGTGTGCTTGGGCTCGACGTAGCGCGAACCGTACGTGTGGCCCGCCTCCACCTTGTAGCCGGGCCAGCGCTTCGGATCGGCGAGCACGTAGTCGGGCACGAGCACGATGTTGAGCGGTGTCACCGGCGTCCGGAGCGCAGCGCCCGCGATGGGCTCGCCCGCGAGGAACTCCCGCAGAGACACGAGCAGCGCCTTGTACCGGGCCGACACGGCGAGCACCTCGCCGGGACCGAGCGCGCGCACCGACTCGATGCGCAGCTGCGCCTCGGGCATGCGCTGGTCGGTCGCGAGCGTCACGCCTTCCAGCACATGCGCCTCCGGCCAGTTGCGCTGCGTGATGGGCGACGCGACGACGGGCACCGGAACCTTGACCGCCGCCGAGGGCCCGAGCTCGTGCACGGCCACGCCGATCGCACCGCCGAGCACCACGAGCCCGACGACGGCCATCGCGACACGTCTCCCCCCCGACCGGACGAGCTTCGGCATCGACGGAGCCTGCCCGCGGGCCAGCGTCTCGAGCGCCTCGCGCAGCGAGGTGGCATCGGCGTAGCGGTCATCCGCCTTCTTCTCGAGCGCACGCCGAAGCACCGCCTCGACGGGCCCTGGCACCTGCACGCCGAACGATGCGAGCGACGGCGGCTTCTTGTGGAGGTGCTGCTCCATGATCGAGAACTGGTTGTCGCCGTCGAATGGCGTCTTGCCGACCAGGCCCTCGAACAGCGTGACGCCGAGCGAGTACAGATCGGATCGCGCGTCGAGCGGCTTGCCGCGCACCTGCTCGGGCGACATGTAGCGCACGGTGCCCATCGTCTGCCCCGTCGAGGTGAGCTTCGACTGGCCGACCATCTTGGCGATTCCGAAGTCGGTGACCTTCACCGCACCATCGGAGCGCACGAGGATGTTGGACGGCTTGATGTCGCGGTGGATGACGCCCTGCTTGTGGGCGTGCTCGAGCGCCTTCGCGACCTCGATGCCGACGCGCACGACCTCCTGCCACGGCACGCGCGCCTGCTCGTGCACCTTGTTCTCGAAGGTCTTGCCCTCGACGAACTGCATGATGAGGCAGAGCCGGCCGCCCTGCTCCGTGAAGTTGTTGAGCGTGACGATGTTGATGTGCTCGAGCAGCGCCAGCAGGCGCGCCTCCTCGACGAAGCGCGCCTTCAGCTCGTCGTGGATCGCCAGCTCCGGCGGCAGCACCTTCACGGCCACCTCCTGCCCCGTCACGCGATGGACGCCGCGGTACACGACGCTCATGCCGCCCGCGCCGAGCACCGCGGTCAGCTGGAAGTCGAGGACGAGCGAGCCGACGAGGCGCTCGGGACCCTCGAGGAGGCCGAACGCGGGATCTGCCGCGGGAGGCTCGAGCGTCATGATCCGATCGCGAAAGTTGATCGCGCCGCGGTACTCAAATATCCTACATGTAGGAATTCATCGCACCAAGCATCGCACCAAGCAGCGCACCAAGCAGCGCGCCTAGCAGTGCGCCTGGAGAGGCCCGGATGACCAAGGATCGCCGTCAACGTCGCATGGGGATCGACATCCTCGTCAACAAGTACATCGAGGGAGAGCCGCACGTCTGCCGCGCGGTCAACGTCTCTTCGGGCGGCATGCTGCTCTACAAGGTGTTCGAGCCGAACGTGCCGCATGACGAGGTCTCCGTGGAGTTCCAGCTCCCGGGCTCGCAGCGCGTGCTCCGCGCCGACGGCGTGACGCTCGCCGAGGACTCCGAGTCCCGCAAGCACGGCGTCCGCTTCACGCGCATCGCGGAGGAGGACAAGCTGCTCCTCGAGCAGTTCCTGCGTGGCGAGCTGCACGAAGACGCCGTCGCTCTCTAGCACCCGCCCCCTGCTTCCGCACATGCAGCCACGCGGGCTTCAACGTATCACGTGCTCCAGCGCTCTTTCCTTGCCAATCGCGCACGGGATCACCGCTGCGATTGGTCGCGACGTTCGTTGACGAAAGAAAGTTCCTGCAAGTAAGCTTTGCGCGCATTTCGGTAGCCTCTCAGGAGAGAAGTTTGGACGACAAGAAGCCGGGCTCACGCGACATCAGCGATCTGAAGGCCCGCCTCGGGCTCAAGAAGACGGGGACGATGCAGACGGTGACGCCAGGTGGCGAGCCCACCGCGCCACCGCCCTCGAGTTTTGGGGGCTCTTCCCCCGCACCGCAGGCACCCTCTGCCATCCCTTCGCCGTTCGGTCAGCCCGCGCCCGTCGCTGTGGCGCCGGCCGCTCCTGCACCTCCGCCCGATCCACGCCGTGATCCTTTCGCGTCGGCGCAGGCGGCCAACCTCGCCGCGTTCTACGGCATGGGCCAGGCGCTCCCCGGCTCTGCCGAAGGTGTCGGCGAGCCGATGGACAAGCCGAAGCCGTGGGGCCGCATCGCCGGCTACGTCGTCGCCGGCGTCGCCGTGTTCCTCGGCGGCACCGTGTGGGGCGGCATCTCGTCCTCGCGCCGCGACTTCAACGAGACGACGGACCAGGCCATCGTCATCCGCAACGAGGTCGAGAAGCAGCAGAAGGTGCTCGAGAGCATCATCGCGGCGCTGAGCAAGAAGACGCAGGGCGGTGTCGATCTCGATCAGGCCACGCAGATGGCGACGGTCGCGCAGAAGAAGCCGGACACGAAGGCCATCTTCCACGCCAACTACCAGCACCTCGAGACGCTCGAGATCGATCGCCTCTTCAGCTACTACAGCAACACGAACAAGCTCTACGACCTCATCGAGGCGCACGCCAAGAAGACGCTCGCCGACAAGGACGCGATCCAGAAGTACCTGGACAAGGCGAAGAGCGACAAGAACTACGCGGTCATCCTCGACACGTCGGGCCCGATCCAGCTCGCGAAGTTCGTCGAGGTGGGCGGTCCCGTCTGCCCGACCCCGGGCGACACGAGCTGCAGCCCCGACGTACTGAAGTTCAGCTATCGCATGGAAGCCGGCGCGCAGCTCAGCACGCGTCCCGTCAAGGGCAAGCCCGGCGAGACGATCATCCCGCTCCAGCAGACGCCGCTGTTCAAGACGGTGGCGTCTGGATCGACGGATGCGCTCGCTGCCGAGGCGTATGGCCGTCGTCGCTCGGAGATCGTGGAGATCGTGGCGGAGCTCGAGAAGACGTCGAAGGAGCTGCTGCCCGAGCTGAAGAAGACGGCCGAGCGCCCGCACGTCTTTACCTTCTAAAGGGAGGCCTTCCCGCGGCCTATTTAGGGGGAGGCCTTCCCGCCTCCCCTCACCCGGCAAAGCCGGGTGAGCCTCCCCTCCCTCCGCGCGTTGCTCGCGCGCGTTTCGGAGCTCCCTCGTTGTCTCGTACGCGGCTGGCGCTGGCTTCGCTCGCGCTCGTGCTCGCTGGTCGTCTCGTACGCGGCTGGCGCTGGCTTCGCTCGCGCTCGTGCTCCCTCGCCGTCCTCCCCTCCTGCGCACGTTCATCGCTCGCGTTTCGGCGCTCGCTCGCGCCCCTTCATCCGGGCGACGCGGAACAGGTAAGCTGGGAGTGTGGCGCTCGCGTGCACCTGGTTCGTGCTCGTCGCCGCGGCGCTGCTCGCGACCGGTGGCAAGGTGCGGCGGACGTCAGCGGTGGTCCTCGCAGCGCTGGCGACGCTGATCCCGCTCGTCGTCGATAGCTTCCCGCTCCTGCGCGTCGTCTCTGGCATCGCCGCGGTCGCGGGGCTCGCGCGCACGGTCGATCTCGCGCGCGAGCAGCCGTCACGTCCGGCGGCTGCTCGTGTGCTCCAGGTGCTCGTCGTGTTCGACTGCAGGCTCGCTCGGCCGACGCGACCTCGGCTCGATCCGGCGAAGGCGTTGCGCACCCTGGTCTACGCGATGGTGAGCAGCGCGTCGGTGATCTGCGTGTACTACGCACGCACGCGTCCGCTTCCCTTGCTGCTCGGCAGCATGGCAGCAGCCGTCGCGATCTGGTCGACCGCCGAGTGGGTTTCGACGCTGGTGCGCGTCGTCACCGAGCTCACCGGATGGGCGCTCCCGTCGCTGCACGACCGGCCCATCGAGTCGAGGAGCCTCGGCGAGCTGTGGGGCAAGCGCTGGAACCTCACGGTGACACGCTGGCTACATGGCGCGACGTTCGTTCCCGTCGCGCGTCGTCACGGCGCAACGCTCGGCTTGTTCGCCGCATTCTCGGTGAGCGCGCTGTTCCACGCGTACATCTCGTACGCGGGTGGGGGTGTCGTGCTCGCGCTGTCGATGGGCAGCTTCTTCGTCGTGCAGGCTATCCTGATGCTGGTCGAGCGCGGGCTGCACGTGACGCGGTGGCCCGCCTGGGCCGCGCGCACCTGGATGCTCGCGGGCATGTTGATCCCGTCGCCGCTCTTCACCGAGCCGATGATCGCGGTGTCGATGCCGACGCTCTCGCCGCTGGGGCGATACACCGTGGCTCAGCCCCAGGCTGCCCCTGCGTCGATGCCGAGCGCAGCGAAGCTCGGAACGTAGTCGCGCTCGAAGGTCTTCGCGAGGATCGGCGCGTACTCGCGCGGTGCGATGAGCCCCCACGCGCGCTCGTCGTCGGTCGCTGCGGAGTCGGTCGCGACGTACGTGCGGCGCAGCGCGGCGAAGCTCCGGGGCAGCGTCCCCTCGACGATCACGCGCGTCCCCGGCACGTGCTCGAGCAGCCAGCCGAGCAGCGTCCAGCCGAACGCGCGATGACGGACCTCGTCGATGAGGATGCGATCGAGCGCGCGCCGCGCGACGGCCACCGTACAGCCGCGTCGCATTGCCGCGAACAGGGGCACGGCCACCGACTCGCCGAGGCAGAACGTGCCGAGCGCGGTCTGCGTGACGACCCTCTCGAGATCGCCGTCCTCGAGCATCAGCGATGCGCGATCGATGACGTGAGCCTCACTCCCCGCCGCAACGGCGACCCGATGCGAGCGCTGCGCATGGTCGAGCTCGTCGGCCGCGATGCGCAGCGCAGCGCGGATCAGGTCCGGCGAAGCGCCGAGCTGCGTGAGCCAGAGCCCGAGCTGCTGCGTCACGGCCGCCGAGCGATACTCGACCTCGACGCGCTGGGCCCACTCGCGCCGCACCCGCTCCGTCGGCTGGGGCCTGGCCTTCCTTGCACCCGGCGGGTGAGGCCGTGCCCCGGGAAGGGGCCTGGCCTTCGTTGCACCCGGCGGGTGAGGCCGTGCCCCGGGAAGGCGCTTCACTTCTTCTTCGGCGGCTCCGGCGGGCACTCCACGGCGTGTGGCGGCCCCGGGTTGCAGTGAGCGCCCGGAGGGCACGCGGCGCTCCAGTACTCGGTGCATATTCCGTTGGCGGCGCGCTGCACATGATCGGGGTACTCCGCCTTCGGGAGCTTCTTCGGCGCGTCCGCGAGGGCCGCGCCACCGGAGAGCAGCGCGGTGAGGACGAACGGAGCGGCGAGTCGCGCCTTCTTGTTCATCATTCTTTGTGCCCCGTGATCTGATCGACGACGTTGGCGTTCTTGTCACCCGCGACCGAGTCCGGCCGCGTCACCGCGTCGATGAGCGCATTGCCCTTGGCACGTTTCGGCATCTTCTCCTCGCGGACCTTCTCGATGTCGGCCTCGGTCTTCGGGCTGTAAAGCCGCAGGCAGTAGTTACCGTAGAAGCCGGACTGGTCGACGGCCTGGAGCGCGTACTCCCCCGTGCCCGGCCACTCGACGTGATCGACGACGACCTCGTCCTTCGTCTTCATCTGCGCGAACTTCGTCTCCGACTTGCCGTAGCGAGCCTCGAGGAGCGCCACGAAGTCCTCGAACGACTTGTCCTTGAAGCGCGCCGAGTCGAACGCGATGAACTGCTTGTAGAGCTTGCCGTTCCAGAAGAAGAGGAACCGGCGCTGGTCCTTCTCCCACATCGTGATCATGGCTTCGTCGTTGCGCTGCTGGAACTCCTTGTCGATGATCGACACGTCCCAGCCCGTCCGCTTGCCGTCGAACTTCACGAGCGATTCGCGCGTCTTCTTGACCTCGTCGAGCTCCTTCTTGCGAAGATCGTCCTGCTTGTTCGTGTCCGTCTCTTTGGCGATCTGATCCTTGTAGCGGTCGTGGATCACGCCCTCGATGACCTTCCACACCTCGTCCTCGGTCATGCCCCACTTGAACTTGGCAGCGAGCTCGCCCATCGAGCGCGCCGCGGCAGCCTGTGCGGCTGCGGTTGCGGCGACGGCGTGAGGCTTCTTCTTCGCGTCGGCTACGCCGAGAGTCAGCGCGCCACACAGACCGAACGCACACAACCGGGACAGGTTTCGCATCCGCGGAGCATACACGATCAGTTTCCGATGGAGACCGCGGTGCTGGGATCGCGCGACAGCGACACGCTCGCGCCGGTCAGCGCATCGGGGTTG
Organism: Polyangia bacterium; assembly: GCA_039923495.1. Taxonomy (GTDB): domain Bacteria; phylum Myxococcota_A; class Polyangia; order Palsa-1104; family Palsa-1104; genus JBDTCO01. The sequence continues at coordinate 23,481 of JBDTCO010000096.1, forward strand.
ATCGCGATGTCGAGGTCGAGGCCCGAGATCGAACCGTGGCAGCCGCCGCACGTCGAGTTGAAGAACGCCCGCGGCACGCCGCGCGAGATGTGCTCGCCCGGCCCCAGCTGATCCTCCTCCGTCATGCGGAAGACCGACTTCCCGGAGCCATCCTGCAGCTCGAGGATCACGGGGGTGAGCGCGGGCAGCCGGAGCTGCACGCTCTTGTCGGACGCGAGGTTGGCACGACCGATCTCGACGACCTGATCGTAGACCTTCTGCGTGCCCGTCTGCCCGGCGGCGGCGGCGCTCACATCCGCGGGCGGCGCCTGGTGCTGATACATGACGACCTGCGTGGCCGCGTCGAGCTCATCGACGAAGCGACCGGTGCGCAGGTTCGCCGCGAGCAGGGTGCCGAGCATCGGCAGGTCGGGGAAGTGCACGTAGCCGTGCGTCGGATCCGTGGGGTCGACGCGGCCACCGAAGACGAGCTGCGTGACGTTGTAGAACAACGGCCGCGGCTCGCGCTTGTAGACGACGACGGCGTCCATGTACGAGAGCGAGCCGCCGGAGAGCCCAGCGACGTTCACGCGCGAGCCATCGACCGGCGAGTACGCGACGACATCGTAGCGCAGGTCGGCGGCGGTGGCGGTGGCGAGGTTCGTGACGGCCGGTGCGTACGAGACGAGGATGCGACCGTCGGGCAGGCCGAACGGTCCGCGATACGCACCCGTCGTCGCGCCCGCGCGGCCTGTCGCTGCGGCATCGAAGTTCGTGACCGACTTGAGGAACGTGATGTCGGTGCGGTTGGCCTGGAACGGGCCGACGGAGCGGTTGAACGTGGCGAGCGCACCACCTCCACCCTTGGTACCGTCGTCGGAGAGGATGAGGACGAAGTTGCGATCGGGCAGCTCGCGGATGTCGGTGGCCTGCTGGTAGCCGATGGACGGCTGCGGATCACCGCTCAGCGCTGGCGACATCTGACGCTGGGCGAGCAGCGGGTGGTAGTCGGTGAGGTCCCAGTTCATGCGGCGTCCGGACAGCTGGTAAAAGTCGGCGGTCGCCTTCTCGGCGGTGAAGGTGAGCTCTCCGTTCTGCATCATGGCGGGGTTGAGCTCGGAGCCGAGCAACGACGTCATCTGCGCCGCCGGCGCGTAGGTGCCGTTGTTGTTGATGAGGCGCCACAGGTCCGTCTGCGGCAGGAGGTACTTGAGCGAGCGCGTGGGACCGTTCGTGCCGCGCGTCGATGCGAACACGAGCGAGCCATCCGACGCGTACATCGGATCGAGGTTGTGGACGAGCATGCCGTTGCCGATCCTGCCGTTGCCGTCGGTGATCTTGGTGCACGTGTGCGCGGCATCGAGCGTAACCTCGTAGATGTCGAGCGAGTCGGTCTGCGAGGTTCGCATCGCGAAGGCCACGCGGCTCGCGTCGAAGCGCACGTCGGGGCCGCGCACGTCGCGCGTCGCCGTGGAGCCTGGGCAACCACCGAGCAGGCTCGTCGAGCCTGTGGCGCTGCCGAGGTTGGGTGCGCCGAGCGCGCCGAGCGGTGCGTTGACCATCACGAGGTCGGCGCCAGGACGGTACGTGTCGAAGTCGATGGGACGGTCGGTGTCGGGCGGACGCGACACCGCGATGATCGGCAGGTTCGTACCCGACGTCATCGGCGACGCATTGTTCGCCGCGAGCAGGGCCACACGCTCGAGGCGATGCCACTCGACGACGGTGCAGAACGCGCTCGACGCCTTCGTCCAGGGCGACGGACACGCCGCCGGATCGGTCGAGGCACCCGCAGTCTCGAGCGGCGGGCCACCGCGATGCACGAGGCCGTAGCCGCCCTCGGCGATGCTGCGCACCGGCTTCTTCGCGATGCGGCTCTGGCGCACGTCGGGCAGCTCGGGGAGCAAGAACTCGTAGCGCGAGACCTTGTAGTCGGTGTCGAGCGAGAAGGCCGAGATGAAGCCCTGGTTGCCGGTGCGCAGCTTGAAGTCGTTGGCCGCGCCGGGGCTGTGGCAGCCCTCGACCGCGCAGCCGCGGCGCATGAACATGGGGAGCACGGCGTCGTCGAAGAACTTCTGGCCATCGGACAGACCGGTGAGCACCGTCGGCGGCCCGTTGCCGATGACCCAGTTGTAGAGCTTGAGCCAGCTCGGATCAGACTTCGACGGGAAGAACACGCCGCCCGAGTGGCTGATGCCGCCGGCCGATGGTGCGAGTGGCTTGAGCAGCACCTCCGACTGATCGGGCGTGGTCGCGATGAGCGCCGTCGTCTCGAGGTAGTTGAACTTGGTGAGGTCGTCGGAGCCTGAGCCCTGGCACGCGAGGAAGAAGTCGGACTGCTGGCTCGAGTGACACGTGGAGTACGCACACGTCTTCGTCAGCAGGGGCTCGACGTCGGTCGCGAACTGCTGGAACGCGGGCGTGGAAGTGTCGACCGTGGAGAGGCGCGCGACGACGTCCGGGCGCACGACGCCGATGTCGCTGCGGCACGGGCCGGTCGGCGTCTGCGCGGCCTGGACGGTGATGGAACCATCCTCGTTCGCCCCGCCGGCCATCCACTTCTGCAGCTCGTAATACGCGCTCGACTGCACCGACAGCGTGTTGCCGCCGGCGTGGTTGATCTCCGACGGCATGTAGATGGTCTGTCCGTCGGTGCTGCCCTCGTACGGAATCGGCGGGACGCTCGGACCCGAGGCCTTCAACAACAGGAGCGGCACCGGGTACGACCCAAAGGTGCGCAGCACGTCGCGCCGCTTCGTGAGCGCCGCGTAGCTCGAGACGTCGAGGTTGCCGAGCGCGTTGCCGGTGCCATCGTCCTTGTGGCAGGCGCCCTGGTTGAACTCGCAGTTGGCGGTGAGGATCGGCTGGATCACGCGCTCGAAGTACTGCGGCGCCGGAGCCGGCTTGCGGTCGCAGGCTCCCACCATGGAGACGACGACGCCAACCAGCGAGACCGCGATGAACCTGGTTCGAGCCATTTTATCTTTTTAGCGCACTGTCGCCATGCACGCGACGAGAACCTAGTGAATGCGACCGGCGGCTGCGGTGGCGATGGAGCGGACGGTCGAGTCCTTGTCCTTCTCAGCCGCCTTGAGCGCGTCGAGGCCCGCGATGTTGCCCATCTCGCCGATGGACCACGCCGCTGCGCGCCGCACCTTCGCGGACGAGTCCTGGCCGAGCGCGGTCACGAGCGCGTTGAGCCCCGACGTGGTGGCATCGCTGTTGAGCCCGCTCTGGCCGAGGAAGCCGAGGGTCAGCGCCGCTTCACGACGCACGCCTTCATCGGCGTCCGACAGCAACGGGACGAACGATGCGCCCGTGGTGAGCACCTTCTGCCCCACGGGTGCACGCAGGCCGCGCGCGGTCCGCAGCGCCTCGGCGCGCACACCTGCGAGCGACGAGCCGAGGCTCACCTTGATCGTATCGAGGCCCTGCGGCGCGCCGATCGCGGAGATGCACCGGAGGCCGGCGATGCCCGACGTCTCGTCGAGCGGATGCGCCATGTAGGCCGCGACCAGATCGAGCGTGGTGATGTCGCGCATGCCGCGCAGCGCGTCGAGCACGTTGGCCGCGGCGATTGGATCCTGGGCCGCGAGCCGCAGCGCGGCCGTGTTGATGACGGTCTGGCGCAGACCGCGACGACCGACCCACCAGCCCACCGCTTCACGCACCCGCGCACTCGGATGATCGATGAGCTTGAGCACCGCGTCGTAGGCGCCGCGCTGCGGGATGTTCTCGGAGCGCTCGAGCTCGGCGACGATTGCGTCGACGGAGCCGGACGCGATGGCCGTCTCGATCTTCGAGGACGAGCCGTCGATGCCGGCGTGCGCCAGGGGCGCGCAGAGCATCGAGAGGCCGAGCAGCGCGCAGGTGAGGGTCGTCTTGATGGTCTTGGTGGTCATCTCAATACCCCTTTATGTTCTCGCGCGAGTAGAACTGACCGCCGTTGTCGGCCATGAGGATCATGAGGTAGTACTCGTCGGCTGTGAGCGGCGTACCACCGACGTCGGCCGGGTGCTGCGGCTTGCCGGGGAACGCGAGGTCGTTGCCGTCCACGTCAGGGTAACGACGCATCGGGTTGAGCTTCTGGATGAGCGTCGAGTCGTGCGCCGAGCCGGGCTCGACGTAGCCGATGAGCTGGCCCGTCTGCGCGAGGATCGTCTTCTCCCTCGTGAGCTGCGCGGGACCGAGCAGCGAGATGTGCGACGCCGAGTACGTGTAGGTCGACTTCTCCACCATCACGTCGACCGAGCGGCCCGTGAGGTCGAACGTCCAGGCGAACGTGGACATGTCGCCGAACGTGATCGAGTAGCTCGGGTTCGCCGGCCCGGCCTGACCGTTGTGGCACGAGACGCACTTGGCGTCGAAGATCGGCTGGAGCGCCTTGTCCCACGGAACGCCCCTCACGTTGCCGGGCGTGTAGTCCGTCGACTGACGCTGCTGACGCGTCTGGCCCGGGTAGTCGAACGCAGCGGCGCCGAGCGCCTGCAGCGCGGAGCTACCGGGCGTGAGCTGGATGCTCTTCGTGCGGTCCTCGTGGCAACCGCCGCAGACGCGCGCCTCGCCGGGACGACCCTGGATCCACAGCGGCTCGGACGCGGTGTCACCGCCCTGCCCCGTCGTCGTGACGGCCATGCCGTACTTGTCGATGAGCTGCTGACGGACCGGGACGTTCGGCGGCACGAGCGCCTTGTACGAGCCGTCGTTCTGGATGTCGGTCTCGCCGAGCAGCGACATGCCGTCGAAGTCCGAGAGGCCGAACATGTTCGGCGCGCCTTCTTCCGACGAGAAGCCCTCCGAGAGGCGGAGCTTCACCGCCGAGCCGGGGGTGAGGTTGAACATGGTCGAGTCGTAGACGTTGATGGCCGACAGCAGCGTGGAGGCCGTGGTGCCGCTGCCATTGTTGGTCGCGACGAAGCTGTTCTTGAGCGCGGGCGGCTCGGCGCGGACCGCGATCGGGATCGCGCCGAACTCCCAGGTGCCGATCTCGTTGACGACGGGCGTGCGCGTCTTCGAGTTCGCGTCGTAGACGTAGATCCCGAAGTCCGGCGACGCCTTCGCAGCCGTCAGCGTCTCGGTCTCGACGGTCCCGTCCGACCATGATACGAGGAACTTCATCTTGCCGTAGTCGATGGTGCGGACGTCGTAGTAGCGACCGACGCCCACGAACGACGGCGAGCGATCGAGCGGCACGTCGGGCGTGAGCACGATCTCGGACGAACGCGCCTCGGACTGCGTGGTGATGTCGGTACCGCCCTGGTCGATGAGCACGAGCGCGCCGGCCTGGAACGTGCGGTCGCGCGAGGTGCCGATGGCGACGAGCCTGCCCGGGGCAGCCCACGTCGCACGGAGGTGCGAGTTGGCGACGGACTTGCCCTCGCGGCCGAAGCTCTCGCGCACGCCCGTGAGGTCCTGGTTCATCGTCACGAGGTCGCCCTCGTTCGTGTCACCGAGGTGGCGCCACTCTGTGGTGAGGATGCGACCGTCGGGCAGGAGCGCCGGCGAGACGCGGTGCGAGACGTTGCGCGGCCCGAGGACCTGGTCGGAGCCGTCGAGCGACATCGACGCGGCCTGCGCCGTCGTCGCGCGCTCGTACTCGTCGCGGAACTGCGGGACCTCGGCGCCCTCCACGTTCTTGTTGGTTGCGTAGTAGATGCGGCCACCCGGAAGGTAGATGGGGTAGACCTCGTCGTTGCCGCCGTCCGTGATCTGGCAGGCACCCTGCGAGACCACACCGGTGACCGCGTCACACGGGTTCGAGCCGTCGACGTTCACACGGTACACGTGATAGTTCGAGTCGCCGGGCGCCTTCGCGGAGAACACGATCTCGCGGGCGTCGAACGACACGTCCATCGAGTTGATGGAGGCGTTGTCCCAGTTCGTGAGGTTCTTCTTCGCGCCGCTCGCCGTCGGAGGCGTGAGCGTGAAGATGTTCCCGTGGGCGCCCCCGTTCGTGTAGTCGAACACGTTGCCCGGCTCGACGGCGTCCTGGCTGATGTATGCCATCGAGGCCACACCACCCAGCACGTTCGAGTTTCCGCCCCCGCCGCAGCCACCGGCCCCTACCACCGCCATCGTTCCAACGAGGCACTTAAAAAGGAACCCTGAGCGGACTCCTTTACCTCCCACGACGATCATCGTCGGGCAAAGCCCGCCGACGTTCACGTGCATCAAGCGACTCGGCTTCATCATCAATCGGTCCCCCACGGACCTCTTGTGACGCAACTTCCGCGCCGTGCGACCTCAGTCGTCTTTGCGCGGTCTTGCCGGCTCGAGCGCCGGAAGATTGGGGGCGATCACCCCCGGGTCCTCGTCCCCTTGTGGGCCCGAGCCCTCGGGCGCGTCGCCAACCGCACCACCTGGTACGACATCGGGTGCGATGTCGGGCCTGGTGTACTGCGCACGTTCACCAGGATGCGAGTAGTCGATCCAGAACGCGCTCTGCTTCTCGCGCGAGTCGAGGTGCACGAAGCCCGAGTTGGGGTAGTAGCCCACGCCGGTGCGCGGGAGCGTGCGGGCGTAGTCGCGCAGCGCCTCGTTCGTGATGCCGGGGATGCGGAAGTCGCACGCGAGGCCCTTCTTGTGCGGACTCTTCGGGTTGCCCTTCTCGCGCGCGATGCGGGGCGCGCGATAGCCGGCGACGACCTCGAGCTTCGCGAAGTCGAAGTGCTTCGCCGTCGTGTAGAGCAGCCGCGCGAGGCGCTCCGACATCGCATGGACCTTCTGCGTGTGGTGACAGCGCAGGAAATGAGCAAGCGCGCGCATCGTCTGCTTGCTGAAGTCGCCCGTGCTCGTCGGGCGCAGCTCGAACGCCTCGTGCGTGTTGATCGACACCAGCTCCGCGGGCGGTACGACGACGACCTTCTTTGCATGCTTCTTCGTCGATGCACGGTGCGGCGCCCCCGGCGTCGGCTCCGGGTCGGACGTCGGTTGCGCAGCCCGGTGTGACAGCGTCGAGCGGGCCCGCACCGTCGCGTGCGCGGGAGCGGACAGCGCGCAGGTGATCGTTAACGCTGTGCAGAGTCGACGCACCCCGCCAAGGATTTTCCCCACAGCGCCCTCTGTCAACTTTGCCGACGTCGAGATCGGTTATAAGAGCAGCCGCATGAGCACGCCCGATGAAGCGATCGCAGGCTTTCGGCAGGTCCCCCGCACCGGCGTCATCTACGTCACTAGCGAGGCGACCAAGCTCGGCTACCACTCCGGCGCGACGGACTGGTGCAACCTCGGTCAGGGCCAGCCCGAGACGGGACCGCTGCCGGGCGCACCCGAACGTCGCCACTCGCTGACCATCAGCCTCGACGACCAGGAGTACGCGCCCGTCGCTGGCGTGCGCGAGCTGCGCGAGGCCATCGCGGAGCTATATAACCGCCTCTATAGGCAGGGGAAGAGCTCGAAGTACACGTGGGAGAACGTCTGCGTCTCCGGCGGCGGGCGCACCTCGCTCACGCGCGCGGTCGCGTCGCTGGGCGCCGTGAACCTGGGGCACTTCCTGCCCGACTACACCGCGTACGAGGAGCTCCTCGACATCTTCAAGGCGTTCACCGCCATCCCGATCCTCCTCGATGGCGCGCGCGGTTACGAGTTCAGCGTCGACGATCTGCGCCACGAGATCGCCGGCCGTGGGCTCGGCGCGCTGCTGCTGTCGAACCCGTGCAACCCGACCGGACGCCTCATCGACGGCGTCGAGCTCGAGGGCTGGGTCCGCACGTGCCGCGAGCTCGAGTGTGCGCTGCTCGTCGACGAGTTCTACTCGCACTACATCTACGGCAGCGCGGAGCCGCGGCTCGCGTCGGCCGCGCGCTACGTCGATGACGTCGACCGGGATCCGGTGCTCGTGTTCGACGGCCTGACCAAGAACTGGCGCTACCCCGGCTGGCGCGTCACGTGGACGCTCGGGCCGAAGTCCGTCGTCGACGCGCTCGCCTCGGCGGGCTCGTTCCTCGACGGGGGCGGCTCGCGCCCGATGCAGCGCGCAGCCATCTCGCTCTTGAACGAGAAGGACGTCCTCGACGAGACGCGCGCCATCCAGACCGCGTTCGACGCCAAGCGCCGCGTCCTCGTGAACGGCCTCACCAAGCTCGGCATCCGCCTCGATCGCGAGCCCGACGCGACGTTCTACTGCTGGGGCTCGGTGGCCGATCTGCCGGCGTCCATCAATGACGGCATGAGCTTCTTCCGCGCGGCGCTGGCCGAGAAGGTCATCACGGTCCCGGGCGAATTCTTCGATGTGAACCCCGGCAAGCGTCGCCCCGGCCGCGCGCGCGCGTCGCGCTTTCGTCCGTACGTGCGCTTCTCGTTCGGGCCGAGCATGGACGTGATCGAGGAGGCGCTCGAGCGGCTGTCGCGCGTCGTGAGAGACGCGCGCTGAATCGACCAGCGCTCTCCGGTTTCCGGAGGGTGCGCTGCGCATCGACCGTGTGCCATCGCCGGGTTGCGAGAGGCCTCGATCTTGCGATGTGTCTGTGTCGTGCAGAGATCATCGAATGAACCGCACGACCACGAGCCAGGCGCGCCGGTCCGGGTAAAGCTCGACAGCGGCCTCGTCCTTCGCGCCACGACCGACACCTGGGACGACGGCGGCGCGACCATGACCGCCGAGCTCCCCTGGCTACGCGTGGGGACGCCCGCGACCGTCGAGCTCGAGCGCGCGCTCCGGCCCGGGCGCATCGAGTGGGTCAGCCTCCGCGCGACCGCGGGAGAGCCGGCCAAGCTCGTCGTGCGCGTGGCGTTCGATGCGGGGCGCACATCGATTGTCGACACGCTGTGGCGTGCGAGCGCCGTCGTCGCCACGCTCGCGCTCGTCTTCATCGGCCTGCACGCGCTGTAGCTCGACACGCAACACGCACTCTGTTAACACCGACGGTGGAAGCGCATCCGTAGCTGGTGCGCGGCTCGGTCTTCAAAACCGATGGGACGGCGCTCTGCGTCGTTCGGCGAGTTCGATCCTCGTGCGCTTCCGCCAATGCGCTGCTCGTCCACCGTGGACCGGACCTCGTCGCACCGTGCTTGCGTTTGCGGCACACATGAAAGATCGTCGAGCACGATCCATCACCTGGGGTGCCCTCTGAAGCTCGCCATCGTCCTGCTCGCAGCCGTGCTCCTTTCCGTCACCGCCTCTCCTGTGCTGGCCCAGTCGAAGGGCGCGCGTCAGCACTACGCATCGGGAACCAAGCACTTCGATCTCGGCGAGTACCGCCAGGCGCTCGAGGAGTTCAAGGAGGCGTATCGCCTCAAGGAAGACCCGGTGTTCCTCTTCAACATCGCGCAGTGCCATCGGCTCATCGGTGACGCCGACAGCAACGTCGAGGCGCTCCGCTTTTACAGGAGCTACCTCAACCGCGCTCCGGATGCGCCGAACCGCCGCGACGTGGACGCCAAGATCGTGGCGCTGCAGCAGTCGATCGCCGACGAAAAGGCGAAGGCCGAGAAGGCCGAAGCCCCGCCGCGGTCGCCCGTCGTCGAGCCGGTGACGCCGGAGCTCGCGGTCGCCGCGACGCCGGCGCCGCACAAGCAGCCGGTCTACAAGAAGTGGTGGGTGTGGACGATCGTCGGGGTCGCCGTCGTGGGTATCGGGGTCGGGCTCGGGGTCGGCCTCGGCACGCGCTCGAGCGGTACGGCGAGCCCGTTCAACGGGGTGACGTTTTGAACCGCGCGCTCATCGCCGCCATCGTCCTGCTCGGCGCGTGCTCGAACTCGACCGACCCGTGCGCGGGTTCGCCTGGCGCGTGCGTCGCGCTCACCGTCACCTCGTCGCAGATCCACACGTCGATCGATACGCTCGCGTTCACCGCGATGGGCGCCGTCACCGGCACGCAGACCACCACGACCTCCAAGAAGCCGACCCTCCCCTTCAAGGTCGCGCTGCGGTTCGGCGCCGGCAAGAGCGGCGACGTGCAGCTCGCCGTCGTCGCGAGCAGCGGCGGCAGCATGCTCGGCCAAGGTCACGTCGCGATCACGATCCCGGTGAGCGGTCACACCTCGGCGACCGTCGACGTCGAGCCGGACGGCAGCGATGGTGGAATCGCTGACCTCTTTGGCGTGGACGGCGGCGCGTTCGATATGAAACCCGCGCTCTGCGACCCGCACGGGCTCAGCGGAGCCGCGTGCGTCTGGCGCTGGCAGTCGCCGCTGCCCGTCGGGGAAGACCTCCGCAGCGTCTGGGCCTTCGCCGACAACGACCTCTTCGCGCTCTCCGAGTCCGGCGCGATCCTCCACTCCGATGGCAAGACGTGGAGCATCCTGCCCGCGCGACCGAAGCCAGCCTCCGGCACGTTCCGCGCGCTCAAGATGAAGGGCGGCCTCACCGATCTGTACATCCT
>JBDTCO010000097.1:0-28702 GCA_039923495.1 Polyangia bacterium
GTATGCGACGCGCTCCATCACATGCATGCAGACGGAGGCGTGCATGGCGGTCTGCGAGAACGCGACCACGAGCGCTGCGCCGCCCATGGTCAATGTCGGTGAGCCCGACGCGCCGCTCGTGCACGACCTCACCGACGCGGGCTTCATCTCTGCCGCGCAAGGCTGGAAGAGCACCGCGCTGTATCACTACGACCCGTTCGGAGGGCTGCCGTTCGGCGACGGCCCGCCGCTACGGACCGTGATCGACAATTCGCGGCGGAGTGATCCGCCGGCGTGTACTCAATCGCCGTAACCGCCGCCGCCACCGCGTCGGCCCCGACCGCCGCCGCCACCGCCATCGCCGTATCCACCACCACCACCGCGACCGCCGCCACCGCGGTCGCCGCCAGCGCCGCGGTTGCCACCGCCGCCGTACCCGCCAGCGCCACCACCACCACCACCGCGCTGAGGTTCGCGCGCTTCATTCACCACGATCGTGCGGCCGCCGAGGTTCTGCTGGTTGTGCTCGTTGATGGCCGCCTTGGCCATGTTGTCGTCGGCCATCTCGACGAAGGCGAAGCCGCGAGGACGACCCGTATCGCGGTCCGTGACGATCTTGACCTGCGTCACCTGCCGTCCGCCTTGCTCGAAGAAGCTGCGAATCATCGCTTCGTCGGCCGTGTACGGCAGATTGCCCACGTAGAGCCTGGTCCCCATCGCGATCTCCTCATCCCGAAAGACGGGGCCCCCACCACTCGACAAGCAGGACCCCGGTAACCTGCCTCATCGTACAATTTATTTTCATTCGTTGCAACGAGTGCTCCTCGACGGGGGCGCTGGCTTTTTGTGCCGAGCCCGGCAGACTGAAGGCGCCACTGGGGCCCGCATGGACGTCCGCTGCGAGAAGTGCATGACCGTGTACGAGCTCGACGACGCACGCGTCGGCGACGGTGGGCTCACGGTCAAGTGCCAGGAGTGCGGGAACCTCTTCAAGGTGCGACGCCGCAGCACGACGGCGGAGCTGGTGGCGACGGGCGTGACGAACCCGACGGATACGACGACGCGCGTGCTGCCGGAGTCGGAGTCGGACGTCGACGTGATGGCGGTGGCGAACAAGCCGCTTGCACCCGAGCCGGTCACGGCCGAGACGACGGCTGCGTCGGTGCGCGCGCGCGTGGACGGCAAGCTGGACGCGACGACCGGCTGGCTGCTGCGCTCGGCGCTCACGGGCGAGGTGCAGCGCTTCCGCGAGCTCACGACGCTGCAGCAGTGGATCGTTGAACGGAAGGTGTCGCGTGAGGACGAGATCTCGCGCGGCGGCGAGAGCTGGAAGCCGCTCGGCGCCATCGCGGAGCTCGCGTCGTTCTTCCATGTCGTCGAGCAGGCCGCGTCGGTTGCGCGCGCCACGCAGCCGGGTCGCGCGCTGCGCAGCGCGAACCAGATCGGCGGGCTCAACAGCGATCAGGTCGACGCGCTCTCGACCGATCTCGTGCCGCAGCTGCGCACGCGCGATGACAACGACGACGATGGCACGACGACCACAGAGGCCGACGCGCAGCCACGCAGCGGGTGGACCGCGGTCGTCGCGCTGGTGCTGCTGGGAGGCGTCGGCGCGGGTGGCTGGGCATGGTGGCAGCACCGGCGCGCTGCCATGCGGAGCGGTGCGCAGGTCGCCGCTGCAGAGGCAAAGGAGGCCCGCGCGGCGCTCGCGCTCGATACCGACGATGGCTATCGACGGACCATCGCGCTGCTCGATCCCGTCGTCGAGCAGCGTACGGCCGGCGCGGAGCGCGCGCGTGTGCTGCTCGCCGAGGCCCACGTGCTGTGGGCCACCGACATGATGGAGGCTGCACACGAGGTGGAGCAGCCGGGTGCGACGGGCTCGTCCTCGATCACCTCGGTGGCGCGCAGCATGCGCTCGGAGGCGAAGGCACACCTCGAGCGCGCGCGTCGTGTGCTCGAGGAGCAGCCCGGCGCGGAGACGTCGGTGCCGCTCGCGCTCGCGTTCGCCGACCTGACGCGTGCCGAGGGCGCGCCGTTCGACATCGTCGATCGTCACCTGCAGCGCGCGCATACGGACGCCCATCCCGAGTCCTGGTCCGGCCCCTTGCTGGCGCTCGTGGAGGGAGAGCTCGCGTTGCGCGATGGCAAGGCAGCCGAGGCGCAGGCAGACTTTGCCGAGTCCGCGCGGCTCGCACACGACGAGGGACAGGATCTCGCGCGCGCCGACTTTCGCATGGCGCAGCTCGCCGCCGCCGAGGGTCGCACCGAGGACGAACGCCACGCGTGCGATGAGCTGATGCGCGTGTCCCCACAGCACGAGCGTGGACGCGCGCTGTGCACGAAGCCCGTGGCGGTGGACGCCGCCGTCGCGATGGCACCGTCCGAGCCCGACGCGAGCGTGAAGCCCGCGATCGCGACGACGGCCGTGGCCGCGCCGGCGGGTGACTACAGGTCGCTCGTGCAGCAGGGCGATCGCCTCTCGGCGTCGGCGCGCTCGCAACAGGCGCGAAGGCTGTACGAGCGCGCGCTCGAGCTCGATTCGAAGGGGGTCGGCGCGCTCGTGGGCCTCGGCTACTGCGACCTCGACGCCGAGCGCTACATGAACGCGGTCGACCGCTTCGACGCCGCGCTGGCCATCGAACCCGACTCGGGCGACGCGATGCTCGGGCTCGCGGAGAGCTACAAGGTGCGCGGACGCACGGCGCAGGCCACCGAGTTCTACAAGAAGTACCTCAAGGTCCATCCGAGCGGCCCGAAGGCCGGCGTGGCGCAGAAGCACCTGCTCGAGCTCGAGTCGAAGCCGTCGAGCGTGCCGGACCGCATGACGATCAAGCCGCAGACGAGCCCCGACTCGAAGCCCGACGACGACTCTCCCGAAACGCAGCTGCCGCGTCTTCCATCCGACGCGCCGCCGCCCTGACACCGCGCCCCGAGAAAGAGGACGACATGCTGAAGAAGCCATCGAACGATGAAGAAGAGTACTTCGCCCGCGCGGAGATCGAGCGCCGCCGCGCCCTCGCGCTCGCGAGCAACCACAAGCTGGAGGACGCCGAGCGGGATCGCTTGCAGCAGCTCCACCACATGAAGTGCCCGAAGTGCGGGTACGACCTCGAGCGCATCGACTTCCGCGGCGTCGGGATCGACAAGTGCTTCCACTGCAACGGGACGTTCCTCGACGCGGGCGAGCTCGAGTTGCTCGCCGGTCACGCCGAGGAGAACCTCGTGCACAAGATCGCGCACGTCTTCAAGCGATGACCCCGCGACGATAGAGCATGATCGCGAAGCGATCCGCGGCAACGTTCCTCGTCGTGCTGGCCACGCTGCTGCTCCTTCCGCGGCTGTATCGCTACGGGCTCGACGACGCGGGTCTCATCGTCAACGACGAGGCCATCTACTGCGACATGGCGCGGGAGATGGTCACGGGCGGCCACCCGTCGGAGATCCGCTACGAGGGCGAGGTCTACTTCCCGCGTCCGCCAGCAGCCATCTGGGCGATCGCTGCGAGTGACGTCCTCGTCGGCCTCGAGCCGCCCGAGCACGGGCTGCGCATCGTCACATCGGTGCTGCCGACGATCGAGGTGCTGCTGACGGTGCTCCTCGGCGCGATGCTGTTCTCGCCGTTCGTCGGCGTGCTCGGCGGGGCGCTGCTCGCGATGTCCGATCTGTTCGTCGGCTACGCGCGCGCGTTCGAGAGCGAGCCGCTGCTCGTGTGCTTCGTCCTCGGTGCGTTCTGCGCGTGGGTCGGCGCGAAGCGACGCCGCTGGCTGTACGTCGTCTACGGCGTGTGCCTCGGCGGCGCGCTCATGACGAAGCAGCTCATCGGCCTGTTCCCGCTGGCCGCGCCCGTCGTCGACGGCTATCTCGCGCTGCGGGGTGAGCGCGCGAAGGTGGGCCGCGGGCTCGCGGTCGGCGTCGCGGTTGCGCTGCTGGTAGCGCTCCCGTGGCACCTGCTCATGTACGCGCGCTACGGCCAGCGCTTCATCGACAGCTTCTTCGTGCAGAGCCTCGTCACCCGCGCGCGCGTGAGCCTGCTGTGGAGGACGACGCCGGCGTTCTATCTCGTCGAGATGTGGACATCAGAGCGCGGGCCGTTCGTCGTGTGGTGGCTCGGCGCGTCGCTGCTCGCGCTGTGGGTAGGGTTGCGGCGCGCGCGCTGGGGCGAGCTTTTCCTCGGCGGCTGGGCCATCGCTCCGCTGCTGCTCTACTCGATGGCGCGCTCGCGCTACGACTACTACATCCTGCTGAGCTATCCGGCGTTCGCGCTCTCGGCGGCGTGGCTCGTCGCGAAGCTGCCGCTGCGCTCGTCACTGCGGGCGTTCGTCGCGGTCGCGCTCGTCATCGTCTCCGCTGCGCTCCACCTGCCGCGCAACCTGACTCGCAACCCCGGTACGTCCGAGGAGCGCCAGCTCCTGGCCGCCGCGAGCGCGGTGCCGAAGGATGTGCCGCTGTATGTCTTCAACCTGCGGCCCTACATCGCGCGCGTGTACACCGACCGCATCGTGCGCGTGTTCGTCGACCTGCCGAGCGACGTGCCCGCGGCGGAAGGCCTACGCGCCAGCGGCATGCCCGCGCCGGCAGAGCTGGCGAATCCGCCTGTGCGGGCGCTCGAGCTCGCGACGCGTCCGTCGCTCCTGTTGCTGCCGCAGTCGCGCTTCTCGATCGCGGATGGAGTGCCCGCGACCGAAGCGCAGCTGCTCGCGGAGTCGAAGCGCTACCGGCTGTACCTGCTGCCGCGTCGCTGACTCTCCGAGTCGACGCGCAAAAGCGGCAGTTCAGTGAGCGGCGGCCTCGGCGTCGGCCTGGTAGATGAAGCCCTTGTCGAGGTGGAACGTGCGCTGCGCGCGCTTCGCCGCCTTCGGATCGTGGGTCACCATGAGGATGGACTTGCCGAGCGACTGCGAGAGCTGCACGAGTAGATCGAGGATCTCCGAGCCGCTCTTCGCGTCGAGATCGCCGGTGGGCTCGTCGGCGAGCAGGATGGCCGGGTCGGAGATGATGGCGCGCGCGATGGCGACGCGCTGCTCCTGACCACCGGACAGCTGCTTCGGAAAGTGGTGCTGGCGATCGGCGAGGCCGACGAGCTCGAGCGCGGTCTGCACGCGCTGCTTGCGCTCCTTCGACGAGAACTTGTGGAGCAGGAGAGGCACCTCGACGTTCTCGGCCGCCGTGAGCGTCGAGAGCAGGTGGTAGCGCTGGAAGATGAAGCCGACCCAACCGGAGCGCCAGTCGGCGAGCTCATTGTCGGACATCGACGCCGGCTGCATGTCGCCGACGTAGACGCGGCCCGACGTGGGCTTGTCGAGGCCGGCGGTCAGGTTGAGCAGCGTCGATTTGCCGGAGCCGGACGGACCCATGAGCGCCACGAACTCGCCGGGCTCGACCTCGAGAGAGACGCTCTCGAGGACCGTGATGGACTGACCACCGCGGCTGTAGGTCTTGGTGACTTCGTCGAAGCGGACGGGTACGGAAGTGGCCATGGGCAGTCATCGTAAGCCCAGCCATGGTCACGTGTCGATAGAGTGATTTCTCGTGCTGCTCTGCTCGCTGCTCTGTTTTCTAATAAGGACGGCGTCCTCGATCACGAGCACGTCCACGAGCACGTCGAGGCCGGTGGTGCAGAAGACGGCGATTGCGTCCTCGACGGAGTGGATGCTCGGCTTACCCACGATGTTGAAGCGTATGTTCAGGACGACGGGTACCCCCGGTGAAACGGTTGATCGCGTCGCTGCGCAAGGAGCACGCCGAAGGTCGACTCGCCGACCAGCTCGGCTTCTACGCGAAGCCGAAGCTGCTCATCATCGAGGAGCTCGGCTACCTGCCGCTCGAGCGCGCACGTGTTCTTGCAGGTCGTCACGCGTCGCTATTGGCGCGGCAGCGTCTTGCTGACGACGAACCAGCCGGTCACCGAATGGGGCCACGTATTCGGCGACGAGATGATCGCAGCGGCCGTACTCGACGGCTGCTGCACCACAGCTATCCGCTCCTCGTGAACGGCGAGGGCTACCGCCGCAAGCAGCAGAGGAAGGCAGGTCTACTGGGCTCGGCCGGCCCGGAAGACCTGATCACTGAACGAAATGGTGGGTCAATTGTAGTGGTGTAAAGCAGTCAGGTCCTGGGATGGTTTGACAGAGCAAAATTGTCCACGAGCTCGGATCAGGCCCAGGTAGGGGTCAGCTGGCCGACGCCCAACGATAGAGAGCTTCGGCTGCCTCTGGATCGTAATGCGCCCAGTCGAAGAGCGCTTTGCTGTCGAGATGAAAGGTCTCGCCCCGTGTGGAGAGCACCTCTTTGATGAGGACGAAGAGCTCATCGAACCTCGGCAGCTCCGAGAGCACGGCCGTCTCCCAAGCTCGAATGATCCGCTCGGGAACACCTACGTCACGCAGGTTCGCCGCGCAGTGACGTCGAGTGGGGAAGTGACCGAGCGCGACGAACAGGATCGAGCGCATCGCGTCGAGCGCGGTGAGCTGCTGCAGCCGAGCCGTGACGCGATCCGGCTCGAGCATCGCTTTCATAGCCTTCCAAGAGGACTTCGCGTACTCGAGGAAATAGACCCGAAGGCGCAGATCGATTTCTCTCGGCGGTAGCGTGGCAATCTCGGACAGGACGGTCGCCAGCCGGTCGTCTGCGCCGAAGAGGATTCGCGCGTGGCGGAACGCCGACCGAAAGCTGTCCGTACCGGAACGGGTGAGCGCGATCTGGCCACTCAATGGAAGCAAGTTGAGATCGGCGTCCGTGTTGGTGGGGATCTCCGACGTGAATCTGATCTGACGCTCCGCTGGCGACAGTTTCTCGAACGCAGCGTCTTCGAGAACGACGAACACGTCGATATCGGTGAGCGGGAGCCACCCGGCCATCCCTCCCGACCCGCCGAGATACGCGCCGATGACGCCCGGACGATCTCGATACGGCTCTGCCAAGACCGCCGCGCGAGCCATGCGCTCCTCGAATGAGGTAGGAGTCGGCTTGGGGGCCACCTCCGAGTCCGCGAAATAGCGAGTCAGGTTGTCGAACGAGGTAAAGGTGTCGCGGTCACTCCGGTCGACCGAGCTTTTCGCGGACAAAGCACGCTCCGCTTCGACGAGCAGTATCATTCTCTGCACGGGGTCGAGTCGCTTCAGTTGCCCAGTCGCATCGACGAAGCCCAGGTCGACGCACAGTCGCTTGACCTCGTCCGAACTCGGTATCGTCATACTCCCCCTGATAAGCGTCGATCGCTTGGCGCGTTCACAATTTCGCGATTCTATTGCTCCGGCACGGTCAAGTTCAACTGGTCGTCTAGCAGGTTGACTGCCGCAGCAAACGGGCGTGCCCTCGCTGTTTCGCCGGGACAAACGACCAGTGTTGAACTGAGTCCCCCGGGATGCCGGAGGCTGGTGTTCGAGCAGGCACCGGCGCACGGGTCGCAGTGGGCGGCACTCGCGGCGATCGCGCCGAAGCGCGGGTGCGATGACCAGTTCGCTGCCGCGCGGACAGTGCTCGGATGAGTTTCGAGATCCGCAGGACACCATCGGGCGCGGTGTGCCGTGTGCGCTTGTTCTGCAAGTACCGCTCGGGCGCCGCGGCGTAAACGACGTGTTCGTTCTCATCGACGATTTCGAGCGCTGAATCGTGGATCGCCTGCGAAGCCTGTACATCCTGATCGCGAGATCCTGTCGAGCCAGAATCATCAGGTTTCGATCACATTTCTGATCCGCGGGCCCTAAAGCACCTGCGTGAGTCGGCTCGAGGCGTCCCTACAGCACGTGCGCGTAGCGCTCGCGTGCGGCGGAGCCCTCCGCCGTGAAAGCGATCCACCTGAACAGCTCGAACGCGTCGCGGTGGAAGGTATGGCCGAGCGAGCTGAGCCAGGTCTCGACGGCTTCGCGGAGCGGCTCGAGTGCCGGGCTCTGGCTCGTCACGGCGCTCTCCCACTGCGCGACCAGCGCTTCGGGAACGTCGGCGACCCGTAGCTCTTGCGTCGCCCAGTCGGGTCGCGTGGGCCGTTGTCCGGCGGCGACGACCAGCATGCGCCACACGCACTCCAGCGCGGCGGCCTCGAGCAGTCGAGCGTTCGCGAGCGCCCCGCGCTGGCGTGCTTTCTTGGCCTTCGCCTCCGACCACAGGAGCTCGCGGTAGTGGATACGCATCCGTGGCACGCGCTCGTCTTCGGGGAGGTGTCCAATTCGGGCCAGGAGATCGTCGAGCCCTCCCTTCAGGTCGAAGAACACGACCGCGTGCTGTCGCATGGCGCGCAGCCCGTCGCAGCGCGTGAGCGCCTCTGCTTCGAGCCTCGCGAGCGATATACACACGATCTCGACGTCCTTCTTGCTCGGGTCATCACTCGAGAACGTGACGGCATAGCGCTCGGGCAGCGGCAGCTTCTCGAAGGCATCGTCGTCGTAGACGACGTACAGGTCGAGGTCGCTGTGCTCGTCCGCGTAGGGGCGGATCGACGAGCCTGCGAGGTACGCGCCTACGACACCGGGGCGCTCGCGGTAGGGAGCGACCAGCGCGCGTGCGCGTTCGAACTTGTCTATCATGGAGATGCCTCCGGCCACTGGTCCGTGATCCTGCATGCGGAGGGTATCAAAGAGCGCGCAGGAACGGGTGGCTCGGCGCCGTCAGGTGGCGACGCAGCGCATTGACCTCGCGGAAATCCGAGACGCCCAGCGCGTGCATCGCGTCGCCCATCGGCCTTCGCTCGTCGTGCGTGTCGAGCACGCGCTGGAGCGCCGGGTCCTCGGGCCGTGCTGGAAATGCCTCGCGACGCGTGGCGACGATCGTACCGTCGAAGTCGTCGGAGCGCACGTGCACCGTGGCCTCGGTCGCGACCTTCTCGAACCGGCGCGCGAGGAACTCCTCACATAGCTGCTGGTCGTTCTTGACGGGGTGCGTACTCGACAAGCGCTGCCCGTAGAAGCGCAGGACGCGTGGCTGATCGGGCATCAGCAGGTTCGTGATCTGCCAGCGCGCCTTCTGCGGCAGCGCGTCGTAGCGCGCGCGCAGCTCGGGGCTCGCGAGCGCCATGTCCCACGCGAACGCCGCGTTCATGAACGGCTCGAGCGAGTACGGCGCGAGGAGCGCGAGGCCTGCACCGACGAACAGCGCGTCGAGCGAGGCGACGGTGAAGGTCTGCACGTTGGGCTCGCTCAGCATCGATGCGAGGTAGTGCGGCGGTACGTTCGCGAGGTCGGGCGGCAGCTTCACGCGCGGGAACGCCGCCTGCAGCTTCGTGATGAACGCCGCGGAGGGCTCGAGCTCGACGGCGAGCTGCTTGCCGACGACGACGTCGAGCTCGAAGTCCGGCGAGTCGGGATCACTGCCCGTGAGGAGCCGCAGCGCCTTCTGGAAGGGCACGAGGTGTGACCAGCCCGAGAATCCATCGTTGAGGACCGCGAGGTCGAGGAGGCCATCGGGCTTCATGGCGCGCGCAAGCTTCTGCAGCGCCAGCGGCGGGTTCGCGGTGTGGTGGATGACGCCACGGCAGACGACGAGATCGAACTCGGACTCGTACGGCGCGTCGAAGATGCTCTCCAGCTTGAGCTCGAGGTTCGTGACGCCGACGTTCTTCGCGAGCGCGGCGCCGAACGCGAGCGCGACCTCGCTGAGGTCGGTGGCGAGCACGTGCTGGCGTGGAAACTGGAGCGCGACCTCCACCGCCTGGGACGCACCGCAGCCCGCGACCCAGATCCTGCCGCCGTCGGGAAGTCGGCTGTGCGACCAGTCGCCTAGCTCCTGCAGCAGGAGATCGCGCACCAGGGTCGTCTCGTCGAGGACGAGCCAGTCGCGCGGTGGTGCGGGGAACGACCCGAACTTCTCGTAGAAGGCCTTGTTCGCGCGGTCGGCCTGCTCGATGGACGCGTAGTGCACCTCGTGCTCGTCGCGGCCGCTCATCGTCGAGAGTATAGTGGTCCGCAGGTCAGCGAGGCGAGAGCGATGTGCGGGATCGTGGCGGTCATGGCTCAGGGCGGAACTCTCGACGAGTCCGCATGTGTGGGCGTCGAGCGTGGCATGAACGCGCTGCATCACCGTGGCCCCGACGGGCAGCGCGCGTGGTTGAGCCCCGATCGCAGCGTCGCGCTCGGCCACACGCGCCTCAGGATCATCGACCTTGCGGGCGGTGAACAACCCATCGCGAGCGAGGACGAGACGCTCCACATCGTCGTGAACGGCGAGCTCTACGACTTCGAGCGCATCCAGCGGGAGCTCGTCGCGGCGGGCCATCGGCTCCGCACCGGCTCCGACAGCGAGATCGCGCTGCACCTGTACGAGGATCTCGGCCCGCGCTGTCTCGATCAACTGCGCGGCGAGTTCGCGTTCGTGCTGTGGGACCAGCGCAACGACCTTCTCTTCGCGGCGCGCGATCGCTTCGGCGTGAAGCCGCTGTACTACGCACAGCACAACGGCAAGCTGTACCTCGCGTCGGAGTTGAAGGCGCTGTTCGAGGCCGGCGTGCCCGCGCGCTGGGACGAGGCCGCCTTCTACGATCACCTGCACGTCCCGATGACGGCTGATCGCTCGCTCTTCCACGGCGTCTACCAGGTCCCGCCCGGTCACTACCTCGTCGCGACGCGCGGCCACGTTTCGCTCGTGCGCTACTGGGATCTCGACTTTCCGATCGAGCCACTCCGGCTCACGGAGGCCGAGTGCATCGAGCAGACGCGTGCGGCGCTCACCGAGGCGGTGCGCCTGCGCCTCCGCGCCGACGTTCCCGTCGGTTGTTACCTCAGCGGCGGCGTCGACTCGGCGGCGGTCATCGGCCTCGCGTCGACGCTGCGCAAGGATCCGATCGACGCCTTCACGATCCAGTTCGCCGATCCGTCGTACGACGAGTCGGCCATCGCGGCGCAGATCGCACGGCACGTGAACGCACGCTTCCACCCGGTGCTCGTGACCGAGCAGCTCCTCGCCGATCACTTTGCCGCGGCCACGCGCTTCGGTGAAGTGCCCGCCGGCAACCTGCACGGCACGGCGAAGTACATCCTCAGCAAGGCCGTGCACCAGGCGGGCTTCAAGGTGGTGCTCACCGGCGACGGCTCCGACGAGATCTTCGGCGGCTATGCGCACTTTCGTCGCGACCACATCCTCGCGAGCACTGCCACCGACTCGGAGCGCGGGAGACGCCTCGCGGATCTCGCGCAGGTGCACCAGCAGACGCACGGTGGGCTGCCATTGCCCAATTCATCGAAGGGATCGTCGGCGGTGGCGCGCGCGATCCTCGGCCACCTGCCGACGTTCCTCGATGGGCTCTCGTCGGCGGGCGCGCTGTTCCTGCCGCTGCTCCGGCCCGAGCTTCGCGAGCGCACCCGACACCGCGACTCGCAGATGACGTTCCTGAGCCGCTTCGCGCGCGCGCCACTCGAGGGGCGCACGCCCGTCCACCAGTCGATGTACCTCTGGTCGCGCTCGGCGTTCACGACCTACCTGCTCAGCGCCATCTCCGATCGCGTGGAGATGGGCGCTTCGATCGAGGCGCGCCAGCCGTTCCTCGATCATTGGCTCGTCGAGCTCGGTGCGCAGCTTCCCATGGACGTGAAGATCAAGGGCACGATCGAGAAGTACGTGCTGCGCGAGGCCGTGCGGCCCTACCTGCCTGCGGTCGTGCTCGATCGCGTGAAGACGCCTTTCTCCGCGCCGGGCTTCGGCATCGGTCAGGGGGCGACGTTCCGCGCGATGCTCGAGGACAGCCTGCGCTCGGGCATCCTCGACGCGCAGCCGTTCTTCGATCCGTCGGCGGTCCGTCGGGCGCTCGACCAGGCTGGTGGACCGGACGCCGCCGGAATGAGCCGGACGCTGACCATCGTGCTGGGCACGGCGATCTTGCACCAGCACCTGGTCGCCTGAGGACGCGCTCGAGCGCTACTCCTCGCGCAGACCCACAGCGATGTCCACGTGGCGCATGCGCAGGATGGGCCGCAACGCGCCGAGGACGCCGACGACGAACATCCCGGCGAGCGCCGCGAGCGCGATGACCGGCTTCAGCGGCGCGCGCACGATGAGCGGCGTCAGCGAGGTGCTCAGCGTGTAGACGACGTACTTGCGCAGCGCGAGGCCCGTGAGGAAGACACCGAGCGCGCCACCAAACAGCGTGAGGAGCTCGGTCTCGAACAGGATGAGCAGGCTCACGGCCGCGGAGCGGAAGCCGATCGCGCGCAGGACGCAGAGCTCGGGGACGGCGCGTTGCTGCAGCAGCGCGATGAGGCTGATGGACGCGAGCACGGAGCCGAGCGACACCAGGAAGAGAACTGCAGTGAGGCCGAAGACGATGTGGTCGAACGCGCCCGTCTGGCCCTTGTAGTACGCCGCTTCGGAGACGGCGTTCACGCGGAGCACCTTGTCGGCTCCGAGGCGTTGCGCGAGGGCACGGGCCTCGTCGGGCGTCGAGGTCTCGAGGAAGACGGACGCCAGCGACTTGCGGCGTGGGTCCGTGGTGTAGAACTGCCGCGTGGTCCAGGCCTCTCCTGAGAGAAAGCCCTCGGCGTGGAAGGTGCCTACGACCGTCATGTTCACGCCGAGGAGCTCGAGCTGGTTGCCGATCTTGAACGACGGCACCGCCTCGAGGAGCACGTCCCCGATGAGGCACTCCGCCGCGCCGGGCTCGGGCATGCGCCCCGTGACGAGCTTCATGTCGTGCATCTCGAAGCCCTGCGGCTCGAGCCCGCGCAGCTGAACGATGGTGACGGTACCTTCGGCGGCGACCATGCTGAACGTGAGTGCCTCGGGCGAGCGACGCTTGATCTCCGGCGAGACGGTGATCGCGTTGAGGAGGCTCGGATCGATGTTGCTCTCCTTCTCGGAGCGAGCGCCGCGTTCGGTGACCATGACGCGGTTCTCGTGTCCCTGAAAGCTGAATGCGGAGCGCAGGCTGACGGCGATCGACGCGACGCCGCAGAACGTGGCGGCAACCACGAGCATGGTCGTGACGACGAGTGTGCGCACGAAGGGGCGCTCGGTGAAGTTGCGAAAGAGGTAGAGGACGAGGGGTGACATCAGCGCAGCGCCTCCAGCACGTCGAGGCGGTGCACGCGGATCGCGGGGAGGAGCGCAGCGCCGAGACCGATGGCCAGGCCGGCGAAGGCGGCGAAGGCGACGTCGCTTCCGTGGATCCAGACCCGGAAGATCGGGTCGAACACGAGGGCCTTCGTGTGGAACGGGAGCCACACCGCGAGCCCGCCGAGAAGCGCCGCGGGCAGGACGAGGAAGACGCCCTCGAAGAGGATGCTCGCCGCGAGCGTGCGCCGCGGGAACCCGATGGCGAGCAGCGCGGCGAACTCCTGACGGCGGCGTTCGATCGAGATGATGAGCAGCGTCACGCTGACGCACACGATGACGAAGAACGATGCGGCACCCGCGACACGGAACGACTCACGCAGCACCTGCGAGCCGGAGAGGATGGCCTGCTCGCTCATCTCCATCGGCCACATCACGTACGGGTGGCCCATGTCTTTCAGCTTGGCCTCCATGGCCTCCATCACACCCGCGCGGTCCGCCGGCTTGTCGACGAGACACCAAACGACCCAGTAGCTCGCGCTCTTGTTGTAGTGATCGTCGAAGTACTTCTGGTGGAAGTACACCATCGATGGGTCGATGTACTTTTCCGTGATCGCGGTGATGACGAGCTCGAGTGGATTCCGAGGGTCCGCGAACGACGCCTTGTTGTAGTGCAGGGTGACGAGGTCGCCCACCTTCCAGCCGTGCTCGGTTGCGGCGCCGCGCGTGACCAGCGCGCCGTTCGGGACCTTCTCCCACGCGTCGAGCTGCGCCGGCGTGAACGACTGGTTCATGGCCCAGATTTCCACGTACGCGCGCACCGTCGCTCCACACTTCAGGTCCTCGGGCTTCGACAGATCGACGCTGCAGCGCGACCCGTCGTATGGCGCCATGTGCGCGCCCGGCACGATCGCCATCTTGGCGGTGTCGGCCTTGCTGAAGCTCGCCGCCTCCCACGCCAGACCATCGATCGTGCCGATGCGAAACGCGCGCTGGTGGATGCCCGGCGCGGTGAGCTGCCGGATGGTGGCCTCGCTCGCGAACAGGAACGTGAGCATCCCGAACAGCAGCATCGCCGGAAGCACGATGAAGCCGATCGAGCCGGGGCGTCGAATGACGCTCCTGATTGCGAGTCGAAGGGAGGTCAAGAGTGGACTCCGTGTGCGTTGTTGCTGTCTGCCGCGTGCTGCGCTCGCTCGAGGGCCTCGCGCAGCGGAGCGGCGAGGCGTGCGAGATGATCGGGGTGGAGCAAGAGGAAGTGCGTGCTTTCGATGTCGTGCAGATCGATGTGCTCGCAGAGCGCATCCCAGCCCCAGGGCGGCGGCGTGGGTCGATCGGGCAGCCGCTCGACCGGAACGATCGCTCGGAACAGCGTCATGACGCCGCGATAGGACCCGATCTCGTAGTCATTGAGCGCCCGCAAGTTGTTCTGGAACAACGTGAACGCGATGCGGATCTGCTCGACCTCGGGCGCGTCGCTTGCGCCAGCGAGCGATTGCGCGATGCGTGCGAGCCGACCGGCCTCGTCGAGGCCGTCGAAGTCGGCGAGACCGAGTGGTGTCTCGATCCCGGCGATGCGGTTCATGATGACCGTGAACCAGAAGGCGAGGACGGCGGGATCGTAGTTGCGGAGCGCCTCGACGGCTTTCTTGCGGGTGCTGGCGCTGCTGGACCGCGCGTCGAGCACCGCGAGGAGGGCCACGTCGACGCCCTGCGCTTCGAGCTGCTGCGCCATCTCGTACGCGACCGTGCCGCCGTAGGACCAGCCACCGATGAGGTACGGCCCGTCCGGCTGCACCGCGCGGATCGCCTCGATGTAGAGCCGTGCCTGCTCGACGATGCCAGCGATCGGCAGGCTCGTTCCGTCGAGGCCCTGCTGCTCGATCCCGTAGACCGCCTGATCGTTACCGAGGTTACGGGCGAGGTCCACATAGCAGAAGACATTGCCCCCGATCGGGTGGACGAGGAACAGCGGTCGCTTGGACCCCGCGCGCAAAGGGACGAGCAGCCGCGACTCGTGACCATGCGCTGCCTCGAGGAGCTCCGCGAGCTTTCGCACGGTCGGGTGCTGCACGAACGAGGCGATGGGGAGCGTGCGGCCGAATGCGCGCTGGATGCGCGCGACGAGGCGCACGGCGCGCAGCGAGCGGCCACCGAGCTCGAAGAAGTCGTCGGTGGCACCGATGGGATGGACACCGAACTCCTTTTCCCAGAGGCGGGCCAGCTCGGTCTCGAGTCCCGGCGAGGGGAAGACGAACTCGCCTGCGAGGTGCGCGCGTACGTCGGACGGCGCCGGCAGCGCGCGGCGATCGAGCTTGCCGTTGGCCGTGACGGGGACGTGATCGAGGCCGACGAACGCGGCGGGTCTCATGTGGGCTGGCAGCCGAGCATGGGTGAGGTCGCGCAGCGCGACCGTGTCGAGCTCGGCTCCGCCCTCGCGAGGGACGATGTATGCAACGAGTCGCTCGTACCCACCGTCGAGCTCCTGGACCGTGACGACGGCGTCGGCGACCGCGGCGTGCTCGCGCAGGACGCTCTCGATCTCGCCGAGCTCGATGCGAAAGCCGCGGAGCTTTACCTGGTCATCGATGCGACCGAGGTACTCGAGCGCGCCATCCGGCCGCCAGCGACCGAGATCGCCGGTGCGGTACATGCGCGCGCCCGGAGCACCGTACGGGTTCGGGACGAACTTCTCGGCGGTGAGCGAGACGCGACCGTGGTAGCCACGACCCACCGCGATGCCGCCGATGCACAGCTCGCCCGTCTCGCCGACCGGCACGAGCTGGAGCGCGCTATCGACGACGTGTATCGTGACGTTGGCGATGGGGCGCCCGATGGGCACGACCGTGGCGCCGGGTTCGCAGGTCCACGCGGTCACGTCCACGGCCGCTTCGGTCGGGCCGTAGAGGTTGTGGAGCTGCACGTGCGGGAGGCGCGCGAAGAACCGCTCGGCGAGGTGGGCAGGCAGCGCCTCACCACTACACATGACCCGACACACGGTCGCGCAGCGCGCGAGGCTGTTGCTCTCGAGGAACAGCGCGAGCATCGACGGCACGAAGTGCAGCGTCGTGACGCCGGTGTCGTGGATCAGCTGCGTCAGGTACTCGACGTCACGATGACCCTCCGGCTGCGCGAGCACGAGCCGCGCGCCCTTCATGAGCGGCCAGAAGAACTCCCAGACGGAGACGTCGAACGCGAACGGCGTCTTCTGCAGCACGACGTCGTCGGCGCGGAGGCCATACGTCGTGTCCATCCACACGAGGCGGCTCTCGATCGCCTCGTGGGCGTTCATCGCGCCCTTCGGACGACCCGTCGACCCCGAGGTGAAGATCATGTACGCGAGGCTCTGCGGCGTCGCGTGCTCGACGAGAGCCGCGCTGCTGCAGGCGGCCCAGGTCGCGTCCTCGAGCAGAATGGCCGACGAGAAGAATTGCGCGTGGCGCGGCTGTGCGAGGACGATGGCCGCCCCCGCGTCCTCCACCATGAAGCGGACGAGCTCGGGCGGGTGGCCCGGATCGAGAGGGACGTAGGCCCCGCCGGCCTTCATGACCGCGAGCAGGGCCACGACCATCTCGAAGGAGCGCTCGGCACAGACACCGACGAGCACGTCGCAGCCGACCCCGCGCGAACGGAGCAGGTGCGCGAGCTGGTTGGAGCGTGCGTCGAGCTCGCGATACGTGAGCTCGACGCCGTTGAAGACGAGCGCGACGGCGTCCGGTGTCCTCGCGGCCTGCGCTACGAAGCGCGTGTGTAAAAAAACATTGCACGCGGAGGCGGAGACTTCCGTGGCGTTCCAGTCGGCGAGCTGCTGAAGGTCTGCAGCAGAGAGGTTCGCGCCGGTTCCGGTCACGCGTTACAGGCCCGCCTTCCCGTTCAAAATTGCCGTCGCACGCAGCGTCGCCAGCTCCTCGAACGGGAGCGTGCTCCCGGCGGCCGCATCGATGACGCGGCGGGGTGCGACCACGCTGTCGACCATGATCTGACCGTTGCCGGGCGCGACGTAGGGGCCGACTATCTGTGCGCCACCGACCGGCGTTGCGCCGAACGAGGCCTGCGCTGCGAGGTCGGTGGCCGCGAGCGTCGCGTACACCGTCGCCGCGATCTGCGGGCCGAGGACGGGCACGAGCACGACGGCCTGCGCGGCGCGGGCGAGATCGACGAACGCCGCGCGCCCCGCGCCGACCTGCGTGGTGACGACGCGATCGCCCGCGTGTAGCTTGCTCGCGAGCGCCGCCGCGTTCTCGGGGTTGCCGGCGGTGAGGATGACGCGCGTCCCTGCCGGGTCCGCGGACTCGAGCTTGCAGCCGCGCGCCCGGAGCGCTGCGCACACGGCCTCGACGCCGCTCTCGCTCGGCACCCATACGGGCGAAGCCGCTGCGAGCGCCGCGACGAGACCGGCGGCGGCGTCGTTCATCATCGCGTCGAACGAGAGCATCAGTGTGGCGCGGCGACCCTTCGGCAGCGACGGCCACGCGGCCATCGATGCGTCGTACACGACGACCTCGGGGAGACGCTCGACGAGCTCGGGGATCGCGCCCTTGGTGACGGGGACAGAGACACCGACGAGATCACCAGACTCCCAGGCGAGTACGCCGCTGAACGGAAAGCGTGCCGCGTCGAC
Organism: Polyangia bacterium; assembly: GCA_039923495.1. Lineage (GTDB taxonomy): Bacteria > Myxococcota_A > Polyangia > Palsa-1104 > Palsa-1104 > JBDTCO01. Next base: position 17,576 of record JBDTCO010000097.1, read on the forward strand.
GAGGTGCAGGACGCTGGCCTTGCGCGCCTTGAGGCCGCGTGTGAAGAGCGCAGCGGCCTGCGCGGTGACGTCGGTGCCGCTCTCGCGCATCGTCGTGTCGCGGAGGCGCTCGACGAGTGGACGCGTGGCGACGCGCGCGACGCGCTCGGGGACCGCCTGCACAGCGGCGGCGACGACGCTCTCGGAGAACGCGTCGCGCGCGGGGAGCGCGAGCCGCTTGGCCTCGCTGCCCACCCGCAACAGGAGCTGGCGGAAGTCGCGCTTGTTATCGAGCGCTGCCTTGCGCAGCGACGTGAGCGCGCGCGAGTGGATGCCGGCCGAGCCGGACACGAAGTACGTGGGGTCGTTGCCCTTCTCGGCAAACAGCGGGCGCGCGAGATCGCCGAGGGACAGCACCGACTGCGAATCGATGCCCAGCTCGTGACCGAGCTGCTGCAGCGCGAGCACCATGACCTCGGTCGCCGGGTTGCCGGTGGCGCGCCCGATGCCCTGCAGCGTGCTGTCGACGAAGGTGGCGCCGCTCTCCATCGCGGCGAGGCTGTTGGCGACCGCGAGGCCGCTGTTGTTGTGCGCGTGGAAGCCGGTGGCCGAGCCGCTCGTCTCACCGACCGCGCGGATGTACGCCTTCACCTCGGCAGGCTGCATGCCTCCGAACGAGTCGACCACGTAGAACCAGTCGTTGCCGTGCTTCGCCGCGACCTTCGCGCCATCTGCGACCTGCTGCATCGGCACCACGACGGTCTGCATGAGGTTGATGGAGGCGATCATCCCGTGGTGTTTGATGCGCTCGACCAGCGGGATCCAGGACGACTGGTCCGCGAAGACCTCCGGCGTCAGGGCGAGGCGAACGAAGCTGACGCCGAGCGGCGCGATGTCGTCGATGCTGTCGATGCCGCTGAAGTCACGACCGGCGACGAGCAGCACGCCGTACTTCGCGTGCTTGGTGACCGAGCGTGCCGCGCGCAGGTGCTCTTCGTCGGTGGCAGCGGCGATGGGGAGCTGACGAAACTTCGGTCCCCACCGGTGCGTGCCGACGCCGTTGCCGTGGCAGACCTCGATGTAGCTGAAGCCCGCGTCCTCGAGCGCCGCCGCGATGACCGCGGTGTCGTCGGCGGTGAACTGGTGGTCCACCTCGTAGCCGCCGTCTCGAAGCGTGGTCTCGACGATGTGGACCGGTTTGGTGTGCACGACACAGATTTTACACGCGCGTGGAGCCTTTTGCACCATCCACCCAGGCCTCGAGCGTGGGCACGACGAGATCGGCGCCAGCGGCTCGTAATTCCGTTTCGCTGAACGAGCCGGTGGCGACGCCGACGGCACGCGCGCCGGAGGCATGGGCCGCCTGGATGTCGCGCGGCGTGTCGCCGAGCACCCAGATGTCGTCCCTGGGGACACGGCGTCGTGCGTGCGTGTGGCCGCGTTCGATGGCGATGGCGACGAGCTCCTCGCGCGCGTGCGCATCGGAGCCGTAGCCGCCGAAGGAGAAGCGGTGCCACAGCTTGCCCTGCTCGAGCTTGCGACGCGCGCCGGCCTCGAGGTTGCCCGTCTGCAGGCCGAGGTGGACGCCGAGCCCCTCGAGGTGTGCCAGTGCGCGCTCGACGCCGGGCAAGATCTGGTACTCGCCGCTCGTGAGCTCCGCATCGAGGTGAGTGAGGTACGCCGCGAACACCCGAGCGCGATCGTCATCGGTGGGGGCGGGACGGCCCGCGGCCGCGAACGCCTCGTGGAGGATGAGCGGGTCGGTCTTGCCATCGAGCTTGATGCCCGCCAGGCCGTCTGAAAGGTCGCACGCCTCGACGAGCGCGCGCTCGAACGCGCGACGCCCCGCGCCGTGTGCCGCGATGAGCGTGCCGTCGATGTCGAAGAGATAGATCATGTGCCTGCCTGCTGGACGAGGTCGCAGAGGATGCCCGCGAGCGACGAGAAGTCTTCGTCGCGCGCCAGGCCGCGCCCGCGGAAGCAGGCGCCCCGCTGCGGCCACACGCCGATCCAGCCGGCGTCGTAGGCGGAGAGCAGGCGCGCGCGCATCTCGGTCGTGAGCGCGGCGGTGCTCGCGCCGCGGTGATCGCGCACGAGGAAGCGATCGTCGAAGGGGCGATCGTCGGTCTCGATGACGGCGCCTGGTGCGGCGGGGCCGAGTGATGTCGCATCGCGCGTCGCGATCGACAGCGGTGGTGCACGCTTGGGGAGCTCGCCGACCGTGAGCTCGACGCGCGTCACGAGCGAGCGGCGACGCTCGACGATGAGCTGGCCTGCCCAGTCGTTCGCCTGGAACGTGAGGCGCGCGAGCTCGCGACCCGGTGGTCCCACGACGGTGACCTGCGTCGCTCCGAGCCTCGACGCGACGCGACGGAGCAGCTCGTCGAGCGACGCGCGCGACATCGGCGGCGGCACGGCGCGCGTGGTGGACTCGAGCAGGCACAGGAAGCCGAGGAGCGACGACGCGAGCTGGTACGGCAGCTCGAGCTGCAGGCCGACCAGGCACACGAGCAGCACGCCGAACCCGCGCAGGCGATCGGTGCCAGGGGACGCGATGAGCGCGGTGATGGTGTACGCGAAGCTCGCCGCGCCGAGCGCGTACAAGGGCAGCGTCCACATGCCGAACGGGATGGCGACGCCGACGCCGATGCCGCAGAGGCGCGCGACGAGGTTCCAGTCGAGCCGTCCGAGCACGAGCGCGGTGCAAAGGACGATCGCGCCTGCGCCACTGGCCACCGGGGTACGCCTCGTCGACGGCGGCAACAGCCACGGTGACAGCAGCCCGGCCAGGACGAACGCCGCGCCCGACAGCTCGCTGAGCGTGCTGGCGCGCGGATCGAGGATGCCCGGCGGCGAGTAGCGCTGCAGGAGGTTGGCGACGAGCATCATCGCGATGGGCGCGGAGAGGAGCGCGATGCCCGCGCGCGTGCGACGGCGCACCGGCACGACGAGCGTCCCGAGCACGAGGATGAGCAGCAGGAAGAATGCGCTCACGTAGAGGTACACCTGCAGGCGCACGGGCAGGCGCATCCACACGCCGCCGAACGCGAGCGCGGCGGTGGTGCCGCCGATGATCGCGAGGGCGAAGCGCAGGGAGCGCCGCTCGCCCGTCGTGGCGATGATGCGGAACAGGCCCCACGCGAGCATCGTCGTGGACAGCACGGAGGCGAGCTCGAACGAGAGCAGCGCCGGCAGATCGACGCGATGCAGGCTGTCCGCGACACCGACGAGCGTACGCGCGAGCCGCGCCGCGATCCGGTTCAGCCACAGCTCGAGGAACAGGATCACGCTGAGGAGCGCGACGAGCGAGAGGCGCGACCCGGCCGGCGGCACACGTTTTTCCACCGTCGATGCGTCGGTCACGGCGCCATGGTGGGCCGGGCAGCCACATCGCCGCAAGTCGCATGGTCGCGGACGCGAAAACTTGCTCGGCGCCTCCCGTGGCGCAAAACTACATTTACCCACATGGCTCGACTCACTCGCATGCTGCTGACCGGGCTCTGTCTCGGGTCGGTCGCGCCCGTGGCCGCTGCCCCTTCGGAGGTGAGCGTCACGAAGGCGGATGTCGTCATCGATCCGGGCCACGGCGGCACCAACACGGGCTCACCGGGGCGAGGCGAGCTGCTCGAGAAGCAGGCGACGCTCGCGATCTCGAAGGCCGTCGCGCGCGAGCTGCGCGAGGCCGGCCTCGTCGTTGCGCTCACGCGAACGCGCGACGAGTACGTGCCGCTGCGTGCGCGGGCCCGCCTCGCGAACGCGCTCTCGCCTCGTTGCTTCGTCAGCATCCACACCAACGCATCGCCCGATCACTCACGACACGGCATCGAGACGTACCTGCTGTCGCGTGACGCCATCGACGTGCACGCGCACCTCGCTGCGCAGCTCGCGCCCGACGATGGCGCCGCCATCCTCGCCGAACAGCACGTGCTCGCCACCGCGCGCGAGTCGCTGCGGCTCGCTGAGATGGTGCAGAAGCACCTGCTCGGTGGCACCTCGACCACGGATGGTCGCGCCTACTTCGCAACGGATCGCGGCGTGCGTCAGGCGTCGCACGACGTCCTCGCGGACGCCGAGGTCCCCGCGATCCTCGTCGAGGCGGGCTTCCTCGATCATCCCATCGAGGGCCGCATGCTCGCGAGCGCCGCGGGGCAGGCGTCCACCGCGCACCTCATCGCGAGCGGCATCCTCGCGTACGTGCGTCAGCAAAAGGATCAGCCGGTCGCCACGAATGGGCAGGGACCCATCGCGTTCGCGCGCGCGCGTTGACACCTCGCCAGCGCGCGTACGAAGGTGCCGGGCATGCGCCCCGACGGTCGACGTAACGACGAGCTCCGCCCCGTATCCATCGAGACCGGCTGGTTGAAAGATCCGGAGGGCTCCGCGCTCGTCCGCTTCGGCCAGACCTGGGTTTTGTGCACCGCCTCCGTCGAGGAGAAGGTCCCGCCGTTCATGAAGGACTCCGGCAAGGGCTGGGTCACCGCCGAGTACTCGATGCTGCCGCGCGCCACCCACACGCGCGGCGGTCGCGCCTCGAATGGCCGCGCGAAGGAGATCGAACGGCTCATCGGTCGCTCGCTGCGTGCGGCCATCGACATGAAGCTCCTCGGGCAGCGCTCGATCACCATCGACTGCGACGTGCTGCAGGCAGACGGTGGCACGCGCACCGCGGCGATCACGGGTGGCTACGTCGCGCTCGCGCTCGCCATCGACCACCTCCGCAAGAAGAAGCTCGTCACGAAGGATCCGCTGCGCGGCGAGCTCGCGGCGGTGTCGGTGGGCATCATCGACGGCGAGGCGCGGCTCGATCTGCCGTACGTCGAGGACTCGGCGGCCGAGGTGGACATGAACGTCGTCATGACGCACGACGGCGCGATCGTGGAGGTGCAGGGGACGGCGGAGCAGGGGACGTTCTCGCGCGCGCAGATGAACGAGATGATGGACCTCGCGCAGGGCGGCATCGCGCAGCTCGTCATGCTGCAGCGGGCAGCGATCGTGAAGGCGCGCAACGCATGAAGCTCGTGGTCGCGACGCGCAACGCGGGCAAGAAGCGCGAGCTCGCGGCTTTGCTCGCGCCCCTCGGCTACGAGCTCGTCACGCTCGACGAAGCCGGCGTCGAAGGTGAGGTCGAGGAGACCGGCGATACGTTCGTGGAGAACGCGGAGCTGAAGGCGCGCGCCGCGCTCGACGCGACGGGCCTCGCCACGCTCGCCGACGACAGCGGCCTCGAAGTGGACGCGCTCGGCGGCGCGCCGGGCGTGCACTCGGCTCGCTATGCAGGCGTCGCGCACGACGAGCAGGCGAACAACGCGCGCCTCCTTCGCGAGCTCGTGGGCGTCGAAGATCGAACCGCGCGCTTCCGCTGCACCCTCGTGTACCTCGAGCCCGGCGGTCGTCGCGTCGTCGTCGATGGCGCGTGCGAGGGCCGCATCGGGACCGAGCCTCGTGGCGCGAACGGCTTCGGCTACGACCCGCTGTTCCTGCTCCGGACCTCTGGCTACGAGCGCACGATGGCGGAGCTCTCGGCCGACGAAAAGAACCGCAGCTCGCACCGCGCGGACGCGCTCGCGAAGCTCGTCGCGGCGCTGCGCGCTGGTTGACGCAGCCCTGACGGCTGACTACGAGCGCGGGGCTCGTTTCTTCCTCTCGAGCCTTCGCAGCCACGGTGGGCGCGTGACGCTACCCACCGGCGCGCCATCCGCGTACTCGCCGACCTTGTGGAACGGGCGGCGAAGGTCGGTGTTATCGAAGACGAGCACGCGTGGCAGCTGGGCGATGGCGAGGCGCAGGTTCTCGCGCGAGCGTGGGAAGCGCGCGACGAGCTTCTTCGTCGGCACGTCGTGGCCGCCCTGCAGGACGCGCATGGCCACGCGCTCCTCGCTGAAGCCCGCGTCGTCGAGCGCGATGTAGCAGACGAGGACCGTGTAGCCCGCCGCCTGGCACTCGCGCAAAAAGCGCACCTTGTCGCCGACGGGATCGGAGAACACCGTCTCGAACACGAAGCTCGCGCGCTGCTGCACGAGCCCGCGGTGCACGCTCTTTGCGAGCTCGGCCGCGGCGTACGCATCGAGCCCGAGCTCGCGTGCCAGATCGTCCGCGTTCACGAAGCGCAGGCCGGTCTGCGCGAGGTGCGCGTGAAAGAAGGTCGACTTGCCGGCGCCGGTGGGGCCCGCGATGGCGACGACGATCGGGCGCGCGTCGAGACCTAGCGCTTGCGAAGCGGGGTCCACGTTCGCTTCACGAAGCGTCCGACGGTGCGCGTGCCGTCCTCGTCGATCTTGACGAGGTAGCCGTGGCGCTCGTGCGGCTCGAAGTGCGGGAACGGTCGCGTCGCCGCGTACGCAGCGGTGCGGCGACGACCCGCGTCGGTGTCGATGTCGGCGAGGCGTTCCGTGAGGGGGACCGCGTCACCGCGCTGCTTGAGCCGCATGAGCTCGTGCGTGCGCAGGAACGGCTCGAGCGCGCGTCCGAGCCGCGCCCACAGCTCGATCTGTCCGGCTAGGGAGCGCTCCTCGATCTCGCCCGCCACCCGCGCGTCGGTCACGAGCTGGCTCGAGAGCTTCACTGGCTGGCCCATGACGTCCAGCGTAGCAACCAAGGTAGCATTTTGCTACCCCGTCGGCCGCCACGTAGTGACGGTCACTGGGCGCCGAGGTCGTAGCAGCCGTCGCCGAGGTCGAGCTTGGTGTGCTTGCCGTCGCAGTAGACGCCCCTCGACTTGCCGGCGCGGAGCTTCGCGATGGAGCTGTCGAGCTTGACGATGCGATCCTTGAGGCGCTGCTCGAGGCTCATGGGGACCATGGTCTGCTCGCGCGTGTAGGCGACGTGGTGGCGCTCGGTGATGAGGCCTTCGATGGTGCCGATGAGCCGCGCGCGCGACTCGGGCTTTGCGCAGTCGCCTTCGCGTCCGAAGGCGTGCGAACAGTCGCCGGCGCGGATCTCGACGAGGATCTGGTCGGCGTCGATCTTGTGCTGGGTCCACTCGAGCTGCGTCACGACCTCGCGCTTGTACGCGATGAGCACGTCGATGGGCGTCGGCGCGGCGAGCGCGAGGAGCGGTGCACAGATCAACGACAGGACGACGAGAGGACGCACGCGGCGATCATAGCAACTTGAACGTGCAACCACCGCCGACTTCGGGTATTCCCAGACCCCTCGGGGCGTAGCGCAGTCTGGTAGCGCGCCTGGTTTGGGACCAGGATGCCGCAGGTTCGAATCCTGTCGCCCCGACCATTTAACTAGCTGAAAACAGAGGCTGCTAGAGGGCGTTTACCTCACGCAGCCTTCGCTTTTTCGGGGGTATCACCCCGCGTATCACCCTTTTTATCACCCTTTTTATCACCCATGGCGGCGGTGCTCCGCAGCTCCGCCAGCTTCGACGCGACGGCGATCATCGCGTCTCGCTTCTCGTCCATGAGGACCGAGCTGTAGTGCTCCTGCATCTCCTCGGTCACGTGCCCGATCATGAGGCGGCGCGTGACCTGATCGACCCCGGCGAGTCGCAGGAGGTCGCTGAACGCGTACCGCATGCGATGAGGCGTGACGTGGGCCGTGACGCCCGCGTCCTTCTCGCTGTTCCGGAGCGCGGTGAAGAGCGCCGAGGGCTGCTTGAGCGTGAGCATGCGACTGGGAAACACCCAGGCGTCTGCCTCCGTCGAGTAGCCGAGCTTCTTCATGCGCTCCTTGTGGTCTTCGAGGGTCTGCTGGAGCTCGGGCAGAAGAGGCGTCTCCTTTGGCGCCGGCTTCTTCTTCGAGATGGGTCCGACGACGCCGCGGACTTGCTTGCGGCAGAACCGGATCAACCTCGCGTCGAAGTCGACGTCGCCCCACTTCAGCGCAGACACGTGGCAGAACCGCTGCCCCGTGCACGCACCCGTGTGAAGCAGCGCGAATGAGCCCGGTCGCTTCGCCTTCATCGCGGTGAGCACGGCCAGGCACTCGGCCATGGTGGCCTTGGGCTTGGTCTCCCGATGCGCGTGGTTGCCGAACGAGATGCGGAGGGTCGGGTCGCGATCCAGGTTCAGATGCGCGATCGCGTCCTTCGTCATGTTGCGGAAGACGTCGTAGAAGTCCTCGACGGAGCGTCGAGCGTACGGCTCGCCGTTCTTCTTCCGCTTCCCCAGCAGCTCGTTCACCATGCCCTGCACCTCGAGATGCCCGACCGCGTCGTAGAAGAAGTTCCCCAGAATGGGGAGCACGTGGCTGTCGAGAGCCTCCGCGTAGCTCGTGAGGGTGTACCTATCGACGATGGCCTTCTTCGTCTTGATCCACGAGCGCGCGAATTCCCCAACTCGCACTCGTTCGATCGGGACGTTGTCGGCCAGGAGCTCGTCGCGGAGCAGCACCTGCCTCTTGAGCGCCTCCTTGATTCCGATTCCTTCGTAGCTTCGGTTCGCCTCCTTTCGCATGCCCGTTCTCGGATCCACCACGCGCATGCGCACGCGATAGCCGTCCTTCGTCTTCCAAACTCCCCGGTGATGGGTGGCGGTCAATCCCGCCGTCCATGTCGACATGTTCATCGGCCTCTCCGGGAATCTCGGACCGTCCACCCTCCACACTAGCCGAGCAGCCAGCAGAGACGAAGCGATCAAGCTCTTCCCGTCGGTAAAGATCGGTTCCGCCGCGGCGACCGGCGGGTCGAAGCGCCCCCTTCATCTTCAGCGTGCGAATCGCCGACGGTGAGGCGTAGCGGAGGTACGCGGCGGCTTCCTTGGTGGTGAGGTAGGGCGACACCACGACGCCATCGCGACCCGCGCTCATGGCGCCCGCGTTCGAGGCGCTCGGACAGAACGAAGAGATCGACGGACATCAGGCATGGATGACTCCAAGAAGCCCGACGGGAAGACCGTTGTCGAAGCAGACAATCCGCGCGAATTTTCCCCGGCGAGGACGTGCTGCGGCTCAATTTCAGCGAGGACGCTTCTTTCGCTTCGCGGGGCGTACACGCTCGCGTGCGCGATTCGCTGCGCCGAGGGAGCCGCTCTTATCAGGCAGCAAATGCGCAACCTCGGAGGGTTCATGCCCCGTCTCTGCGAGGAGACGGGAGAGCTCGTTGAGGAAGCCGAGACCCGGCCCGCCACTCCCGGTCGACGGCGCGTGCAAGGCAGGCAGGGCGAAGCGCTCCCGGAGGTTCGTCTCGAGCTGGTTGCGCACGTTCGTGGCGAGGACGACAGCGTTCAGCAAGAGCACGAGCTGCTCGTTCAGAACATGCGACGGAGCGTCGTCGCTGGCCGAGGTATAGAGCGAGCGCAACGCATCGACGAGCCAGAGGAGCGGCGGGTTCTCGACGGGGCGCGAGATCTCGACGGACAGCGGCTTCGAGCTGGTGGAGCGCTCGCCACGTTGCTCGCCGATGGCGCGCAGCATCGAGTCGAGAGGTGCTTGCAGCAGGGCCGCAACATCGCGAAGCGCGGGCTCGGCCTTCACGATGGCCTCGTAGAGCGGCTGCACCGCGCTGTGAACGCCACGCTCGGCGCTGAGGTACTTGATGGCGAGGGCCTCGCCGCAGCAGCGCTTGCGACTCTCGGGGATCGCGAGGTGCGACGTTCGAGTGCTGGCGACGGGGACTGGCTTGCATCGAGACAGGTGGGTGACCGCTGCGAGGCGGGCATCCGGGATGTGTCGAACCGTGGGGTCCTCGAGCCGGAGCAGGTCGCGCAACCGACGCAGCGCGACCTTTCCATGGAGCTCGGACGCGGGGTCGGCGATGCGTCGTGTCCCATCACGCTTCATGCGATTGGCTCAACACGCCTTAACACGCAGAATTCGTATAGTTCGCGCATAGTTTCCGCATATTTCCCGTCGCTGGCTGCGTGTAACGCGCCATCGTGATCACCAGGATCGGACCATCGTGATCACGCGGATCGGACCATCGTGATCACCGGGATCGGGCCATCGTGATCACGCGGATCGGACCATCGTGATCAAAGCCGGAACAAGGTGAAAGAGCTGTTGGTGTAGCGACGCAGGGGCGGTCGATCGGACTGTCGCGCCAGGAGGCGCGATGGCCACGGAGCGACTGAACATGCGGCACGTACGAGAGATCCTGAGACAGAAGTGGGTGCTGGCGCAGACGCACCGAGAGGTCGCGCAGAGCGTCGGCTTGTCCGCAGGGGCGGTCGGCAAGGTCGTCGGCCGGGCGGAGGCCGCCGGCATGAGCTGGGCGACCGTGGAAGCGCTCGACGAGCAGGTGCTCGAAGCGCAGCTCTACGGGCCGAGGCTGCCGCAGACCGCGCAGCGACCGATGCCCGACTGGACACTGGTGCACGCCGAGCGGCTGCGGCCGAGCGTGACGCTCGAGCTCTTGCACCTCGAGTACCTGCAGCAGCACCCCGACGGCTATCGCTACACGGCCTTCTGCGAGCACTACCGACGCTGGCTCAAGACCAAGCAGCTCTCGATGCGTCAGGACCATCGCGCCGGCGACAAGGCCTTCGTCGACTACTCGGGACGCAAGCCGAGCTACGTCGATCCTGCGACAGCGCTGCGCGTCGAGGTCGAGCTCTTCGTCGCGGTGCTCGGCGCTTCCAACTTCACGTACGCGGAGGCGAGCCCGTCGCAGCGTGGCCCGCACTTCATCCAGAGCCACATCCGCGCGCTCGAGTACTTCGGCGGCTCACCGTCGGCGCTGGTGCCCGATCAGCTCAAGTCGGGCGTCACGAGGTCGTGCTGGTACGAACCGGGCATCCAGCGCACGTACGAGCAGCTCGCGACGCACTACGGCACGACGGTGCTGCCGGCGCGACCCTATCGCCCGAAGGACAAGGCGAAGGTCGAGGGCGCGGTGCTGATCGCGCAGCGCTGGATCTTGGCGCGGCTCCGCAATCAGACTTTCTTCTCGATCGACGCGCTCAACGAGGCGATCTGGGCGCTGCTCGAGGAGCTGAACGATCGACCGATGCGCGTGTACAAGGCGAGCCGGCGCGAGCTCCACGAGCGCATCGACAAGCCCGCGCTGACGCCGCTGCCCGCGACGCGATTCGTGTACGGCGAGTGGAAGCATGCCCGCGTCAACATCGACTATCACGTCGAGCTCGACGGGCATTACTACTCGGTGCCGCACGCGCTCGTCCACGAGCAGGTCGAGCTGCGCTCGACGGCGACCACCGTCGAGGTCTTCTATCGCGGCAAGCGGCTCGCGTCGCACGCGCG
>JBDTCO010000098.1:0-29085 GCA_039923495.1 Polyangia bacterium
CCTTTTTGCCGAGGTGGAACACCACGCCCTTGTCCTCGTGAATCTTGCGCACCATCGCGGAGAGCTGCTCGCCGAGCACGCGCACGAGCGGCTGCGCTTCCGGCCCCACGACGTGGACCTCGAGCCCGCGCTTCCTGAGCGATGCCGCGACCTCGAGCCCGATGAAGCTCGCCCCTATGACGACCACGCGCTTCGCCGACTTCGCGAGCTCCATGATGCCCTTCGAGTCGGCGAGCGTCCGCAGGACGTGCGCATGCTCGCCGCCCTTCACGTCGAGCTTGATGGGCTCTGCGCCCGTCGCGAGCACGAGGTCGTCGTACGCGAGCACCTCACCGGTCGCGAGCACGACCTGCTGCTTCGTCGTGTCCAGCGACGCGACCCTGGCGTCGGGTCGGAAGTCGATGCGCTGCTCCGCGTAGAACCCGGCAGAGCGCAGCTCCATCCACTCCTCCTGCGCGTCGCCGGAGAGGTAGTCCTTCGAGAGGTTGGGGCGATCGATGGGCGGTGTACCCTCGGCTCCGAGGAGCACGACCTTGCCGTCGTAGCCGTGGCGTCGCAGGGACTCGGCCGCGAGCGCACCCGCGGCCCCTGCGCCCACGATGACGACCTGTCCCCCACCCCGCTTCTCGCGCGGCTTCGGATCGAGCTTCTCGCCGACGGTCACCCGATCTCCCTTGCGTACCAGCGCGTAGCACGGGATCGGATTCATCGCAGGCGCGCTCGCCTCGCCCGTGCGCAGGCTGAAGCACGCGTGGTGCCACGGACAGTGGACCTCGTCACCGACGATGAGTCCTTCGGCGAGCGGCCCGCTGTAGTGTGTGCACGTGGCGCCGACGGCGAAGATCTCGTCACCGCGGCGAGCGAGCAGCACCGGCTCGCCGTGTGCGTGGCCGAGCAGCATCTTGCCGTCGCCCAGGTCGGCCACACTGGTGTCCTTCGTGAGGTCCGGACCGTGGAGCTCGATCGTGTCGTCCATATGCTTTTCGATGTCCTTCGCGCGGAGGTTGTCGCGTCAGCTGGCGCGCCGGGGATCGAGGCCGTCGAGCATGCTCTGGATCGAGCCCCGGACCGCATCGTCCATGGCGCGGACCTGCTCGTCGCTGGGCGTGGCACCGGGCTCGATGGCCGGCGGCATGATCGGCGCGCCGATGCGGTAGTGCAGCTTCGCGGGGATGGGAATGTGCGGTAGCGGACCGATGGCGAGGCCCCATGGCAGCGCGAGCGATACCGGAAACACGGAGGCGCGCGCGAAGGTGTCGAGGTGGAGCGCGCGCGCGAGCCAGCGACCATCGCTGAGCACCATGAACGTGCCGTGCGCGCCGGCGTGTGCGACGGGGACGATGGGCGTGCCGGTCTTGATCGCGAGGCGCGCATAGCCACGACGACCGCCGAAGTCGACCTCGTAGCGACGCCTCCACGGACGCCATGTCTCGAGATCGCCGCCGGGCATCACCATGATGTCGCGCCGGAAGTCCTGCAGCGCCGCGCGCGCGAGCTCGTTGGTCGCGCGCAAGATGCCGCGCTTGGCGAAGTACGGCCCTACGATGGGTGTCGAGACGATCATCTCGTGCGCGAGGGGGTGCAGGGGTCGCTTCACGCCGAAGTGCCGGTACCACGCCACCATGAAGCCCCACACGTCGGGGATGGTCGTGCCACCGGAGTGGTTGCTCACGATCATCGCGGGCGCGTCGGGGATGCGGTCCATGCCCTGCACATCGAGCGGGAAGTAACGACGAGGCCACGGCTCCTCGCCGAAGAGCTGGCCGATGCTGCCGAGCGTCTGCTCGACCGCGGCAGGATCGTAGTCGTTGGGATCGGCGCCCCACGGCACGCCTTCGGGGCCGTTGAGCCAGCGCAGCACACGACCTTTGCTGTGCTGGCTCATGCTCTGGGCACGAGGACGCGCAAATTCGACGGTCGCGAGATGCGTGTGATACTCGGGCGAGTGTTCGACGCGTTGTTCGACAAGATGATTGGCCTGTACGAGGTCCGCGCGCGCCACGCCTTGCGACGCGCCGGATTCTCGGAGCGTAGCATCCCCACGCGCATCGGTGCGCTCACTGCGCTCGATGGTCACGGCGGCGGCAAGACGCCCCTCATGCTCGTCCACGGCTTCTCCGCCGAGGCCGTGCACTACGCCAAGCTCATCGAGCTGCTGCGTCCGCACGTGGGCCGCATCATCGTGCCCGAGCTCCCCGCGCACGGTACGTCGGCTGCGCCTCCCGTGGGGACGACGGGCGCCGAGCTGCGCGCCGGTATCATCGAGTTCTTCGATCGCCTCGTCGACGAGCCCACGGTCATCTTCGGCAACTCGATGGGCGGCCTCGCGGCGATCTACTACGCGCTCGCGCGTCCCGAGAAGGTGAAGGGCCTCATGCTCGCCTCGCCGGCCGGTGCCGGCATGACCGAGCCCGAGCTGGCGCAGCTGCTGAAGCAGTTCCAGCTCAAGAGCTACGCGGATGCGCTCGCGTTCGTCGATCGCCTGCTCGTCGACAAGTCGCGGCTGCGTCGCCTCCTCGCGTGGGGGGTGAGCCGGAAGTTCGCCATCCCCGAGCTGCAGGCGCTGCTCATGACGATTGGCCCGCAGGATCTGCTGAAGCCGTCGGAGCTCGAGCACCTGACGGTGCCGACGCTGCTGTGGTGGGGCAAGGACGATCGCATCCTGCCGCGCGAGTCGTTCGACTTCTTCGCGAAGCACCTGCCGGACACGGCCATCATCGAGGAGCCACCGCGCATGTCGCACAGCCCCTACCTCGAGGATCCCGATGGCGTTGCGTCACGCATCGTCGAGTTCGTGCTCTCGCTCGAGGAGTAGTCAGTCCTTCCAGCGCACCGTCTCGATGTCGCTCTCGCCGGGCCTGAGCACCTCGACCTCGACGCCGGCGCCGCGGACTCTCACGCGGAGGATGTGGTACTCGGCGCGATACACCTTGAGAGCGCGCTTGTCCTCGTCGCTGCAGAAGTCGCTGGACGCGTACAGCGGCGCACCACCACCGCCGCTCACGAAGTAGCGGATGCCGCCCGCCTCGAGCCGCTCGTATGCGTGATCGTGGCCTGCGAACACCGCGCTCGGCTTGTGGCGCGAGAGCACCTCGAGCATCCCGCGCTGCTGACTCGCGGAGCCGCAGTGATCGCCGGTCGAGTACGGTGGGTGGTGCAGGAACACGAAGACGTGCGGTCTGCCCACCTCCTTCGAAGCGGCGGTGAGCGCCTTGTCGAGCCACGCGACCTGCGGCGGCGACATATGGCTCGAGTCGAGCACGACGAAGCGCGCGGGGCCGACACGGAACGTGTAGTACATCGGCCCGTCGGCGGGCGGCGCGAGGAAGCGCCGTGCCAGGAGGGCGTCGGGATCAGCGAGCAGCTCGTGGTTGCCGACCGCGAGGTACAGCGGCGTCTCCTGCATGAGCGATGACTCGTTCATCAGCGCGGCTCGCCACCACCGCTCATCGCCTCCAACTGGAACGTAGTCGCCTGTGTGCACCACGAGCGCTGGGTTCAGCGCTCGCGCCGTGTCGATGCAGGCACGGTCTGCGGCGCGTCCTCCGCGCGTGTCGCCGAACACCACGAAGTCGAGCGCACTGGCCCCGTCCGACGGGCCGGAGCGCGCCGTCGCCGTGGCGAGCACCTGACCGCTGACGACGACGCGATACTTCACCGACTCGAGGGGCGAGAGCCCCGTCACACGGATGCGATGCAGCCGGCCGCGATCACCTGCCGCGCGAGAAAACGCGCCGTCACGACGCGACAGCTCGATGCTGGCCTCCACATCGCGATCGGTCTCGAAGAGCACCGAGAAGCCGCTCGGCGACAGCTCGCTCAGGTGCGGCGGCGTCACGAGCTGCGCGTCGGCCGTCGCAGTCTTGCCGAGGGCGAGGAGCACCGCGACCGCGACCGCGGCCCGCATCACTTCCCGCGGCGCGTCGCGATCGCGAGCCGTCGCAGGCCGGCCGACTTCGCGAGCTCCATGACGGCAACGACGCGACCGTGGTGCGTCGCCTCGTCGGCTTGCACGATGACCTGCGTGTCTGGGTCCTTCTGCTGCGCCTCGACGAACTTCGCCTTCAGCGTGTCCGGCGCGACCTCCTTGCCGTCGACCACCATCTTGCCGTCGGTGGTGATGGCGACGGTGATGTCCTTGCCGGAGGCCGCGACGTCCTTCGCGGCGCCTTTGGGCAGGTTGACCTTCACGCCGGCGCGCGCCGCCGAGTCGGACGCCGTGATGGACGACGTCACCATGAAGATGATGAGGAGCACGAGGAAGATGTCGGTGAGCGGCGTGATGTTGATGTCGACGAAGATATCGCCGTCTTCACCGTCACCCTTCGGACCGCTCATCGACATGTCAGGTCTTCTCGGTGACGACGGGCGCGGGCTCGGCCTTCGGTGCGTCGATCTTCATGTCGCGCAGGAGCTCGCAGAACTCTTCCGTCATCAGGCGCAGCTCGAGCGCAATGCGACCGAGGCGAGCCATGAAGTAGTTGTAGACGATGACCGCCTCGATCGCGACGACGATGCCCGCCGCGGTGGTGACGAGCGCCTCGGCGATGCCGGGACCGACGACGTCGATGCCGGCCTGCTTGCTCGCGCCGATCTGCTCGAAGGCGCGCAGGATGCCCCACACGGTGCCGAAGAGCCCGACGAACGGAGCGACGGCGCCGATGGTGCCGAGGATCCACAGCTGACCCTTGAGCGCGAGCGCGACGCGCTGACGTTCGCGATCGACCGCAGCCTCGAGCGCCTGCGCCGACGACCGACCATGGCGCTCGAAACCGATGAGGAAGATCTCGCCTGCCAGCGACGTGGAGCGCTCGCACGCAGCGCGCGCTTCGGCGATCGCTCCGCGGTAGAGCCCGCGCTTGACGTTCTCGCTCAGCGTGCGCGCGCGGTGGAGAAAGCCCCACAGCGCGATGGCTCGCTCGAGCGCGACCGCGAGCACGAGCACCGACGAGAGCAGGATGATCGCCAGCGTGACGCCGCCAGCACGAAGGGTTTCACTGAGGCTGCCGAGGTGCAGCATATCGAGTGGGTATAGCCGGCAGCGACGCGCGAGGCAAGAGCGACAGCGCGTCGCGCCACGTTTCGCGCTCGGGCGGTCGCCTCTGGAACGCGCGCGACAAGCGCGCTGGTTCCTCGTCTAGAGGATGGGAACCAGCGGCGAGGTGCCCGCGCCGTAGAACGCGGTGCCGGTATGCGTGGCGACGAGGGTGCCCGCGCCCGTCGACGGGTCGATCTGGATGATCTGGCCGGTCTTGGTGAACGCGAGGACGCGACCGCCGCTGTACGCGGTCCCGAACACGCCCGTGAAGCCGATCGAACCCACGGTGGTCGCCTTCGCGGTCGACGTGTTGACCTTGATGAGGACGTTGCTCTTGTCGCTGATGTTCGGGGCCTTCGTGGAGACGCCGTACATCGTCCCGTCGGCCACCGCGACGAGGTCGCCCGCGGTGTCGTACGACATGTTCGAGCTGTACTTGCCGAGCGTCGTCGTGCTCCCGTTCGTCGTGTCGATGATGATGACGTTGCCGGCCTGATCGGCGGCGAGGAGCTTGCCGTCGAGGCGAAAGGTGAGCGCGACGTTGGACGACGAGATGCCGGTGGCGAGCGTGGTCGCCTCGCCGGTGTTCTGGTCGACGCTGTACACGCCGGTGCGCGACACCGTGTAGACCTTGCCATCGGGGGTGACGGCGAGATCGGTCATGTCCTCGGGGCCGTTGAAGTCGCCGATGGTCGTGAGCGCGAACGTCGACGGGTCGACGGTGTAGAGCGTCGTGCCCGTGTGCGCCCAGATCGTCTCGTACGTCGGAGGCAGGTCCGCCGCCGCGAAGTCCGTTGGAGTGACCATGCCGGGGTCGATGAAGCCGTCCAGGTTCACCGGCGCGCGGGCCATGTCGCCGGTCCCCTGCGTACCGCTCCTGCCGCTGCAGCCGGCGAGCGAGAGCGCGGCGGCGAAGGTACAGACGATCCGATCTCGGGCGAGCGACATGGCGCGTTGTATACCGACAATGCCCCCCGCTACACCAAGAGAATTCCTGGTGAACTCCGTGGTATCGGACACAAAATAAAGTCAAACAGCTGAAACGACTAGCTGTACCGACGGCGCAACAGGAACCCGATCGCGTCGCGAGCGGAGTCGACGTTGTAGCCATGGCGGTCGCGCAGGTTCTCGAATGTGGTCTTCACGCGAACGAACGCTTCGGGCGTGAGCTGCGCCTGCGCGCGCGCCTCACCTTCGTTGAGGAACAGCAGCAGATCCTCCTGGGTCTTCTTCACGATCTTCTTCCGGTCGGCGAAGTACGCCTCGCGCAGCTGCTGGAGCTGGCGCGGGAAGACCTCCGCGTAGTCGAGCTTTTTCCCCGGGTGCTCGATCGACCACGCGCCGATGCGGCTGATGAGATCGTGGCGGTGCTGCTCCGGCTTGTCGGTGACGCCGAGCGTCTTCTCGACGTCGGCCATCAGCTCCTGGTCCGGCTCCTCGAGCCGCCCGGTCGCTGCGTTGCGCAGCTTCTCCTTCTTGCTCCAGTGCGAGACGTTCGTGACGTAGCGCCCGAGCAGGCCGCTGTACTCTTTTTCGTCGACGAGGCCCATCGCGGTGCGCGCCTCCTCATCCACGATCTCGACATAGCGATCGCGCACCAGCCCGATGAACCGCTTGTTCTCGTGGTAGCCGCCCGGCAGCGGCTCCTGCTTGAGGAACTCGTACACGGTGACGTGCTTGACGAGCTCCTCGAGCTCGTCGAACACACCGAGCGGCGAGAGGCACCTGTACCGAGTGTTCTGCGCGGCGTTGAAGAGCAGCGTCTTCATCTCGCGCGGGCTCGCACCCGTGCGGCCCTCGTAGTTGGGGTACGAGTCGCTCTCTCCGTAGATCTTGTCGAGGTTGCCCTCCAGCTCGCGCCCCTGCTCCGGCGTCACGCCCTCCGGAAGCTTCCCTCGCGCGTACAGCTCCGCCTTGTCCATCGGCGAGAGCTTGCCCACGACCTCCGATAGCGACTTGCCGTAGCGGTCGGGGATCGGCCTGCGCATGCGCGTGAGCACCGCCCACAGCGCCGCGACGTGCGTGGCGTGCGGCGCGACATGCCGCCCGACGGCCGCCGGCGTCACCGCCTGATCGTAGATGGCCTGCTCCACCTTGTAGTCGAGCACATACGGCGCGCGCACGAGCTCGAGGCGCCCCTTGAACGACTGGAACTCGGGCACCTCCTTGAACACGGCGAGGTGCGACTCGTTGGATGACGCGAGGAAGAGCGTGTCGAGGAACAGGATCGTCGGGCCGACGTTCACCTCTGCCTGCTCGACGGTGTTGAGCAAATACTTGTAGGCCTCGAGCGGGCGCTTGAGGAGGTCCGCGTACTCGATCATGCCGCGGTTCGCGTCGACGAGCTCGCCCTGGTACTCGTGCATCGAGAGCGACTGGAGCGCCGGCGGCAGCGCCTGGAGCGACCGGTCCATCGTGATCTGCCGCGACTGCGCGTCGACCGCGAGCTGCGGCTCCACGGTCACGAGGCCCTCACGGTAGCGACGCGCGAGGTAGAAGCGCTCGACCTGAACATGGCGCAGGACCTTCAGGTAGTCGCCCTTGTAGGCAAGCAGCAGCGCCTCGAAGATCTGCTTGTTCTTGTGGTTGAGCTCGCCGTGCAGCAACGCATCCGGGACCACGAACGTCGGGTCCTTCTGCTGCGCGAGCTTCGCGAGCTTCGCCCGCTCCTCGCGCGGCAGGAGGTAGAGCGGATTGTCGCGCAGCTCGTCGACGAGGCGAGCGTCGATCATGTCGTCGTCGAGGTACGCGAAGCTCTGCTGCGGCGACACCTCGGCGGAGATGCCTCCAGAAGCACCCGACGTATGGCCCGAGAAGCCGATCCCCGACTTCGTGATCTTCTGCGACGGGAAGATCCAGTTGAAGCGATACGCGATGCCTTCGTCGAGGCCCGAGTAGTGCTCGAGCCCGCGGGCGATGCAGGCGCACGTCGTGGACTTGGCGGAGCCATTGGGCCCGTGCAAAAGGACGAGCTTGTTGGTCTGACCGCCGCGGACGAAGTTGCCGAGGATGCGGTAGAGCTCGGCCTGGATGTCCTCCTGGCCGATGAGGCGATCGCGGCCTTCGTCGAACGCGAGATCGAAGAGCTTCCAGCGCGTGACCATGCCGCGCGGCGTTCGCACCTCGGTGGTGCCGAAGTGATCGAAGCAATCCTTCGCGTACTGCGCGGACGAACGCAGGAAGCGGCGCGGCTCCGCGCGCGCGAGCGCGTACAGCTCGTCGAAGGCCATCACGCGGCGCGTGCGACCGTACGTGTCGCGGACGTTGCCGCCGATCTCGAGGAGCGCGTCGCGAGCCGCGTCGCCGCCGTCGCTCACTTGACCTCGAGCGTGAAGCTCACCTTCTCGCGTTTGGGCTCGCAGGCGGTGGCCGAGCACACGGCGAACTTCATGTCCGCGGTGACGACCTGCTTGCCCGGCGTCGCAGCCACGAGGTCGAGGTCGAAGTCGGCGCCCGCCTCCTCGAAGCGAGCCGCGTCTGCCTTGCCGAGGTGCGGCTTGTCTGCCTTGATGCCCGCCGTCGGGTTCAGCGTGACACCGACAGGGAACTCCTTGTTCATGTGGTAGCCCTGTCCGGGCTTCACGTGGAGCTTCACGACGGTGTGCTGGCCCGCCTTGGCCGCCGGCACGTCCACCTTCACGGCATACGACGGGTCCTTCGCCTCCTCCGCAACGGACGCACCTGCAAGAACGGTTGCGAGAACCGCAGCCAGAGCCGGACCGACAACGGACACAGTCAAAACGAGTCTCTTGCGCATGGCACCTCGGTGCGGACGTGGTGATACGATAACGGAGGGACGCCTTCGATTATGCCACAGGCTACACAGCTCGGGCGGTATCAGCTCCTCGACCGCATCGCGTTCGGCGGCATGGCCGAGATCTATCGCGCGAAGACCTTCGACTCGGAGGGTCGCGTGCGCATGGTGGCCGTCAAGCGCGTGCTCCAGCACCTCACGAACGATGAGGACTTCCTGCGCATGCTCGTGGACGAGGCCAAGCTCACGGCCATCCTCGATCACCCGGCCATCGCGCGCGTGTACGAGTTCTCGCAGGCGGGCGACGAGTACTTCATCGCGATGGAGTTCGTCGACGGCAAGGACGTGCGCGCGGTGCTCGAGAAGCACCGCCAGCTGAAGACGATGATCCCCGTCGAGCACGTCGCGTGGATCATCGCCCACGTCGCCGATGGCCTGCACGCGGCGCACATGCAGCACGACGCCGACGGGCGGGCGCTCCAGATCGTGCATCGCGACGTGTCGCCCTCGAACATCCTGTGCTCGTACGAGGGCGACGCGAAGCTCTGCGACTTCGGCATCGCGAAGGCCACGCTGACCCGTGTGCAGACGCGCACCGGCGTCATCAAGGGCAAGGTGAAGTACATGAGCCCCGAGCAGGCGATGGGCCGCAAGCTCGACGGACGCTCCGACCTCTTCTCACTCGGCAGCGTGCTGTACGAGCTGCTCACGCTCGAGGCGCCGTTCATCGCGCAGACCGAGGTGGAGCTCATCTTCGCGGTGCGCGACGCGAAGAAGCGCGGCGCGCGGGAGCTTCGCCCCGACCTGCCGCAGGACCTCGTCGACATCGTCGATCGCGTCATGCAGCGGCAGCGCACCGATCGCTACCAGACGGGGCGCGAGCTCTCGCGAGAGCTGTTCGGCTACCTCGAGCGGTACCACCCGGGCTATCGCCGTGCGACGCTCGGCCGCTACCTTCGCTCGCTGTTCAAGGACGAGATCGATCGCGATCTCCGGCAGCTAGAGAGCTGGGTCATCGAGACCGGAGACGCGAGTCGCGTCGGCGTCAACCTCATCGCCGACGCGCTGCCGGAGGATGCGCTCTTCAAGAGCTTCTCGCCGGCGTCGATGTCGGTGGAGCTGTCGCACGCCGACCTCGAGCCGCAGAAGACGGGCATCTACTCGCGCGACAAGCATGCTGATCTGCATGCCCAGAACACGCAGATCGTGAGCCCGCAGCAGAAGCCACGCACGCGCGCCGAGCTGCACACCGCCGCGACGATGATGCTCGAGGGCAACGCCGCCGACGCCCTGCACGCGCAGCTGCGCCAGGCGGGGCTGCACGAGCAGGCCACGCGCCTGCTCGACCTCCCCGCGTCGCCTCCGCCACGTAGATCCGATCCGCACAAGGCGCTGCCGGAGCAGCCGACGCGCATCGCGAAGGAGGCGTCGAAGAAGCGCATCCCGGCGCCGCCGCCGCGTCCGTCGCACGACACGGCGCCGGATGGTGCACCGGTGCGCTTCGACGAGGGCAGCAACGAATCCACCGTGCCGCGCAAGCGTCGCGCGCGCTCGGCCGAGCAGCACGCGCCGAAGGTCATCACCGACTTCTCCTCGTCGGAAGACGACTCGCAGGCCAACGTGACGAACCCGCTCGCGGACCTCGATCTCGAGGAGCTGTGAGCCTCGCAGCGCTCTACGATCGCTACGGCGACACCTCGGTGCTGCGCATCGGCGAGCGTCCCGATCGCAAGCTGCGCACGGGGGAGCTGCGCATCCGCGTGCGCGCGGCCGGCCTCAACCCGAAGGACGTCCTCGTCCGCAAGGGCAAGCTGCGCTGGCTCAGCGGCCGCACCTTCCCGCGCGGCACCGGCTACGACTGGGCAGGCGAGGTCATCGACGTCGGCCCCGAGTCGCGCGCCCAGCTCGGCGATCGCCTCTTCGGCATGAGCAATGGCTTCGAGGGCGGGACCGTTGCAGAGGCGTTCGTTGCCCGGTCCGAGGAGTGCGCACCGATGCCCGAGGCGCTCTCCTTCGAGGACGCCGCGGCCCTCCCCCTCGCCGCGCTGACCGGGCTGCAGGCGCTCCGCGACGTCGGCAAGCTCCGGCCCGGGCAGCGCGTCGCCTTGCTCGGCGCCTCCGGTGGCGTCGGCGTGTTCGCGATCCAGCTCGCGCGTGTGCTCGGTGCCCACGTCACGGCGAGCTCGAGCGCCGAGAACCTCTGGCTCTTGCAGTCGCTAGGCGCGCAGCGTGTCATCGACTACCGCGCCGGGGATCCGCTCGATGATGGCCCGTACGACTGCGTCTTCGACATCTTCGGCAACCGCAGCTTTCTCGACGCAGAACGCGCGCTCACCGACGGCGGCACATACGTGAGCACCATCCCATCGGTGCGGAACTTCTTCGACACGATGCGCACGCTCAACAGCGATCGGCGTGCGCGCGTCGTGATGGTGAAGTCGCAGCGCCGCGACCTCCAGATCCTCGCGCAGCTCGTCGAGCGCGGCCTGCTGCGACCCGTCGTCGACTCGATTCATCCGCTCGTCGACGTCGCTGCCGCGCACGCGCGCATCGAGACCAAGCGCGCACGCGGCAAGGTCGTGGTGCAGGTCGGCGCGCCGTGATACCAAGGCCGGATGCTCAAGCCTGGTGACAAGGCCCCCGCGTTCTCGCTCCCCGGCAGCGACGGTGGTAAGCACACGCTCGCACAGCTCGGCGCGAAGCGGCTCGTGCTCTACTTCTATCCGAAGGATGCGACGCCGGGATGCACGGTGCAGGCGCAGGGCATCCGCGATCACCTCGCGGCGTTCGGCAAGCTCGGCGCGACGGTCGTCGGAGTGAGCCCTGACTCCGTCGAGAAGCACGCGCGCTGGGTCGAGAAGGAGAAGCTCGGCTTCCTGCTGCTCTCCGACGAGGATCACGCCGTCGCCGAGAAGTACGGCGTGTGGGCCGAGAAGACGCTCTACGGTAAGAAGTTCATGGGCATCGTCCGCTCCACCTTCGTCATCGAAGACGGCAAGGTGACGAGCGCCGAGTACAAGGTGAGCCCCAAGGGTCACGCCGAGGGTCTAGTCGAGAAGCTCTCCGGCAAGGCGCCCGCGGCCACGAAGAAGCCGGCCAAGTGAGCATCCTCGACGTCGCGCGCACGCGGCTCGACGAGGGGATGCGCCAGCTGCGCATCCTCGAGGAGCTGTGGAAGGCACGGCTCGAGGTCGACGTCCCGGGTATGGGCTCGGGGATCCGCGCGCGCCTCGAGTCGTCGCTGCGCCTGCAGGCGCTGCCGGTCGATCAGGACGTCGCCAACCCGGACGGCCCGCTCGGCTGGGGCGCCGTCCGCACGCTCGTGTGGAGCGCGCCGAAGCTGCGCAAGGTGGTGCTCTCCACGATCTCGCAGCGACCGCTCATCGAGGGCTTCGCGCTGGTGCTCCTGCCCGAGCCCGAGCTCGCCGCGCCGGTCTTCGCGTGCGACTTCATGGGCCTGCCGACGCGCATCTCTGTGAACGCGGACGCGTACGGTACCCGTGATCTCGGTCGCCTGCCGCTCGACACGCTCGCGCCGCTCGTCGAGACGTTCGGACGTATCGGCTCCTCGTCCGGGCCCGCATGGTCAATCGGGCTCGCGTCCGGCGTCGGCCTCCACGCGAAGGTCAGCCCGCGCCTCGCCAACGATGCGTTCGCCGCGGTGTCCACGTCGCTCGGCCGCGCACTCGAGGTCATCGCGAAGGCCGAGCCCGGGCCGGGAGGCAAGGAGACCCAGGACGCGTTCTTCCGCGCCTTCCACTCGCACGGACCCGCGCGTGGCCCGCTCCGCTACCTCTACGGACCCACGTTCACCGAGCGCTACAGCCGCCTCGTGTTCGAGTGACTCCCAAAATGCGATCATAAAAGCGTAAGCGTACTTGCTCCCTGCGCGACGTTTTGCTATGGGTCTCCCGCAATCGGGGGGCGTAGTCGATGCGGATCTTGAAGGCCCGTTTTCGTAACGGGGACGAGTTCATCGAGCACTATCTGCCGGCCTTGCCGGGCGGCGGTGTCTTCTATCCGACGCGGGAGCAGATCCCCGTCGGTACGGACCTGCTCGTCGAGGTCCGCTTTCCCGAGCTGGCGAATCGCCAGATGATGCGCGCTTTCGTGGCGTGGCGTCGCCCCGGCCGTCACCGTACCGGGCTTCGCGCCGGGCTCGGCCTCGAGCTGCAGGCGCAGGAGTCGCGTCGCCGCGACTTCCTGCTCGCCGTCGCTCACGGCGAGGTGCAAGACATGACGGCGCGGCGTCACCGTCGCCTGCCGGTCGCGCTCGTTGCGGCCTGGCGCGTCGCGCTCGACCGCGAGACGCACACCAGCCACGTCGAGGACATCGGTCCCGGTGGCGCATTCCTGCGCACCACGGAGTTCCTTCCGCCTGGCACCGAGATCGTCCTCGACATCACGCCGCCCGGCTCGCTGCGCCCGCTCGCCATCGCGGGTCGCGTCGCGTGGACCCGTCACACCATCGGCCAGGAAGGCCTCGGCGTCGAGTTCAAGACGCGCGATGCCGGCGGTACGCGTCGTCTCAAAGAGCTCGTCCGCCGCCTCGAGCTGCTCGAGGCCGAGAACGACGAGTCCGAGACGGACCGCGACGGTGTCGTCGCCCAGATGAACTGAGCAGCTGCACCCGAGCCCCCGCTACAGGCCTTCGATCGTCGGCATCTGGTTGCGCGCAGCTTCGCGAGGCCGGTTGCCGATGGACAGCGCCCAGACGAAGCCGCCGTTCGAGACGACGTAGACATTCTTGCCGTCGGTGCTGGCAGGCGCGCTGACGCCGTCGCCGGGCTCGAGGAACTGGCTGAGCACGCCCGTCTGCGCGTCGGCGATGTACGCCCCGGCCGCGGCGGCGGACAGCACGACCCACGCCTTGCCGTGCGTGTCGTCGACGACGAGCGGCGTGGAGAGCTCGCCTGCTCCCGCGAGCTCCTGACGCCACACGAGGCGACCGGCTAGGTCGAGGCAGTGCAGCCCCTGGCGACCAGCCGAGAAGTACACGCGTTCGTCGTGCACGCGGATGCTGGACGCACCATCGGCCTCGAAGCGCCAGTGCACGGAGCCGTCCTTCGGATCCAGCGCGAACACGCCACCCGAGACAGAGGACGCGTACAGCGTACCGTCGACGAGGATCGGCGTGGAGTCTACGTCGACGTAGTGGCTCGTGGTCTCGCCCGCGAGCGATTTCACCCACACGACGTCGCCGGTACGAGCCTCGAGCGAGGCAAGGAAGCCGTCCGCGAAGCCGACGTAGATGCGGCCCTTGGTGTAGAGCGGACCGCCCTGCCCGCGGATCGTGAAGCCCTCGGGTGCCTCACGGTCGTACTGCCACTTCCACGTGCCGCGCGACGCATCGACCGCGTAGATGCGATCCTCGGTGGTGGTGAAGTAGATGAGCCCCTCTGCGTACACGGGCTGCGCGGTGATCGGCGAGTGCACGCGGTAGACCCAGCGCTCCTGCCCCGTCGCCGGATCGAGGCCCCACAGGGCGCCGTTGTCGTCACCGACGACGAGCAGATCGATCTCGGGGAAGTACGCGGGCTCCGAGGAGATGGGCCCAGCGAGCGGACGGCGCCACAGGAGCGAGCCATCGGCCGCGGACAGCGCCCACATCATGCCGTGCGCGCTGCCGACGAACACGCGCGTACCATCGGAGATCGCGGCCGCGAACTCCTGCGGCTTGTACCCCATGACGAGGCCGGTCTTCGCCTTGAACGCCTTGCCGTCGACGATGTAGGTGTCGTGCCCGCCGTAGAGCTGCGTCTCCGTGATCTGCCTGCGCCACGACACGCGCAGCGCGTTGCCAGGCGCCTCGAAAGGTTTGCGAAACGCTGCGACCTGGGCGCAGCCGGTCGCGCCCGTTGCAAGCGCCGAAGCGAAGGCGAGGCCGGCGACGAGGCGGAGAGCTCGGTTCAAGACGCCTCGAGCACGCTGATACGGTTCTGCGCATCCTCGTGGAGCGGCGAGTTCGGCAGCGTCGAGACGAGCTCCTTGTACCGATCGAGGGCCTTCGCCTTGTCGCCCTTCTTCTCGTAGAGGCGACCGAGGCCCATGAGCGCGTGGTCACGGTAGAACGCGGTGGCCTTGTCGCCCTTGGGCGCGACCTTCTCGTAGGCGGCGATGGCGTCGTCGATCTTGTTGTTCTGCTCGTCGCACAGCGCCACGCCCTCATGCGCGATGGCACCGAGCGCGGGCGTCACGCCGGCCGTTGCGCTGTCGTAGGCGGTGCGGGCCTCGTCGAAGCGCTCGAGATCGAACAGCACGCCGGCGCGGAACAGCTGCGACTCCTTGCGCAGGACCACGGGGAGCTTGTCGATCTCGACGAGCGTGGCCTCGCCGCGCTCCTTCACCGTCTTATAGCGCGGCGTCTTGTCGAGCGAGTCCTTGTCGTCCTTCGCGGTGGGGTCGCCCTCGAGCTCGTTGTCGTAGATGCGCATCGCGCGCGCCCACGCTTCGGTGGCCCCTTCGGCGCGGCGCTCGTACCAGCCGACGACGAGCCCGCCTGCAGACAGCAGCAGGCCGCCAACGACGACGACGACGGCGAGCACTCGCGCGTGCGGACGGATGCTCGCGCCGACGCGCTGCCAGAAGCCGACGAACTCGTCGGCCTGCGCGGTGCTGGAAGCGGGATTCTCTTTGTTCCGGTTGTACTTCGACATGAGGCCACGCGGTGTACCAGACCCGGCGGTCATTTTCCACGGCCGCCTTGGGTGGAACTGAACGGGCGTGGTACGACGGGTCGTGCCCATGTGGACCGAGCGAGCGTGGCTGGGGTTGCCCGTGCTGCTTGCCATCCTCACGTTCGGAACCGAGTCGCACGCCGACAGGCGTCGCGTGCGGCTCGGCGTGCAGCCGCTCTACACGCTCGCTTTCGTCGACCGGCGCGACCCATCGGGGGGTGGGGTCGGTGCCGACGTCGCGTACAGCCTCACGGACGCGCTCTCGCTGCGCGCCTCGGGCTTCGTGGGCTGGCACGATGCGCCAGGGCTGCAGAGCTTCTCCACCGGCGGCACGATCTCGAGCTTCGGCGCCTTCGCTGGCCTCACCTACGCGCTCGACGTCGTCCGCATCGTCCCGTCGTTCGACCTCGGCCTCGGCGTGCTCGGGCTGCGCGGAGACGCGCGCTTCTCGTCTGCGCCTGCCCTGCTCCCATCGGTCAACGCGCTCGCGCTCGAGCTCGGCTTCGGCTTCGACTGGCTCGTCACGCACCGCTGGTCCGTCGGTGCGGTCGTCCGATACCACGCACTCCTCACCGAGCTTCAGCGCGCGCCCGGCTTCCTCTACGCTGGACCGCGCGTCTCGCTCACGTTGCCCTGACGCACAGCGCCGGGGCGGTATCGCACGCAGCGGACGTTCGCCTGCTCAGGCGAAGAGCGCCGCAGCGACGAGGACGACGGCTAGCACCGCGAGCCCGAGCGCGCTCCAGCCGAGGCGCGCGCTCTTGTCGCGGCGCTCCTGGGCCGAGACCGCGTGCGTGGCCCACAGCGTGAGGGCGCCACCGCACCGAGGGCACAGCGCAGACCGCCGCGGAAAACGCTCGCGACAGGAGACGCAGTAGCGGTCTCCAGCGTTGCGGCCTCCGAACTGCGCGTCGATGATCTTGCCCACGACTCTCCTTGAACCTGCTCGTCATAGATTATACGGTCGCGCCCTCTCCACGTCACGTGACGAAGAAGGACGACCCGCCATGTCACGCCACACCGTTTCCGTTCTCTTGTTCTCGCTCGCTCTTTCCCTGGGAGCGTGCACCAACGACGCGCCGGCGCCCGGTACCACCGAGGCTGCAGGCGAGACCGAATCGCCGGCCGACTCGCCCGTCAAGTACAAGGTCCTCGCCGATACGACGGACGCGAAGACGAACACCGTCGAGTACCACGCGCTCGTCGCCGAAGGGCCCAAGCACGACGACGTCGAGAAGCTGCTGAAGTACCTCTACCGGCACCTCGAGACGCGACACGACTCGCCGCCGGGCACGCTCGTCGCCTCCGTCTACTCCAACGAGACGCAGTACAAGACGCCGCCGCGCTCGCCCATCGCGACCGTCGCTCAGAAGCCGGGCGAGATCGGTCCCACGTTCGACAACAAGGTGCCGCTCGAGTTCTGGCAGCAGGTCGACGAGGCCCTCAGCCACGATGACAAGACGTGGAAGCTGCAGAAGAAGATCGCGCGCAACGACGCCGCGAAGTCGCTCGCGCTGACGCTGCCGTACGTGGAGCCGGGCAAGGACGAGTGGGCCGAGACGCTCTCCTTCAACCAGGCCATGAACATCTTCACCGATACGGCGCAGCAGCTCTTCGAGAAGGTGCCCGAGCTATCGTCGTTCACGTACGTGGGGACGTGGTCGGCCGCGTGCAAGGACCACAGCGCTGCGTGTCCCGCCGAGGACGTGGTCAAGATCTCGCTCGATCGCGAGACGTACCACTCGCTCAAGCTCAACGAGCTCGACGAGTCCGTCGGTCAGATTCACGGCCGCGCGTACCTCGAGCTCTCGGGCGGCAAGGGCTCCGACGCGGCCATCTCGAAGGCCAACGCCGGACGCATGTCGGCGCTGTACCGAAAGATGCTCGCGCAGCTCAAGGGCAAGGCGTGGGTCTCTCCGAAGCTCAAGTGATCCGCGCCGCGCTCGTCGCCGCGGTCGTTCTCGTGGTGCCGACGCTCGCACTGGCGCAGGGTGCGCCATCGACGCCTGCGAATGGTGCGCCTGGCGTTCCGGCCGGTCCGCCGCAGTCGCCGAACGTGCCGATCCCCGCCGACAACACGATCGGCATGCCGAAGGCCGCGCCCAACTCCAACCGCAACCCCAACCCCGATCCGAGCACGTACACCGGCAACAACAACGCCGTGAACTTCGGCTTCGACTACGGCTCGTACGGTCGCGTCGGCGTGGGTTCCGATCTGCGCGGCCACGAGGGCTACGGCTCCGACGTGGTCTCTCACGGCACACGCTACGAGCTCGCGCCCTATGTCGAGCTCGCGTTCTACTACACGGGCAAGGTCGGCGACGACACGTACCGCAAGTGGCGCGTCGTCCTCGTCCCCGCGTTCGCGGGTGGTGACCTCTTCCACTACACCGGCAGCCTCGACTCGCACTTCATCCTGCGCAACGCGTACGCCGAGGTCGAAAACGTCGGACTGAAGGGGCTCACCCTGTGGGTCGGCTCGCGCACGTATCGCGGCGACGATATGTACCAGTTCAACTACTGGCCGCTCGACAACCTCAACACCGTCGGTGCCGGCGCGCTCTTCACGAAGAAGCGCACGACCGCGGCGCTGCACGCTGGCCTCAACCGCCTCGACTCCGCGTACCAGTACGAGACGCTGGACACGCCGCCGCGCGGCCTCGGCGCGCCCACGTCGTCGACGGTGCTCGATCGACCGCGTGCGATCGTCTCGTTCAAGCTGACGCAGGGCTTCTGGCGCGAGGGCTCGACGCACGGCGCGAAGGTCGCGCTCTACGGTGAGTTCCACGCGCTTCCATCCGGTGACACCACCGATGCGACCACGCGTCTCGTCACGCCGCTGCCGCGTGACTTCGGCTGGGTCGCCGGTGCGCAGCTCTCGGGCTGGCTGAGGTCGAACGTGTTCCTCAACCTGTGGTTCCGCTCCGCCGGCGGCCTCGCCGCGTACGGCGAGCTCACCGCTCCGACGTCGCTGCCCATCGCGCACAAGGTCACGGGCGCGCTCGAGCTCGTTGGTGCGTTCGCCGGCAACTGGGAGTCGAAGTACGTCGGCCTGATGGTCGCGAGCTACGCGCGCCGCTTCGTCGACGCCGCTTCCGGCAAGTACAACTCGATGAGCTACACCGAGGGCATCGTCGCGGTGAGACCCACGGTGTACCTCGGCAAGTACTTCCATCTCGCCACCGAGATCTCGTTCCAGGGCCGGCAGTCCGATGGCCTCGACCCGTACTTCGGACGCGTCCTCAAGCCCAAGGTGTTCCGCGCCTCCTTCGCTCCGACCGTGTCACCGACGGGCAAGGGCAGCTTCGCGCGCCCGAACCTGTACCTCGTGTACCAGGTCTCGCGCATCAACCAGGACGGCCTCGACGCGCTCTTCAATGCAGGCGACTTCCGCGCGCTCCACGACGTCGTGCACTACGCAGGCGGCGGGGTCGAGTGGTGGTTCAACTCGAGCTATCGATGAACAAGACGCTCCTTCTGTGCGCGGCCTTCCTGGCAGCCTGTGCGCCCGATCCTGCTTCCATCGACTCGCACTACGAGACGACGGCGCAGCCGGTCGAGGACTGGCGCGACGAGGTCGTGTACCAGCTGCTCGTCGATCGCTTCGGCGATGGCGACGTCACCAACGACTACGGCGTGCAGCCCGGCGAGCTCGGTCGCTTCCAGGGTGGCGACTGGCAGGGCGTGACGAACCACCTCGACTACCTCACCACGCTCGGCGTCACCGCGATCTGGATCTCACCTGTCGTCCGCAACCTCGAGACCGACGCGGGCTTCGACGGCTACCACGGCTACTGGCAGTCCGACATGACGCGGCCGAACCCGCACTTCGGCGACCTCGGCGCGCTGCGCACGATGGTGCAGGCGGCCCACGCAAAGGGCATCAAGGTCATCCTCGACCTCGTCACGAACCACATCGGTCAGCTCTTCTATTACGACATCAACGGCAACGGCCAGCCCGACGACACCGTCTATGGCGCAGGCTGCGGTGTGCAGCCTCCGGCCAACTCGCAGGCCTGCCCGATCCCTCCGGTGATCACACACCTCTCCGAGTACGACCCCGACTACGACTCGCGCGGCGTGCAGGGCTACACCTCGCTCGGCTTCTCCGGGCCCGCAGCGGTGCGCTGGATCTACGACGCGGCCATCGATCGGCTCCCGCCGCTGCCGGGCGCTGGCGCGAGCCCGGATCAGTCCTCGAACGGGGCCGAGCTGTTCCAGCGCCTCGACTGGTACCACCGCCGCGGCCGCATCACCGACTACGGCATCCCCGACCAGGTGGTGAACGGCGACTTCCCCGGCGGCCTGAAGGACGTCGCCACCGAGCGCGAGGACGTGCGCGCCGCGATGACCGCGGTGTTCGCCCGGTGGATCCGCATGGCCGACTTCGACGGCTTCCGCATCGACACGCTGAAGCACGTGGATCACGGGTTCTGGCAGCACTTCTGCTCCGGCATCCGCCAGTACGTGGCCGGCCAGTCGATCCCCGACCCGACGCAGCTGGGCAGCCAGGCCGCGACCGTGCCCGCGCTCACCGTGCCGAAGTCGCACTTCTTCATGTTCGGCGAGTCCTTCGACGGCAGCGACGTGCTCAACGGCAGCTTCACCGCGCCGAACGAGGTCGACGCGGTGTTCCACTTCGCGCAGAAGTTCTCGGTCTTCGACGGCGTCTTCAAGAACAACGGCCCGACCAAGGCCATCGAGGATCAGCTCGACCGCGTCACCGCCAACTACTCTGCTGTACCGCAGCCCGGTGGCATCGACGTCGCGCCGCAAGACTCGCTGGTCAACTTCATCGACAACCACGACGTCGCGCGCTTCCTCTTCGACAAGCCGTCGCCGGACGCGCTTCGCAACGCGCTCTCCTTCCTGCTCACCGAGCAGGGCATCCCGT
This sequence comes from Polyangia bacterium, assembly GCA_039923495.1. GTDB lineage: Bacteria > Myxococcota_A > Polyangia > Palsa-1104 > Palsa-1104 > JBDTCO01. The sequence continues at coordinate 20,364 of JBDTCO010000098.1, forward strand.
GCATCTACTACGGCACCGAGCAGGAGTTCGACGGTGGCAACGATCCGACGAACCGCGAGGTCCTCTGGAGCACCGGCTACGACACCACCGGCGCGACGTTCAAGTGGATCCAGAAGCTCATCGGCGTCCGCAAGGCGTACGCCCCGCTTCGTCGCGGCACGATGTCGGTGAAGTGGTCCACCACGCACGTCGCCACCGAGCAGGATGCGGGCGTGTTCGCGTTCGAGCGCAGCTACATGGGCAAGACGGTGCTCGTCGTCGTGAACACGTCGGACCAGAAGGCCTCGGAGACCTCCGCGAGCAACACCGGCGGCAGCTCGATGCTCACGTCATTCGCCGGCGGCACCCACCTCACCGAGGTGCTCTCCGGTGATGCCACACAGGGCATCACCACGGACGCGGGCGGCACGCTCATCGTCACCCTCGCACCGCGCGCCGCCAAGATCTTCGTGCCCGACGGCGACGTCGTCACGCTCGCGCACTAGCGAGCACCACTGGAACAGCGGCGTGAGCCACCGACTCGCGCGCTGGTCGAACGCGACGACCTCTCGAACACCGTGACGCGATGATCCGTCCCGCCGAGCGCCTTCACTGAAGTGCAGAAACGAAGGCGTCGTAGTCGGCGGGCAGCGGATCCGCGTGCGACGGCCGGGCGAGCAGCTCGGCGAGCGCGGCAGGCGCTGCGATCTCTGCACCGACGAGCGGCTCCACGATGCTCTCGAACTTGGCCGGATGCGCGGTGGCAACGATGACCCATGGACCGCCACTCTGATGACGACGCACCGCGACCGCGCAGGCCGTGTGCGGACACAGCGCGTAGTGATGATCGCGCCACGTCTCGACGATGGTCTTGCGGATCGCATCGTCGTCGACGCTCTCGGCGGACACCGCGCCGGACAGCTGCGCGTCGGTGTACATCACGCGCAGGCGCTCCACGTTGCTCGGTGCGCCGACGTCCATGGCGTTCGCGAGCGTGGACCTCGACGGGCCCGGGGACCACAAGCCTTCGTTCACGAGGTCGACGATGACGCGGTTGGCGTTGGTGGCGAGCACGACTCGATCGATGGGCAGACCCATCGCACGCGCCCACAGGCACGCCTGGGCGTTGCCGAGGTTGCCCGTCGGTACGACGAAGCTCGCGCCCGGGAGCTGCATCGCCGCGTGCGCGTGGTACGCCATCTGCGGCAGCAGTCGACCGAGGCTGATGCTGTTGGCGGAGCGAAGCCGGTGCTGCTTCGTGAGTGCCTCGTCCGCGAACGCGCGCTTCACCAGCGCCTGACAGTCGTCGAAGCTACCGGCCACGCGGAGCGCGCGCACGTTGTCGCCGAACGCGCCCAGCTGGTGTGCCTGGCGCGGCGACACGCGACCATCGGGGTACAGCACGACGACCTTGAAGCCGGGCCGACCCGCGAACGCAGCAGCGACGGCGGCGCCGGTGTCGCCGGACGTGGCCACGAGCACCGTACCGTCCGCGCCCGCGCGCGATAGCGTCTCGGCAAGGAAGCGCGCACCGAAGTCCTTGAAGGCCGCCGTCGGGCCGTGGAAGAGCTCGAGCACGCTGTCGTCGCCGAGAGACACGAGTGGCGCATCGAACGTGAACGCGGCCTCGCAGATCGACGACAGCGACGGCGCGAGCGTGTCCCCCTCGAACCACGGCGTGAGCAACGCGGTGGCTCGCTCGGCGAGCGTCTTCGCGCTTCGCAACGACACGAGATCGGCACGCGGCATCGCCTCGGGCACGTAGAGCCCGCCATCGGGCGCGAGGCCCTTGGCGATCGCATCGGTGAGCGACCTCGCGGGCGCCGAGCCGCGTGTCGAGACGAAGCGCACTATTCCACCCTCGCGCCGGGCGCAGCGGCCGGCGACACGTAGCGATCGGACGCGAGACCCACCGTCGAGAACGCGTCGGACATCGCCTGTGCCCCGCGCTCGGCCGCCTGCTTGCCGTCGAACCATGCGAACAACGACGGCCCTGCGCCCGAGATGCTCGCGCCAAGCGCACCGGCCGCGAGCGCCGCCTGCTTCACGTCGGCGAAGCCCGGGATGAGCGACGCGCGACGCGGCTCGACGAGCACATCGCGGAGGCCCCGCTTGATGAGCGAGAGATCGTTCGTGTAGCAGCCCGCGAGCACGAGCGCGAGACCCTCGCTCTGCTCGACGAAGCTCGAGAGGGCATACTCGCCCTTGAGCGCCGCTCGAGCCTCGCGCGTGGACAGCACCATGTGCGGGTGACAGATCGCGGTCCACAGCAACGTGGGAACCGGCACCCGCACCGGCGCGCCGCTCGACGGTGCGAGCACGATGCCGCCGAGGAGGCTCGGCGCGACGTTGTCACCGTGCACGCTGCCGCTCGCAACCGCCTCGCCGAGGAGCGCGAGGTCGTAGAGCTCCATGGGCGAGACAGGGACGCTCAGCGTGGCGTTCGCCGCGAGCAGCGCTGCGACGGCAGACGCGGCCGATCCGCCCATCCCCGACCCGAGCGCGATGCCCTTGTCGAGCGACAGCTGAAAGCCGATACCGGGCCGCAGCTCGCAAAGGCCAAGCAGCGCGCGTCCTGCGGTGTTGGCAGCGGGGTCGAGCGGCAGGTCGGTGACGACCCCGGTGATACTCGTGATGGTGACGGTGCCGCTCTCGTTGCGCTCGACGGTGGCGCGATCTCCGATGCCGTCGATGGCGCCGCCGAGGAGATCGAAGCCGACCGCGAGGTTGCCGATGGAGGCAGGCGCGAACGCGGTGGCGCGCTTCACAGCGGCGCGCCGAGCGCAGAGGCGACGCGGAGCAGATCGGCGAACACACCCGCGGCGGTGACGTCGGGGCCCGCGCCGGGGCCCTGCACGACGAGCGGGTTGCTCGCGTAGCGCCGCGTCGTGAACTGCACGACGTTGTCGGTGAGCTTGATGTGCGAGAACGCGTGATCCACGGAGACCTCGGTGAGCCCGACGCTCGCGGCACCGCTGGCGTCGAGGCGCGCGACGTAGCGCAGCTTGCAGCCTCTCCGCGTGGCGAGGTCGAGCTTCTCTGCCATGGGGGCGTCGAGCTCGCCGAGGCGCTCCATGAAGCGCGGCGTCGGCAGCCCGAGCAGCGCGCCGGGCACGAGGCCCTCGAGCGCGACGTCGGCGACCGAGAGCTTGAGTCCAGCCTCGCGGCCGAGAATCACGAGCTTGCGCGCGACGTCGAGGCCGGACAGGTCGTCGCGCGGATCGGGCTCCGTGTAGCCGAGCGCCTTCGCCTTGCGCACGAGCTCCGAGAACGGCAACGAACCGTCGAACATGTTGAAGATGTAGGCGAGCGTGCCGGAGAAGATGCCCTCGATGGCGACGAGGTCGTCCCCGGTGTCGAGGAGGTCGCGCAGCGTCTGCACGATGGGCAGCCCGGCGCCGACCGTCGCCTCGTACAGGAAGCGCGCGATGCCGCGCCGCGCGCGCGCGATGCGCTCGTAGCGATCGAGCGGCCCTGCGCCCGCCTGCTTGTTCGCGGTGAGCACGTGGATGCCGCGCGCGAGCCACGCCGCGTAATGCGAGGGCGGATCGTCGGACGCCGTGCAGTCGATGAGCACGGCATGGGGCAGGTGCTCGGGCTTGATGTGCTGCACGAAGGCGTCGAGGTCGAGCACCTGGCCCTGCGCGCGCAGCATCGCGGGCAGCGCGCCGTCGTCTTGCGCATGATCGAGCAGCAGCATCTGCTTGCTGGTGGCGATGCCGGAGATGCGCAGGTCGAGCCCGTGCGTCGCGAGCAGACGGGCGCGCGCCGCCTCCAGTTGACGCAGCAGCGCCGCGCCGACGTTGCCGATGCCGATGATGCCCACCGATAGCGTCTGTGCCGAGAGGTAGAAGCCGGCGTGCACGGCTCTCAGCGCACGCGGCGCGTCGTTCGAGTCGATGGCGATGGAGATGTTGCGCTCGGAGGCGCCTTGCGCGATGGCGCGCACGTTGACACCCGACCGTGCCAGCGCCGTGAACAACCGCGCCGCGACGCCGGGCGAACCCGCCATGCCATCGCCGACCACCGCGAGCGCGGAGATGCCCGTCTCTGCCGTGACATCGAGGATCTGGCCCGAGCCCACCTCGCGCGCGAACGCGCGGAGCAGCGCTTCGCGGCCGGACGCGGCCTTGTGCTCGTCGACCACCACGCAGATCGAGTGCTCCGAGCTGCCCTGCGAGATCATGACGACCGAGACCCCCGCTTCGCGCAGCGCACCGAACGCGCGCTCGGCGGTCCCCGGCACGCCGATCATGCCCGCACCCTCGACGTTGAGGATCGCGAGCGACGAGAACGTGGTGACGCCCTTGATCGGCTGGCTCGCGTCGCCCCTCGCCGTGATGCGCGTGCCCGGCTTCTCGGGCGCGAACGTGTTGCGGATGACGATGGGGATGTTGCGCGTGATCGCCGGCGCCATCGTCTGCGGGTGGATGACCTTCGCGCCGAAGTACGCCAGCTCGCAGGCCTCGGAGTACGACATCTCGCCGAGCAGGACGGCCTCGGGCACGTGGCGCGGATCGGCGGACAGCACGCCGTCGACGTCGGTCCAGATGTGGATCTCGGCGGCCTCGCACAGCGCGCCGAAGATGGCGCCCGAGTAGTCGCTGCCGTTGCGGCCGAGCGTGGTGATGCGACCGCGACGATCGCGCGCGACGAAGCCCGGGACGATGAGGCGCTGGTACGTGCGACCTCGGAGCGCCTTCGTGAGCGCCGCCGTGGAGAGCGTCCAGTCGACGTGCGCGCCGAGCATGTCCTTGTCGACGACGACGAGATCGCGCGCGTCGAGCCACAACGCCTCTTCACCGCGCGAAGCGAGATGCGCCGCGAGGATGCGTGACGACCACACCTCTCCGAGGCCCGCGACGAGCTCGGACAGATCGTCGGACAGCGCACCGATGGCCTCCTGCGCGCGCAGGATGGATCGCAGCGACTCGAAGGCGCGATCGAGCTCGGCGACCAGCTCGGCACCATCGGGAACGAGCGCGCGTGCGGCGTCGTGGTGACGTGCGGCGAGCGTCTCGAGCTGCACGGGCCACGAGGCGTCGCCCGTCGCTGCGCGCGCGACGAGCTGGAGCAGCGTGTCGGTGACACCCTTCATCGCGGAGACCACGACCACCTGTCGTTCTCCGGTGCGTGCGAGGAGCAGGTCTGCGACGTGGCGGATGCGAGAGGCGTCGAGAACGCTCGTCCCACCGAACTTGTGCGCGATGAGCATGGTCGAGGCTCGAGTGTTACACGTCAGTGAGGCTGCTGCGACTTCATGTGCTCGAGCGCGCGCTTGCCCGCGTCCATGCGGGTGAGGAACGCTTCGAGCTGCGCGGACGACACGCGATACGCGATGCGCAGCTCCTTGTCCTTCACCTTGAGCGCGAGGTTGAAGAGGTCCTCGAGATGCAGGATGCGGATGACGGGACGATAGCGCAGGTCCTGCAGCGCCTTCTCGAGGTTGTCGCGCAGGCCCGTCGCGTCATCGGCGGTCGCGAGCCCGAGCCCCAGCACCGCGTCGACGCCATCACCAACGGCGAGCGCGAACGTCGCCCACTGCGGCGGATGCTCCGGGAGCCCTGCGCCGCGCATGCGCTCGGTGAGCAACGGGCCGCCGACGGCCGCACCGATGACCGCGGGCCTGCCCGATTTCGCCGTCGGTGCACGCGCGAGCGCCGCGCGCAGGAGCTTGTCAGCCGATGCCACGCGGATATCGGGCAGATCGCCCTTCACCACATCGGCCACGCGGCGTACGTCGACGGGAGAGGCGACGACGATCACGCGCGGTGCGAGGCGCAGCACGCTCTCGGTCGCCGTCTCGTACAGCGTCTTGCCGGACATCGTCGTGCGCTTCGCTGTGCCCTCGAGGAGCGCCGGCAGGTGCGCGTCGTCGAGATCACCGCGGATGAGGAGCACGCTGTCGGTGCCGCGTTCGCCGCGCCAGCTGGCGAGCACGAGGCCATCGATCTCGTTCTCCCAGTGCTCGCCGAGCTTGGCGAGCCGCGCCTGCGCCGCGGGTGGCAGGAGCGCGATGACACGGGACATCGCCTCCCACGAGCGGAGCTGCTGCACGTCGACGTCGATCACGAGCTCGGCGCCCGTCGGAACGATGGCGATCAGGTCCTCGCCGAACGGTCGCGGCACCGCCGAGGCAGGCAGCGTTCCGCCGCACGACGTCAGCACGACGGCGAGCGCGATGACGAGGAGACGAGTCAGCGGACGGCCGCCGCCGACACTGCGAGCACGACGTCGAGCTCGTCGAGCAGACGGTCGTTTTCGGCCTCCGTGCCGATGCTGATGCGCACGTGCTGGAGCAGACGATACGGCGCCAGCGGCCGCACGATGACGCCGCGGTTCAGGAGCGCGCTGTACAGCGTGGCCCCGGTGAACGGCGCGGGCACCTCGACCAGCACGAAGTTGCCCTGCGACGGAAACACCTTGAAGCCGCGACGCTCGAGCTGTCCACCGACGCGGACGCGCTCGAGCGAGTTGAGCTGACGCGCGGCCGAGATGTGGCCCACATCGTCGAGCGCGGCCATCGCACCGGCCTGCGCGACGGACCCGACGTTGAACGGCAGGCGCACGCGATTCATGAGCTCGACGAGCGGCTTGTGCGACAGGCCGTACCCGATGCGCAGCCCCGCGAGCCCATGGATCTTCGAGAACGTGCGAAAGAGGATGAAGCGATCACGCGTGGCGAGCAGCGGCAGCGCGTCACGATAGTCGGGTGCATCGCAGTATTCGACGTACGCCTCGTCGAGCACCAGCACGATTTCCTGGGGCAGCTCGCGCACGAGCCGCGCGACCTCGTCGACCGGCAGGTACGCGCCGGTCGGATTGTTCGGGTTGGCGAGGAACACGACCTTCGTCGCGGCCGTGACGGCGGCGAGCAGCTTGTCGACGGACAGCTGGAAGTCTGGCGCATTGTCGGCGAGCTGCAGCGGCCGCGCGAACGTCTCGGCCGCGAGGCGGTAGCAGAGGAACTGGTGGTGCGGCGTGAGGACCGCGTCGCCGTCGTCGCAGAACACCTGCACGGCGAGGTTGATGAGCTCGTTGGAGCCCGACCCCACGATCACCTGGTCGCGATCGATGCCGTGATGATGCGCGAGCTTGTCGCGAAGCTCGAAGCTGCCGGCATCGGGGTAGCGCGACACGTGCGACGCGGCCTTCGCCATCGCCTCGAGCGCCAGCGGCGAGACGCCGAGCGGGTTTTCGTTCGACGCGAGCTTCACCGCGCCCTCCGCAGGCCACGCGGCCCCGAGCTCGCGCCGCAGCTCGTCGATGGGCTTGCCCGGCTGATACGGCGCGATGGCAGCGATGTGTGCAGGCGACAGCGACTTCATCGCGTCGGGTACTACCGAGAATCCCCGGCGCCCGCAAGGCCCGCCGTATATAATCGCGGCGTGACCGGCACGGACATTCTCTCGAACGGCCTCCTGTTCGCGTTCGGTACCGCCTTCTTCGGCGGCATCCTGACGAGCCTCACGCCGTGCGTGTATCCGCTCATCCCCATCACGGTGAGTCTGTTCGGCGCGCGCGACGAGCAGGTCAGCCGCGGCAAGGCGATGCTGCTCGCGGCCGCGTACGTGAACGGCATGGGTGCGATGTACGCCGCGCTCGGTGTCACCGTCGCGCTCGCCGGCAAGGGCTTCGGCACGCAGCTCGCCAACCCGTGGGTCGTCGTGCCCATCGCCACGCTCTTCCTCGTGATGGCGTCCTCGATGTTCGGCGCGTTCGAGATGCAGCTCCCGCCCGAGCTCGCGCAGCGCCTCAACAAGGTCGGCGGCAAGGGCTGGGGCGGCGCGTTCGCGATGGGCCTCGTCGGTGGCATCGTCGCCGCCCCGTGCACGGGCCCCGTGCTGCTGTCGATCCTCACGTACATCGCCACCACACGCTCCGTCGCGCTCGGCGCCAGCCTCCTCTACGTCTACGCGCTCGGCATGGGCGTGCTGTTCTTCTTCATCGCCGCGTTCGCCGTGCGCCTGCCGAAGTCCGGCGCGTGGATGGAGGCCGTCAAGGGCATCTTCGGCGTGTGCATGGTGCTGGCCGCGCTCTACTTCCTGCGCCCCGTGCTTCCCGAGCTCGCGCACTTCGCCTCGGCCACTCAGCGGGCCCTCGGTATCGGCGTCGCGCTCGTCGTGGCGGGCGTGCTCCTCGGTGGCATCCACCTCTCGTTCCACTACACCGGCGCCATCGAGAAGCTGCGCAAGGCGCTCGGCATCGGCCTGGTGGTCATCGGCGGATGGCAGCTCATCCTCTACACGCTGACGCCGCGCGAGTCGCACCTCGTGTGGCTGCACGATGGTGCCGGCGTCACCGCGGCCGAGAAGGGCAAAAAGCCGGCGCTGCTCGACTTCTACGCGGACTGGTGCATCCCCTGCAAGGAGCTCGACGTGAAGACCTTCAGCGATCCTGCCGTCGCTGCGGAGATGGAGCGCTTCACCCTCGTGAAGGTCGACAACACCAAGGACGAGGACCCGGACGTCATCGCGCGCCAGCAGAAGTTCGACGCAAAGACGCTGCCGACCATCGTGCTCATCGACTCGAACGGCAAGGTCGTCGAGCGCGTCCGTCGAGTGGTCGAGCCCGCGGTCCTGCTCGAGCTCCTCAAGAACGTCCACTGACCGCGTGATCGACTCCGTCCCCATCGCCATCACCGGCGTCGGCGTCGTCTCGCCCATCACGGCCTCGACGACGGCCTCGAGCTCGGGCGGCGCCTGCACCGCATCGGCCATGAGGCCGCGGATGCCCCAGCGCG
>JBDTCO010000099.1:0-7647 GCA_039923495.1 Polyangia bacterium
AAGAACATCATGGCGAACTCGGTCAAGCAGGTCGAGGTCGACCGTGCTCGCGCCGAGGAGCGTCGCCTCAAGGCGGCCGAGAAGGCCGCTCGCCTCGCCGACGAAGCCAAGAAGTCGCCGGAGGATCGCCTGCTCGCGGTCCGCGGCATCGGCGAGAACACGTTGCCCATGCTCTATCAGGGCGGCTATGACTCGGTGGAGAAGATCAACCTCGAGAACGAGGTCGAGCGCATCGCCAACTCGACCGGCATCGGCATGAAGAAGGCACGTCAGCTCAAGCACTGGGTGAAGGTCTACCTCGGCGAGCTGGACGAGTCGGCGCCGGAGCCGTCGGATGAAGACGACGTCCCACCCTCGAACCTGAGCTCCGGCTCGTCGAGCGGCGCGCGCATGGCGGGCCGAGAGTGAAGCATTGTCGAAACGAGGACGTACCTGCGTCGGCTGCCGGCTCGTCGAGCCAAAGGCTGCCGTGGTCCGTCTCGTCCGCGACCGCCGGGGTCAGGTCGTCGTGGATCGCCGCGGCATCCTCCCTGGACGGGGGGCGTATCTGCACCGTCGGCGCGAGTGCGTCACGCAAGCGGTACGCAGCCAGGCCTTTGCACGTTCGTTCAGAGGGCGCATATTCACCGACCCAGCCCGTGATCAGGGCGACGAGCTCGAACGTCTGTGGGTGGATCTGAGTGGCGAACGAGATGGACGAGAATGCGCTCGGTCGGGCGAGTAGGAATCAGAGCTTGATGAAGGGTCTAGAGGGAAGCGTGAGCATGACTACCGGTGAGAGGGCCTCGGGCGCCAAAGGGGCGGCTGATGCCGCTGCAAAACAAGTCCGCCTCTACGAGGTCGCGAAGGATCTCGGCCTCACGAACAAGGACCTGATCGAGAAGGTCAGGGCGCTCGGCATCGAGGTGAAGAACCACATGTCGAACCTCGAGACCGAGGACGTGACGCGGGTTCGGCGCTCGCTCGACAAGGAGCGTCAGTCGAACCTCGTCGAGGAGCGGCTGTCCTCGACGGTCATCCGTCGCCGCACTCGCGATGGTGCGCCGCTGCGTCCCGCGCCCGCGCCCGAGCCGCCACCGGCACCGCGTCCGGTCGTCACCGCGCGCGCCGAGGCGCCCATCGAACGTGCGGCCCCGCCGAGGCCGGTCGAGGCACGCGTCGAGGAGAAGCGTCCGACGCCCGCGCCCGCCATCGAGGCCAAGCCCGTCGTCGAGGCGAGGCCCGTCGTCGAGGCCAAGCCCGTCGAGAAGCCCGTCATCGTGGAGCCTGCGAAGGCCGCGACCCCCGCGCCCGTCCTCGCCAAGCCGCCCGAGCCCGTCCAGCGTCGTGTCGTCGTCGAGACGTCGCGCACCGCCGGCGGCCCGATCGTCGAGACGCGTCAGTCGGCCAATGCGCCGATCGCCGCGGCAGGCGCGCCTGGTGCTGCACCGGGCGCTCCGGCTGCTCCCGGCACGCCCGAGCCCATCAAGTACGGTCCCACGGGTCGGATGATCGACCTCGGCCCGCGCTACCAGATCCAGGAGCGCGCTCCCGGCGCAGGTCCGCGCGGTCCCGGCGGGGCTGCACCCGGCATGCGACGCGACGCAGGTCCGGCCGGCCGCTTCGGTCGTCCGTCGCCGTCGATGCCCGCGAAGAAGCGCGCACCGATGGGCAAGTCCAAGCAGACGCAGATCACCACGCCTGCTGCCCACAAGCGCATCCTCAAGATGGAGGAGACCGTCGCCGTTGGCGAGATCGCCAAGCAGATGGGCGTGAAGGCCACCGACGTGCTGAAGAAGCTCTGGTCGATGGGCATGACGGGCATCACGCTCAACAACGCCATCGATCAGGACACGGCCACGCTGCTCGCCAACGACTTCGGCTTCGAGATCGAGTCCACCGCGTTTCAGGAGTCGGACGTGTTCGCGTCCGCCGCCGACAACGAGGAGGACCTGGTCACGCGCGCCCCGGTCGTCACGATCATGGGCCACGTCGATCATGGCAAGACGTCGCTGCTCGATGCCATTCGCGAGACCAACGTCGCGGCGGGCGAGGCAGGCGGCATCACGCAGCACATCGGTGCGTACAAGGTGAAGACGGCATCGGGCCAGGAGGTCGTGTTCCTCGACACCCCCGGTCACGAAGCGTTCACCGCGATGCGCGCTCGCGGCGCACAGGCCACGGACATCGTGGTGCTCGTGGTCGCGGCCGACGATGGTGTCATGCCGACGACGATCGAGGCGCTCAAGCACGCCAAGGAAGCCGGCGTGAAGATCATCGTCGCCGTCAACAAGATCGACAAGCAGGGCGCACAGCCCGAGCGCATCCGTCAGCAGCTCTCCGACCACGGGCTCGTCCCCGAGGCGTGGGGCGGCGACACCATCTACGTCGACCTGTCCGCCCGGACGAAGGTCGGCGTCGACACGCTGCTCGAGATGCTCGCGCTGCAGACCGACGTGCTCGAGCTCCGTGCCAACCCGAACAAGGCGGCGAAGGGCATCGTCATCGAGTCCAAGCTCGACCGCAACCGCGGCCCGATGGCGACCATCCTCGTCCAGGAGGGTACGCTCCGTGCCGGTGACACCGTCGTCGCAGGCGAGTTCGTCGGCAAGGTCCGCGCGATGCTCGACGACAAGGGCCGTACGCTCGCATCGGCGGGTCCGTCCACCCCGGTCGAGCTCCTCGGCCTCGGCGGCGTTCCCGACGCGGGCGAGTCGCTCAACGTCGCCACAGACGAGAAGCAGGCGAAGGAGCTCGTCGAGCACCGTCGCGACACCCGTCGTCGCAAGGAGCTCGCGGGCACCAGCCGCGTCACGCTCGAGAACATCCTCGACAAGATCAAGGCAGGCGCGGTCAAGGAGCTGAAGATCGTCCTCAAGACCGACGTGCAGGGCTCTTCCGAGGCGGTGAAGAACGCGCTCCAGAACCTCACCAACGATCAGGTGAAGGTCGACGTCATCATGTCCGGCGTCGGTGGCATCACGGAGAGCGACGTCAACCTCGCAAAGGCGGGCAACGCCATCATCGTCGGCTTCCACGTGCGTCCGGCCGGCAAGGCCGCGCAGCTCGCGGAGTCCGAGGGCGTCGATGTGAAGCTCTACAACATCATCTACGAGGCCATCGACGACGTCCGCAAGGCGATGGTGGGGCTGCTCGCGCCGGTCAAGCGCGAGAAGCCACTCGGCAAGGCAGAGGTCCGGCAGCTCTTCGTCATCCCGAAGCTCGGTCAGATCGCGGGCTCGTACGTCACCGAGGGCCTCATCCGCCGCAACTCGCAGATGCGCCTCGTTCGCGATAGCGTGCAGATCTACATCGGCAAGCTCACGTCGCTGCGCCGCTTCAAGGACGACGCCCGCGAGGTCCAGTCCGGCTACGAGTGCGGCATCGGCCTCGAGAACTTCAACGACATCCAGATCGGCGACATCATCGAGGCCTACGAGATCGAGGAAGTCGCGGCCGTCCTCAACGAGGTAGCATCAGCACGCTCGTAAGCACGCTGTAGCGAACACACTTCAGTGAACACGTCGCCCCAGCGAGAGCTCGGGCGACGTTTTTTTATCCGGCTGCACGGCCGCGACGAGCTCGCAGCTCGGGTTGCGCCGGGCCGTCGAGCGTCACGAACGCATTCGGGATTCGACGTGCTGGACGCACGAACTGGCCACAACATCCAGCAGGTGACGCAACCCGAGGCACCGGACGTCATGCTCGTGCGCGACAACCAGCTCTTTGTGCGGATCTACGACGGGTACGCGGTCTTCCCGTTGTTGTAGCGCCTCTCGGGGGTGCTACGCTCGACGACACCATGGTCGTCGGAGTTTGCAAGGTGAGCCTGATGATGGCGGGCAACGAGACGCTGAAGGACAAGCGCTCGGTGCTGCGCCACATCAAGGAGAAGGTGCAGCACAAGTTCAACTGCGCGATCGCCGAGGTCGGCGAGAACGACGAGGTCCAGGCCTCGGAGCTCGGCTTCTCCGTCGTGTCGAACGAGCTCGGCTTCACGCAGTCGGTCGTGCAGAAGATCCTGCAATACATCGAGGATCTCGCCGCGGCCAAGGTGCTCGGCGACGAGCAGGACTACATCAACTACGGCGACGAGTCCCTCGAGGCCGGCAAGGAGCACTGGGAGCCCGACGAGCCGGGTCCGCTTCGGCCGCCCCGCGTACCGAGCGTACCTCGTGTCGCGGAGCCCGAGGTGCTGCCCGACTGGCTGCCCGCGCGCTTCCTCGAGGGCGCCGATCCGGACAAGAAGGACTGACGGGTCGGAGTTGAAGTAGTCTCCGCGCCGTGAGCCAACGACAAGAACGGTTCGGCAAGCTCGTGCAGGCCGAGCTCGCCACCATGATCTACCGCGACATCAAGGATCCACGCGTCACCGAGGCTGGAGGGCTCGTGACCATCACGCAGGTCCATGTCACAGCGGACCTCGGGATGGCGCGCGTCCAGGTGACGCTGCACGGAGGCACGCCGGAGAAGTCGCAGGAGCTCATCGCGGGGCTGAACCGCGCGGCGCCGTTCCTGCGCATCTCGCTGCGCAAGCGCCTCGACGCGAAGAAGACACCCGAGCTGCGCTTCGAGCTGGACGTCGGGACCGACGCTGCCGATCGCGTGAACGAGATCATCGCCGACCTCAAGAAGCCGCAGGGGTGAAGCGACGCAGGGACAGCGACGTCTGCGGTGTCGTCGTCATCGACAAGCCGCGCGGCCCGACGTCGTTCGACGTCGTGGCCGAGGTCCGCCGCCGCATGCACACCGCGCGCGTCGGCCACACGGGCACGCTCGATCCGATGGCGACCGGCATCCTGCCCATCTGCCTCGGCGAGGCCTGCAAGCTCGTCCCTTTCCTCACGGACTGCGACAAGGCGTACGAGGCCGACGTCGTGTTCGGGATCGGGACGACGACCGGGGACGCGGAGGGGGACGTCGTCGCGCGCACGAGCGTGGACGGGCTCACGGCCGAGCGCGTCGCGCTGCAAGCAGAGAAGCTGGTCGGCGAGATCATGCAGACGCCGCCCATGTACTCGGCGATCAAGATCGATGGGCAGCGGCTCTACGATCTGGCGCGGCAGGGCATCGAGGTGGAGCGCAAGGCGCGGCCGGTCACGGTGCGGTCGCTCTCCGTGATGCCGGTCGAGGGAGACGGGGGCGCCGTCTATCGCTTACGTATCACTTGCACGAAGGGCACGTACATTCGTGTCATCGCAGAGGATCTCGGCGCGTTGCTCGGCGTCCCCGCGCACCTGTCGATGCTGCGGCGTACGGCGGTGGGGCGGTTCGACCTCGCGCAGGCCGTGCAGCTCCGCGACCTGAGCTCGGACACACCGCTCGTGGGGTTGGCGGACGCGGTCGATCACCTCCCGACCACGATCGTGGATGAAGAAGGCGCGCGCCGGATCCGCGCAGGGCAGGAGCGCTGGCTCTTCGCCCTCGCGACGCCGCCGCACGAGGGCCGCAGTCGCATCGTCGACCAACAAAATTGCCTGGTTGCCGTGATTGCGCGGGCAGGACAAAAGATCGTGTTCGAGCGGGTCTTTGTTGACAGTTCGGGGGCGCTCGGCGCAAATACCGGCAACTTACAACCACTCTGAAGATTGGGTTGTGGCGAGGCACTCGGGTGAGTGTCGCGTCACGACGCGCAGAGAAGGAAAAATATGACCCTCGCAGTCGCAACCAAGAAGACCGTCATCTCGAAGTACGCGCAGCACGAAGGCGATACAGGCTCGCCGGAGGTGCAGGTCGCGCTCCTCACGGAGCGCCTCAACTACCTCACCGAGCACTTCAAGACGCACGAAAAGGATCATCACTCGCGCCGCGGCCTGCTCCGCATCGTCAGCCAGCGTCGCCGCCTGCTCGATTACCTCAAGCACAAGAGCGTCGATCGCTACCGCAAGCTCATCGAGGCGCTCGGGATCCGCAAGTAGTCGTACGGCCTCCTGTCGCGCTCGCCGCTGCCTCCGGGCCGAGCGTCGAGCGCGACGAGAGTACCCCCGCCACGGGGGCGGCTCTGGTTAGGCCTTTTGCGGTGAAGCGGTCTCTTCAAAACCTTCGCCTTCGCGAAGGGGACCGAGCCAGCGCAAAAAGACCAATCGACGCCTTCTCCGCGGCTTCCTCACCCGACGGAGAGAACATGTACATCAAAGAGAGCATCGAGCTCGGCGGCAAGACGCTGAGCATCGAGACCGGCAAGATGGCCAAGCAGGCCGACGGCGCCGTCGTGGTTCGCTACGGCGAGACGATGGTCCTCGTGACGGCAGTCGCGAACGAGAGCGTTCGCGAGGGCATGGACTTCATGCCGCTGACCGTCGAGTACGTCGAGAAGACGTCCGCTGCGGGCAAGATCCCCGGCGGCTACTTCAAGCGCGAGGGTCGCCCCACCGAGGTCGAGGTGCTCACGTGCCGCCTCATCGATCGTCCGTCGCGCCCGCTGTTCCCGAAGATGTGGCGTCACGAGACGCAGATCATCGGCACCGTCCTCTCGTACGACAAAGAGAATCCGCCGGACGTCCTCGCGATGACCGGCGCGTCGTGCGCGCTGCACCAGTCGAACATCCCGTGGGCCGGCCCGTTCGCGGCCGTCCGCGTCGGCCGCATCGGCGGCAACTTCGTCATCAACCCGACGTTCCAGGATCGCGAGGGCTCGGATCTCGACCTCGTCGTTGCTGCGACGCGTGACGCCATCCTCATGGTCGAGGGCGGCGCCAACCAGCTCTCCGAAGACATCATGATCGACGCGCTGCTCTTCGCGCACAAGTCCTGCCAGCCGATCCTCGACCTCATCGAGAAGATCCGCGCCGCCGTCGGTTCGCCGAAGCGCGATGCGCCGGTGGTCGTCAAGGACGAGGCGATTGCTGCCGCCGTGAAGAAGTCGGCGGGCGACAAGCTCCGCACCGCGATGGCCACGAAGGACAAGCACGACCGCGCCGCCAACATCGACAAGGTCTCGAAGGCGATCGTGGACGGACTCAAGTCCGAGTTCGTCGGCCAGGACGGCAAGCCGCGCGAGAAGGAGCTCAAGTCTGCGGTCGACGGCCTCTACAAGAAGATGGTCCGCGACATGACGGTCGGCGAGGGCCTTCGCATCGACGGCCGCAAGCACGCCGACATCCGCGGCATCAACTGCGAGGTCGGCCTGCTGCCGCGCGCGCACGGCTCGGCGCTCTTCACGCGTGGCGAGACGCAGGCGCTCGTCACCACGACGCTCGGCACCAAGGACGATGCGCAGCGCCTCGACACGCTCATGGGCGACGTCGAGAAGCGCTTCATGCTGCACTACAACTTCGCGCCATTCTCGACGGGTGAAGCCAAGATGATGCGCTCGGCCTCGCGCCGCGAGATCGGCCACGGCAACCTCGCCGAGCGCGCGATCGCTCGCATCCTCCCGACGTACGCGGACTTTCCGTACGTCATCCGCATCGTGTCCGAGACGCTCGAGTCGAACGGCTCGTCGTCGATGGCCGCGGTCTGCGGCGGCTGCCTCTCGCTCATGGACACGGGCGTTCCGATCGTCGAGCCGGTCGCCGGCATCGCCATGGGGCTCATCAAGGAAGGCGACGGCGTCGCGGTCCTCTCCGACATCCTCGGCGACGAGGATCACCTCGGCGACATGGACTTCAAGGTCTGCGGCACCAAGCACGGCATCACGGCCCTGCAGATGGACATCAAGCTCACGGG
>JBDTCO010000100.1:0-12794 GCA_039923495.1 Polyangia bacterium
CTGCCGCCTGTCGATGGTGGGCTGGAGCGTCATCCTCGTCTCGTTCGCGGCCGCGCAGTACAACCGCATCGGCCACGTCTCGATGGGCATGGTCATCGCCGTCGGCCTGCAGTGCGCCTACCTGCTCAAGTTCTTCGTGTGGGAGGGCGGCTACTTCGCGTCGCTCGACATCACGCACGATCGCTTCGGCTTCTACATCTGCTGGGGCGTCCTTTGCTGGGTGCCGTGCCTCTACACCCTCAGCACGTTCTTCCTCGTGTCGCACCCGATGGAGCTCAACGTCATCCAGTCGATCGGGCTCGCGAGCTTCGGTCTGCTCGCGCTCAGCATCAACTACCTCGCCGACCGCCAGCGCCAGCACGTGCGCCGCACCAACGGGCAGACGAAGGTCTGGGGCCGCACGCCGCGCCTCATCGAGGCCCGCTACACGACCTCCGATGGAAAGACCCAGACGAACCTGCTGCTCGCGTCGGGCTACTGGGGCATCTCGCGTCACTTCCACTACGTGCCCGAGCTGCTGCTCGCGCTCGCGTGGACGATCCCCGTGGGCGGCACGCGCGTGCTCCCGTACTTCTACTTCGCCTTCCTCTTCGTGCTCCTCGTCGATCGCGCGGGTCGTGACGATCGTCGCTGCGAGCAGAAGTACGGCGAGGCCTGGAACACGTACCGCGCGGCCGTGCCGTACAAGATCCTGCCCGGGATTTACTAGGCGCGAGGGGCGCAGCGAGGCCCCACAGGATTCGTAGCTTGCCGGCAGCGTGGTGTCGGACGAGTCGCATCGATGCGACTCGGGTGCGCTCGCGTGATCGCTCTCGTGCGTGAAGACGACAGCGCAGCCTGCGACACCGAGGAAGGCGCCGCCCTCCGGCGGCTCGCCGGGGGCGTAACAAAGCTTGCCCCCGTGAAAACGAGTGTGTGAACATCTGCGCAGTGTCCGCGGTCCTGCACAAGTTTCACCCCGCCGTCGCCACCTGGTTCGCCGAGAAGTTCCCGGCACCGACGGAGGCGCAGACCCAGGTGTGGGGTCCCATCCAGGAGGGGCTCGACACGCTCGTCATGGCGCCCACGGGCTCTGGCAAGACGCTCGCGGCGTTCCTCGCGGGCATCGACAAGCTCGTGCGTCGCGCCATGGCGCGCGCGCTCGACGACAAGATCCGCATCGTCTACGTCTCGCCGTTGAAGGCGCTCGGCGCCGACGTCGAGCGCAACCTGCTCGGTCCGCTGCGTGGCATCGAGGAGACGGCGCTGCGGCTCGGGCACATGGTCGCGCCCATCCGCGTCGCGCTGCGCACCGGTGACACCACCCAGGCGGAGCGCGCCAAGATTCTCCGGCGTCCGCCGCACGTGCTCATCACCACGCCGGAGTCGCTGTACCTCCTGCTCACGTCGGCGGGCGGGCGCTCGATCCTCGGCGACGTCGAGACCGTGATCCTCGACGAGGTGCACGCGCTCGTCGGCAACAAGCGCGGCTCGCACCTGTCGCTCTCGCTCGAGCGCCTCGCCGCGCTCGTCGAGGGGCGTGATGGAGAGGTTGCGCCGCGTCTCTTCACGCCACGCCTGCAGCGCATCGGCCTGTCCGCCACCGTCGAGCCGCCGAGCGAGGCCGCGCGCTTCTTGTGTGGCTGTCACCCGAGCGGTGTCACGCGCGACTGCATCCTCATCGACGCGGGTCGCAAGCAGCCGCTCGATCTCGCCGTCGAGGTGCCAGAGGAGCCGCTGGCTGCGGTCGCCTCGCGTCGAGCGTGGGACGACGTCTACAAGCGCATCGCCGGGTACATCGCCGAGCATCGGTCCACGCTCATCTTCGTGCCGAGCCGTCGCCTCGCGGAGCGCGTCGCGCACGACCTCGAGCCCATCCTCGCCGCGCAGCTCGGCGAAGGCCTGGTGGCCGCGCACCACGGCGCGCTGTCGAAGCGCACGCGGCTGCTCGTCGAGCGCAAGCTGCAATCCGGGGTGCTCCGGGCGGTCGTGGCGACGGCGTCGCTCGAGCTCGGTATCGACATCGGCCACGTCGATCTCGTGTGTCAAATAGGCTCGCCGCGCTCCATCTCGGTGCTCCGGCAGCGCATCGGTCGCGCGCGTCATACCGTCGGTGGGACGCCGAAGGGTCGCATCTTTGCGATGACCCGCGACGAGCTCATCGAGTGCATGGCCGGTGTCCAGGCGATGCGCGCGGGCAGGCTCGATCGGCCGGTCGTGCGTGACGCTCCGCTCGATGTCCTGGCGCAGCAGCTCGTCGCCACTGCGTCGGCGTCCGACTGGGACGAGGACTCGCTGTACGCGCTCGTGAAGGGCGCGGCACCGTACGCGAGCCTGCCGCGCGCGCGGTACGACCAGGTGCTCTCGATGCTCGGCGATGGCATCGCGACTCGCCGTGGTCGACAGGGCGCGCACCTCCACCTGGATCGCATCGCGCGCAAGGTGCGCGGCCGTCGCGGTGCACGCCTCGCGGCGCTCACCTCGGGCGGCGCCATTCCCGACAAGGCCGACTACGTCGTCATCGAGGAGCCCACGGATGCGGTCGTCGGCACGCTCGACGAGGACTTCGCCATCGAGAGCTCGGCCGGCGACATCTTCTTGCTCGGCACGAACTCGTGGAAGGTCCGGCGCGTGGTGCAGGGACAGGTCCGCGTCGAGGACGCGCATGGTGCGCCACCGACCGTCCCGTTCTGGAACGGCGAGGGGCTCGCGCGCACGCACGAGCTGTCGGTCGACGTCGGCACGCTGCGCGAGTCGCTCGCCGGCTACGTGCGACGCATCGGTGCTGGCGAGGCCGACGTCGCGCCGGAGGCGCTCGGCTGGCTGTCGGACCAGTGCGCCGTGGATACGGACGGCGCGTCGCAGGCGCTCGACTACATCGCGGAGGGCATGTCCGCGCTCGGCGCGCTGCCCACGTCCACCGCGCTCGTCGCGGAGCGCTTCTTCGACGAGTCGGGCGGCATGCAGCTCGTCGTGCACGCACCGCTCGGTGCCCGCGTGAACCGCGCGTGGGGCCTCGCGCTGCGCAAGAGCTTCTGCCGCAGCTTCGACTTCGAGCTGCAAGCGGCGGCCACCGACGACGCCGTGCTGCTCTCGCTCGGCCCGCAGCACAGCTTCCCGCTCGAGACGATCTTCGACTTCGTGCGCTCGAGCGTCGCGCGCCACGTGCTCGAGCAGGCGGTCCTGCAGTCGCCGATGTGGGAGACGCGCTGGCGCTGGAACGCCACGCGCTCGCTCGCCGTGCTTCGTCACCAGGGTGGCAAGCGCACGCCACCTGCGCTGCTGCGCATGAAGGCCAACGATCTGCTCGCGGCCGTGTTCCCGATGCAGGTCGGCTGTCAGGACAACCATGCCGGCGCCGAGCTCGAGCTGCCCGATCATCCGCTCGTGAAGGAGACGATGGACGACTGTCTCCACGAAGCGATGGACGTTCACGGACTCGTGCGTCTGCTCGAGGCGCTCGAGAACAAGACGGTCACGATCACCGCGCGCGACACCACCGCGCCGTCGGTGTTCTCGCACGCGATCCTCAACGCCAATCCCTACGCGTTCCTGGACGATGCACCCCTCGAGGAGCGACGCGCGCGCGCCGTGCAGCTCGGCCCGCGCCCTGCGCGCGGCGCCTCGGGGCTGCGCGAGGCCGATCATCTCTCCATCGATCCGAGCGTCATCGACTCGGTGGTGGCCGAGGCCGCGCCGCATCCGCGCGATCCCGACGAGCTGCACGACCTGCTGCTCACCGTCGGCCTGTGGCCGGCAGAGGCTTCGTGGTCGGCGCTGTTCGAGGCGCTCCGTCGCGACCGGCGCGCCATCGAGATCGACGTGAACGAGACCGGCGACTTCTGGGCGGCCACCGAGCGCGTGCCGCTCGTGCGCGTCGCCTATCCTGCGGCGCTCATGCGCGACGACGTCTCGGCGGAGCTCGCGATGCTCGGCGAGCGCGTCGCCACGTTCGATGCCGAGAGTGCCTGCATGCATCTCGTCGGCGCGCGCCTGCGCTACGTCGGTCCGCGCACCGCAGCCGAGCTCGCGGTAGAGCTTTCGCTGCGCGAGTCCGACGTCGGCATCGCGCTCGCGCGCCTCGAGGCCGACGGCCAGATCATCCAGGGACACTTCAGAGGCGCTGATGACGCGCGCGCGCACCGCGCGGCGGGGGAAGGCTCCGTGGCGCAATGGTGCGAGCGCGGGCTCTTGCAGCGCATGCACCGCCGCACGCTCGGCCGACGACGCTCGCAGATCCGCGCCGTCTCGCAGCAGGACCTCTATCGCTTCCTGTTGCGCTGGCAGCACGTCGCGCCGGGCACGCAGGTCCGCGGGCTCGATGGCCTGAGGCAGGTCATCGAGCAGCTCGAAGGTCTCGAGGTCCCGGCGGCAGCGTGGGAGCGCGACATCCTCTCCGCGCGCATCGCCGACTACGAGCCCGCGTGGCTCGACGAGCTGTGCCTCTCCGGCGAGGTGGCGTGGGGACGCCTGCGGCTCGCGCCGCCCGATCCCGCACAGGCGCCGCGACGCCATGCGGGCGCATACGGACCGTCGGGCGCCATCTCGCTGTTCCTGCGCGCGCACGGCGACTGGCTCGTCTCACCCGCGCTCGACGACACCTCCACGGCGCCGTCCACGTGGGCCGGGCTCTCGGAGCTCGCGCGTCGCATCGTCGACCACTTCGAGCGTCGAGGCGCCGCGTTCCTGTCGGAGCTGCAGGGCCTCACCCGCGGCATCGCGAGCACCGATCAGGTGCAGCTCGTCGAGGATGCGCTGTGGGAGCTCGTGCGCCACGGCGTCGTCGCGTCCGACGGCTTCGATGGCCTGCGGCAGCTCCTCGATCGGCGTCGCACGAAAGGCACCGCGCGATCCATCGGGCGGTGGTCGGCGGTTCATCGCGACGCGCAGCCGCGTGGTGAGGAGGCCGGCGCGCTCGGCGATGGCAGTCCCACCGAGCACGCGTGGCTGTACCTGCGTCGCTACGGCATCGTCACGCGCGACCTGCTCGCACGCGAGCCGCTCTCTCCGCCGTGGCGCGCGCTCGTCGACACGTACCGACGTCTCGAGGCGCGTGGCGAGATCCGCGGCGGTCGGTTCGTCACGGGCCTGGTCGGCGAGCAGTTCGCGCTGCCCGACGCGCTGGAGCAGCTCGAGAGCCTGCCGCGCGTGGTGGACGGTGTGGCGCAGATCGTGTCCGTCGCAGCTGCCGACCCATTGAACCTCGCGGGCATCCTCTCGCCCGGGGCGCGGCGCTCCATGCTGTCGAGCGAGCGCGTGGTCCTCGACGACGGAGTTCCTCGCCGTGCGGACGCACCGCGCGTCGCGAGCTTCGAATCGCTGTCCGCATGATGCACCGGGCGGTTTTTCGGAACGACTCGGCGCGACGTGCATCACAGCCGGGTGCTTGCCGCCGCCCCGGGGTCTATGTCACGCTTTTGATTCATCCGGCGGGTGGGTGATTACGTTCAAAGGAACATGAGGATGCGGTTGCGCGAGGTAAGATCGTTTTCGACGTCGGGCGGTCGAACCCCGTGACGGCGCGACTGGTGTCGAGTCATTCGCTCCCTGTCACCACCACGGAGCCAGATCTGCAGCGAGTTCGTGCCGCGATCCTCCACGCGCGCAGCTTCGTCGACGAGTGGCTCCTCCGCGTCCTGCCCTCGCAGGAGACGCCTCCAACCCGTCTCCACGACGCCATGCGTACGTCGGTTTTTCCGGGAGGTGGCCGCGCGCGCCCGCTGCTGTGCCGCCTGGTCGCCGACGTGTACGGCGCAGGGGAGGACGAGCTCGTGGGCCGCATGGCGGCTGCCGTCGAGCTCGTGCACTGCGCATCGCTCGTGCAGGACGATCTGCCGTGCTTCGACGATGCCACGATGCGGCGCGGTCGCCCGGCCTGTCACACGACCTACGGTGAAGCGACGGCGATCCTCGTCGGAGATGCGCTGCTGACGCTCGCCTTCGAGACGCTCGCCAGCGCGTCGCCGCGGAGGGCATCGACCGCGTTCCGCCTGATCGGGCTCCTCACCAGCGCCACCGGCTCCGCGAACGGAGTCATCGGCGGACAGGCGCTCGAACTCGAGCCGCACGAGGTCGACGTCGGCCTGTACCACAGCCAGAAGACTGCAGCCCTGTTTCGCGCAGCTGCGGCCGGCGGTGCGATCATCGCGGGCAAGGAGTCCGAGGTCGCGCGCTGGGCGCGTATCGGTGAGCTGATCGGCGTCGCGCTGCAGCTCCGCGACGATGTCGAGGACGTCACCTGCACCGAGGAGGGCACCGGCAAGACGCCTGGTCGCGACGCGCTCCTCGGTCGACCGAACGCGGCGCTCCGCGAAGGCGTCGTGGCCGCCCGCTCCAGGCGGGACGCGCTGGTCGATGGCGTTCGTGAGCTCCTCGGCCCGTCCACCGCGCAGACCGAGGCGCTGCACCTCCTGGTTCGCGAAGCCACGCGTCCGCGCGTCGGTTGAGTCAGCGCCGCGCGAGGCCGAGACCGCCGAGCCGGAACATCCAGCGCGCGAGCTCGGCGGTGGTGAGGTGCGTGAACACCTCGTCGTAGATGCCGGGGTGTCGCTTCGCGGTCGCGTTCATGAAGCCGATGAAGTCCGCGAAGCCGAGCTCGTCGCGCACGAAGGCGGCGTACGTCTCCTCGCCGCGTTCGTGCAGGGTCGCGAAGGCGTCGTCGAGCAGCTCGTTCACGGCGTGCGGGTCCCGCTGGTGCGAGGGACGCTCGGTCATCATGAGCGTGAGGCCGCCCATCACCTTCAGCACGGGCGGCTCGGTCCAGCACGCGGCGAGCGCGCGGCGCGAGAGCCTGTTCTCCCCGAGACACGCGACGAGCGCATCGGAGACCGGGCGGAACGAGCGCAGCATCGAGCCGAAGCCGCAGAAGGTGAGCGGCGAGTGGCGCGCCGCCGCGTCGCCGACGAGGAGCACGTGATCGCCGGGTGAGGCCGGCATGGGACGCAGGCGCGTGTACGCAGGGATGTAGCCGTACGTCGCCTTGACGAGCGTCGGGGCGCCGCGCTTGTAGCGAGGGAGCGTGGCGAAGAAGCGCTCGTACAAGGCGAGCAGCGGGCGCGCGGGCAGCCGCTCGGGCTCCTCGTAGTAAAAGAGGTACGTCGTGAGCGTGTCACGGGACGGAAATCCTTCCCAGATGTGCTGGCGACCGTCCTCGACGTCCTCCGTGGTGACGAGGATCTCGCCGCGCTTCGGATCGAGCTCGTCGTCCGCGCTGCCGAACGGGATACCGGCGAGCACGCCGCCGACGGTCGGGCACACGAGGTCGAAGCGCGCGTGCGAGCTCGCCGCGCCCGTGCCGTCCAGCAGCACGCGGCCCGTGAGCTTGCGTCCACCGACAGTGACCTCGATGCCGTGCTTGCCGCGCGCGTAGCTGGTGAGCGCGTGGTGCGGGAGCAGCGTGGCGCCCGCGGCGCGTGCCTTGTCGACGAGCGTGGCGAGGAGCGGAGCCGCGGCGACGACACAGTCGAGCACGCCGCGCACGGAGTACGTGCCACCGCCGTGCCAGCGACAGATGCCGTGGTCGTAGTCGGCCTCGACGAGCGCAGAGACCTCGTCGGGCGTGAACAGTCCCGAGGCGACGAGCGGTACGAGCTCGCGACGGCTCGCGTTCCATTCGCGGTGCGAGCGCCCGATCTCGCCGCGGTCGAAGATGGCGACCCTGAGCCCGCGCTGCGCGAGGTACGCGCCGTAGAACAGCGAGAGGCCGCCCCCTGCGAGCAGCACGTCGAAGTCGACCGCACCGTCGGGACCGTGGTCGGTGACGGTGATGGCGCGACGCTCGTTCCAGCGCGCCTCCAGATCGACGACGTGCGCGAACGTGGCCGCGCCGTCGGGTAGCGTCGCGAACGCCGCGGTCGTGAGCGGGAAGCTTTGCATCAGCGCAGGCCGCACGCGACGAGCTCGGCGCGCAGCGCGTCGTCCTCGGGACCGACGGATGCGAGCGACGCGATGGTCAAAGATGGTGTCAGCAATGCGCCGCTCGCGACGAGCACGAGGCCCAGCTTGCCGATGAGCGACACGCGCGCGCGGGACGAGATCGAGTCGAAGCCGTTGTCGCGGATCGCCGTGCCGATGGCGGAGTAGATGAGCCGGCTCGACGCGATCGCGAGGCGACACGCGCGGGGCAGGAGCGGGATGCCGAGATCGGCGGCGGCGTAGTGGGCATCTGCTCGCTCGAGGAGCCTGGCGACGGCCTTGCGCGTACCGACGGTGGCGGGTCCCATGGTGAACGTCCTCGGATCGGCGCCAACCTGCACGAGCAGCTCGGCGGGCAGGTACACGCGACCACGCCGCGCGTCCTCGCCGACGTCGCGCGCGATGTTGGTGAGCTGCATGCCGACGCCGAGATCGGCCGCGCGCAGCAGCGCCACGTCGCCGCGGTAGCCCATGATGCGCGTCATCATGAGCCCGACGGTGGAGGCGACGCGGAAGCAGTAGGCGAGCAGCTGATCCCAGCGCTCGTACGTGTCGCCGCGGGCGTCCATCTCCATCCCGGCGAGCAGCGCCTCGGGCAGCGCGCGCGGGATGTCGTACGTGGTGGCGACGAGCGAGAACGCGCGATCGATCGGTGAGTCGAGGGCCTCTCCGCGGTACACCCCATCGAGCCGCGCGCGCAGACCTTCGACGCGACGCATCGCGCCCGCCTCGTCGCCCTCGTCGACGGCATCGTCCGCACGACGACAGAACGCGTAGAGCGCCCACGAGGCTTCACGTACGCGAGCCGGCAAGAGCAGCGACGAGAGATAGAAGCTCTTCGAGTGGTGGGCGATCCACGCGCGGCAGGCCCGGCGATCGGCGGGGTCGAGGCGAGGGTGCTCCTGCGTGAGGAAGTCGGCGTGCACGACGATCAGTACAGCGGCGGTGCGAGCAGGAGGCAGACCCAGCACGTGCCGAATCCGAGCAGCGCGGACATGATCGCCCAGCCGCCGAGGCGCTCGATCGGTTCGGCGCGACTCATCGTGACGGACGCGATTGCGAGGACACCACCGCCAAGTGAGAGCACTGCACCGACGATCATGTAGATCAAGGCAAAGGCGGACCGCGCGGCGGCACCGTGAGGCACGCGCGTGCCGTGGATGGCGAGCGCGATCCCAGAGCCGAGCAGCGTCCCTGCAAGGACCGCGAAGTTGCGCGCGGCGTAAGGTCGGTCGGAGGTGGTGTTCGACATGACGAGCGGAGTCTACCTCGCGTGCGTCGCGGCGATGGGATCGCGCGCGTTGCCGGTGCCCGGATACGCGGGCACGAGCCGGTCGACCACCTTTGCCGACGAGATCACCCCGGGCAGGCCTGCGCCCGGGTGCGTGCCTGCGCCGCAGAAGTAGAGGTCGTCGATGTCCTCGCTGCGGTTGTGGAAGCGGAAGTACGCCGACTGCCCGAGCGTCGGCTGGATCGAGAACGCGGAGCCACGCTCGGACGCGAGCTCGTCGGCGAAGTGCTGCGGCGTGATCACCCGCTTGGTCACCAGGTTGTCGCGCAGCCCCGGGATGCCGCGCTGTTCGAGCGACGCGAGGATCTTGTCGACGTACGGACCCTCTTCCTTTGCCCAGTCGGTGCCGGAGTCGAGGTGCGGGACGGGAGAGAGCACGTAGAAGTTCTCGCAGCCGGGCGGCGCGAGCGTCGGATCGGTGCGCGTCGGTGCGTGCAGGTAGAGGCTGAAGTCCTCGGCGAGGATCTTCTTGTCGAAGATGTCGTCGAGCAGCTCCTCGTAGCGTGGCCCGAGCAGGATGGTGTGGTGAGCCTGATCCGGGTAGGTGCGCTTGGTCCCGAAGTACACGACCACGAGGCCCATCGAGTAGGCGAGCTTGTCGATGCGCCGGTCCGTGTTCTTGCGCCGGAACTGCGGGTCGATCATGTGCTTGTAGACCGTTGGTGCATCTGCGTTGCACACGACGAGATCGGCCTCGAGCACCGCGCCGCCCTTGATGCGCACGCCGGTGACCTTGGGTCGCTTGCCCCGCTTCTCGACGACGAGCTGATCGACCTCGGTCGAGAGCCGCAGCTCGCCGCCGAGCTCGACGAACACCTGGGTCAGCGCGTCGACGATGGCGCCCGTGCCGCCGAGCGCGAACCACACGCCCCACTTGCGCTCGAGGAACGCGATGAGCGCGTAGATGCTCGTGGTCGAGAACGGGTTGCCGCCGACGAGCAGCGGGTGGAACGACAGCACCGTGCGGATCGCGGGATCCTTCACGAACTTCTTCACGAGCGAGAACACGGAGAGGTGCGAGCGCAGCTTGATCATCTGCGGGACGATGCGAGCCATATCTCCGAAGCGCAGGAAGGGCACGTCGGAGAGCTGCTCGAAGCCCACCTTGAAGATGGCCTCCGACGCCG
This sequence comes from Polyangia bacterium, assembly GCA_039923495.1. Lineage (GTDB taxonomy): Bacteria > Myxococcota_A > Polyangia > Palsa-1104 > Palsa-1104 > JBDTCO01. Next base: position 10,312 of record JBDTCO010000100.1, read on the forward strand.
CGACGAACCTGCGGTAGCCGTCGACGTCGGCCGGATTGAAGCGCTCGACCTCCGCGGCCATGCGATCGGGATCGCCGGTGTAGTCGAAGCGGCGGCCGTCATGGAAGCCGATGCGATAGAACGGATCGATGGGCACGAGCTTCAGGCGCTCGGCCATGTCCACGCCGGCGAGCGCGAACAGCTCGTCGAGCACGAACGGCGCGGTGACGACCGTCGGGCCACCGTCGAAGGCGAAGCCTGCGTCGCGGTACACGTATGCCCGACCGCCGGGTTGATCCCGCTTGTCGACGAGGGTGACGCGGAAGCCACGCGCTTGCAGGCGGATCGCCGCGGCGATCCCTCCGAAGCCTGCACCTACGACGACGACCTTGGGTCCGGATGTCTCTGCCATGGCGTTCGCAGTCTGCCCCAAAAAATACGGCGTGGAGACAGGCCGCAGATGTTTTGCATTCCCGTCACAGAAAATCACTTCTCTGTTGCACCGCGTGTGTCTACATTCCGCGCGAAAACGAGAGGGAATCGCACAAAAAATGGTCGCATCCGCTGGGGTCATCCCGCGCCGCTGGAACGTCACCGACTCTGCCGATATCTACGCGGTGCAGTCGTGGGGCGGCGCTTACTTCACTATCAACGACGCGGGCAACGTGAGCTGCACGCCCGCTGGCAATCTGCCGGTGACCCGCGAGGGCGTCACGTTGCCGACGCCCGGCGCCATCGACATGAAGGAGCTCGTCGACGAGGTTCGACGTCGCGGCATCGGCCTGCCGCTCCTCATTCGCTTCTCGGACATCCTCAAGCACCGCATCACCGAGCTCAACGAGGCGTTCCGTCGTGCCATCGGGGAGTACGGGTACAAGGGCGACTACAAGGGCGTCTACCCGATCAAGGTCAACCAGGACCGCTACGTCGTCGAGCAGATCACCAGCGTCGGCAAGAACTACCACTACGGTCTCGAGGCGGGCTCCAAGCCCGAGCTCCTCGCCGTCCTCGCGATGCTCGAGGACGAAGACGCAGTCATCATCTGCAACGGCTACAAGGACGAGGAGTACGTCGAGACCGCCTTGCTCGCGCAGAAGCTCGGCAGAACCATCATCCTCGTCGTCGAGAAGTACTCCGAGGTGCCGCTCATCTGCGACCTCGCGAAGAAGACGGGCGTCAAGCCGCGCATCGGCATGCGCGCGAAGCTGTCGACGCGCGGCTCGGGTCGCTGGGAAGCCTCGGGCGGTGACCGCAGCAAGTTCGGTCTCACGTCCGCCGAGATGATCCAGGCCGTCGAGTACCTGAAGGCGCGCGACCTGCTGTCGTCGTTCGAGCTCCTGCACTTCCACCTCGGTTCGCAGATCAGCGCGATCCGCTCGGTGAAGAACGCGATGCGCGAGGCAGGGCGCTTCTACGTCGAGCTGTGCAAGCTCGGCGCGCCGCTCAAGTTCCTCGACGTCGGCGGTGGTCTCGGCGTCGACTACGACGGCTCGCAGTCCAACTTCTCATCGTCGATGAACTACTCGATGCAGGAGTACGCCAACGACATCGTCTACTCGATGATGGAGCTCTGCGACGCCGAGGGCATCGCCCACCCGACGCTCGTCTCCGAGTCGGGTCGCGCCGTCGTCGCGCACCACGCGGTGCTCATCCTCGACATCCTCGGTGTGTCCGAGTTCGACGTGGGCAAGGTGCCGGACGCGGCGCCCGCGGGCTGCCCGCCCGTCGTGCGCAACCTCATCGACGCGAACAAGGAGGTCTCGCGGAAGAACTTCCTCGAGGTCTACCACGACGCGCTCGAGTACAAGGACGAGTGCATGACGCTCTTCTCGCTGGGGCACCTGACCCTCGCGGAGCGTGTCGTCGCCGAGCAGGCGTTCTGGAGCCTCTGCCAGAAGATCCTGCGCATCGTGCGCGAGCTCAAGGAAGTGCCCGACGAGCTCGAGGGGCTCGAGAAGGCGCTCGCCGACACGTACTTCTGCAACTTCTCCATGTTCCAGTCGCTGCCCGATAGCTGGGCCATCGATCAGCTGTTCCCGATCCTCCCGATCCACCGCCACGACGAGGAGCCGTCGCGTCGCGCGGTGCTCGCCGACATCACCTGCGACTCCGACGGCAAGATCGACAACTTCATCGATCGCCGCGACGTCAAGCACGTCCTCGAGCTGCACCCGCTCAAGGACGAGGAGTATCACCTCGGCATCTTCCTCGTCGGTGCGTACCAGGAGATTCTCGGCGATCTCCACAACCTCTTCGGCGACACCAACACGGTCATCGTGTCGCTCGGCGAGGGTGGTGGCTATCACATCGATCATGTGGTGCCGGGTGACTCCGTCACGTCGGTCCTCAAGTACGTGAGCTACTCGCCCGAGGACCTCGTGGCGCGCATGCGTCGGTTCACGGAGAGCGCCATCCGCACCAAGAAGATGACGCTCGAGGAGTCTCGCGCGCTGCTCCGCATCTACGAGGCAGGCCTCGGCGGCTATACCTACCTCGAGCGCGAT
>JBDTCO010000101.1:0-10241 GCA_039923495.1 Polyangia bacterium
CTCGTCACCGCGACCCAGCTCGGCGGTCCGGTGGCGAGCTCGCAGTGACCGACCACGCAGGTCGCGGTCGCGCAGTCGCCGGCGAGGTTGCAGATCTTGCCGGGCTCGCACGGGGAGCAAGGGCCCCCACAGTCGACATCGACCTCGTCGGGATCGAGCATGCCGTTGCTGCAGGTCGACGGCAGCATGTCGGGGGGCGGGCCAGCGTCGGGCATCGGCGCGTTGACGTCCGCCAGCACGATGTCGACGTCGACCGCCTTGCCATTCACCAGCACGACGGGCGGTGTGGTCGTCGCGAGCCCGAGGATCGTTCCCGCTGCATCGAGAGCATCGATGGTGAAGACGAGCGCGCCCGACTGCACCGCCGGGACGTAGCGCGTGCGCACGATGCCGCTGCCCTGGACCTGCGACGCGGCCTGGAGCGTGTGCGCGTAGAGCTCCGCGCCGGTGGTGGTGATGCTGAGTGCCGTCACCTGCGCGCGCTGCGTGAGCGAGCGCGCGTCGATGGTGAGGTTCACCCCGAAGCCCGACGGTGGTGTCGCCGCCTTGCAGCCAGCGAGCGCGCCAAAGGCAAGCGCGAGAGGGAGCCACGAGAGACGCACTGCGACATCTTACTCCTCGGGGACATCCTCGTCGATTGTCCTCGAGCCGTCCTCCGCGCCCGCTGCGCCACGCCCCCCGCGTCGCTCCCACAGCAGCAGCATGGCCGGGAGGCTGAGGAGCGAGAGCACCATCGAGAAGAGCAGGCCACCGATGACGACGGTGGCGAGCGGACGCTGCACCTCGGCGCCGGTGCCGTGCGCCATCGCGGCGGGGATGAAGCCGACGGCGGCAACCAGTGCGGTGGAGATGGGCGCGCGGAACGACTCCATCGACGCATGACGCACGCGGTCCTCGGGGCTGCCTTGTCTCTTCGAGCCGAGGAACGCCTGGATGACGACGATCGACGTGAGGACGGAGACGCCTGCGAGCGCGATGAAGCCGACGCCCGCCGGGATCGAGAACGGCAGCCCGCGCACGAAGAGCGCGAAGGCACCCCCGGCGAGCGCGAACGGCAGGGTGAGGAGCGCGATGCCCGCGAGCGACCAGCGGCCGAAGGTGATGACCAGCATCAGCCCGATGACGACGAGCGACATCGGCACGAGGATGGTGAGACGACCCTTGGCGCGCTCGAAGTTCTGGAACTGTCCGCCCCACACCACGTCGACCGAGCGCGGCAGGGCGAGCTCGGCAACCTTCTTCTGCACCTCGGCGACGAAGCCGACGAGATCGCGCCCGCGCACGTTCGCCTGCACGACGATACGGCGGCGCAGCTGTTCGCGGCCGACCTGGAACACCGAGTCGGCCTGCTCGACGTGCGCGACGAGGCCGAGCGGAATGAGGGCGGCGTCACCCGCCGCGATAGGAAGCCTCTCGAGATCGGTGGTCGACGAGATCGCGTCGCCGCCCAGCTTCAACGTGAGCGGGAAGACGCGCTCGCCCTCGCGCACGACCCCGACGGGCAGGCCCGCGCGTGCCATCGTGACGACGTCGAGGATCGCGCCGGGAGAGACACCGATGCGGCCCGCACGCGCGCGATCCACGTGCACCGTGATCGCGGGCAGGCCATCGACCGGCTCCACCTTCACGTCGGCGGCACCGCGCACGGAGGCGACCGCGCGACGGATCTTCTCTGCAGCCGCGCCCATCGTCGCGAGATCGTCGCCGAAGACCTTCACGGCCACCTCTCCCTTGATGCCCGCGACGATGTCGTTGATCCGCATCTCGATCGGCTGGGAGATGGCCATGAGCGTCGCGGGCACTCGCGCGGCGAGCTTCGCGTCGATCTCCGCGGCGAGCTGCTCCTCGTCGATGCCCTTGCGCCACTCCTTCTTGGGCTTGAGGATCACGAAGACGTCGCTCGACTCGGGGCCCGCTGGATCCACCGCGCCGTCGGGGCGACCGATCCGGTTCACCACCGTCTTCACCTCGGGGATCTCGTTCAGCGCGCGCTCGGTCTCGGCCGAGAGCGCGATCGCTTCCGGCAGAGACACCGATGGCGGACGCTGGGCGTCGATCGCGTACGCGCCCTCGAAGATGCGCGGCAGGAAGTCGGCGCCGATGCGGGTGCCGCACGAGAACAGCACCGCGGTGGAGACGAAGGCGATGCCGAGCGTGAGCTTCGGGTACGTAAGCACGCGCACGAGGAGGGGCTCGAAGCGGCGCTTGAGCCAGCGGACGAGGGGCGGATCGCCGTGGTCCGCCAGGCCCCCGAGCACGTACGGCACGAGCAGCGGCACGACGACGAGCGCGTACACCAGCGCGCCGAAGAGCATGAAGCACAGGGACAGCACGACGGGGCGGAACATCTTGCCCTCGACCTGCTGCAGGGTCGCGAGCGGCAGGAACGTGAGGATCGTGATGAGCACGCCGAACGTGGCCGACCGCGCCATCGCCTGCATCGCCTCGACGAGGGCCCTCTGGCGCGCGCGCCGCTCATCGTGGCCGCGGACGCTCATCGCGTGTTCGACGATGAGCACCGCGCCTTCCACGATGATGCCGAAGTCGACCGCGCCGAGCGACATCACGTTGCCGCTGTAGCCGATGAGGTGCAGACCCGTGATGCCGACGAGCATCGAGAACGGGATCGCGCCCGAGACGAGCAGCCCCGCCCGGATCGAGCCGAGCGTGAGCAAAAGGCACAACACGACGATCACCGCACCGATGGACAGGTTCTCGAACACGGTCTCGAGCACGTGATCGATGAACTCGCCGCGATCGTAGTAGGGCGCGATCTTGACCTGCGCCGGGAGCTTGAGCGTCTGCAGCTGCGCCTTGACGTCGGCGACGACCTGCCGCGAGTTCGAGCCCTTCAGCATGAAGACGCTCGCGCCGACGATCTCGCCGCGGCCGTCGCGCGTCATCGCGCCCTGGCGCAGCCCCGGGCCCGTGTCGACGTCCGCGAGCTGGCCCACGCGGATGGGCGCACCTTGCTCGACCTTCACCACGGTGGCGGAGATGTCCTCGAGCCCGCGGAAGCGCGCGTCTCCGCGCACGACGATCTGCTCGCCCGCACGATCGATGTACCCACCGCCCGCGAGGCGGTTGTCGGCGGCGAGCGCGTGGCGCACGTCCGCGACCGACAGGTGGTACGCGGCGAGACGAGCCGGATCGACGGTGACGCGGTAGTGCTTGGTTGCGCCGCCGAAGGCGAGCACCTCGACGACGCCGTGCACCTGCCGCAGCTTCGGCGCGATCTGCCACTCGACGATGGTGCGCAGCTCCTCGAGCGAGCGCCCTTCACCGGCGAGCTCGAACATGTAGATCTCGCCGAGCGCGGTGGTGACCGGACCCAGCTCCGGGCTGCCGAGCTCGGGTGGGATGGTAGAGCGTAGCTCCGCGAGGCGTTCGCCCACCTGCTGGCGCGCGAAGTACACATCGGTGTCATCGTCGAAGATCAACGTGACGACCGAGATGCCGAGCTTCGAGATGCTGCGCGTCGTCGTGAGCCCGGGCAGGCCCGACATGGTGCGCTCGATCGGCTGCGTGATCTGCACCTCGACCTCGGACGCAGAGAGCGTCTCGGCCTGCGTCACGATCTGCACCTGAACGTTGGTGACGTCGGGTAGCGCGTCGATCGGGAGCGAGCGCAGCGACAGCACCCCTGCGATGACCATGGCGATCGCGAGCATCGCTGCGAGGAGCGGGTTCTCCGCGGACCACTTGACGACGGCGCTCACTGCTTGGTGACCTCGGAGCGCAGCAGGAAGGTCCCCGCGACGACGATCGGTTCACCGCGCGAGAGGCCCTCCTCGACCCGGACGACCTGTGGATCTCGCTGACCGACCCGCACGCGTCGCACCTCGAACGTCCCGGGGGCTCGCGCGATGAACACGACGTCGTCGTCACCCACGGGCTGCACGGCGGCGGCCGGTACCAGCAGACCCTGCACCGTGCTCTCGGGGATCGCCGTGGAAGCACGCACGAAGAGGCCTGGCCTGAGAGAGCGGTCGTTGTTGGGCACCGCGATGCGCGCACGCAGGGCGCGCGAGCTCGCGCCCAGCTGCGGCTCCATCAACGCGACGGTGCCCTCGATCTTGCGCCCCGGCATCGCATCCACGGTGACCTCCACCTTCGTGCCGACGGCGAAGTAGGGGATGTCGTTCTCGAAGACCTCGATCGTCGCCCACAGCACGCTGGCGTCGGCGACGGCGAACGCGATCTGATCGGGCTGCACATAGCGGCCGAGCACCGCATCGCGACGCACCACCTCGCCCGCGAGCGGCGATCGCAGCACGAGGCGACCCGCCTGGATCGCGTCGCTGCCCTCCGGGATCTGCGCGCCCATGACCTCGAGCTGCGCACGCGCGGCCTGCACGGACGCCTCCGAGCGCGCAGCTTCTGCCGTCGCGGCCTCCGCCTCGGACGCCGTGGTCAACGCCTTTTCGAGGAGCCCCTTCTCGCGCGCCTGCTTCTCGTCGTCGGCGTGGAGCGCTGCACGGGCCTGCAGGTAGTGCGCCTGTGCGCCCGCGACACCGGGGACGAGCACGCTGCCGAGCGACTGCCCCTTTCGGACCTTGTCGCCGACGCGAACGTCGACGCTGACGATGCGGCCCTCCTGCGGCGTGCCGACCTCGGCGTAGCGTTCGAGGTCGTACTCGAGCGTGCCGGGGACGACGATGCGCGCGCGTGCCGATGCGTCACCCGCGCGCGCGACGACGACACCGAGGCGCGCGAGCGACGCAGGATCGAAGCGGACGAGGCGCATGCCGCCTTGATCGACGGGGTGGTGCTGCGCCTCGCGATGACATCCGCACAGGAGGATGAGGAACAAGAATCGCTTCACGGTCGCACTGCTCCCAGCGCCACGAGCTTTCCGTAGGCGCGCCATGCTTCTTCCACGAAGTCGAGACGTCGACCGCGTGCTACCTGCAGATCACGTCGCGCGATGAACACGCGCAGGAGCTCGCCCTTGCCTGCGCGATACGTCGCGAAGGCCGCGTCGACCACCTGTTGCGCGGTGGGGATGCCCGCCTTTGCCTGATCGGCTGCGGCGTCCAGCGCGATGCGCAGCGCGTGGGCTGCCCCCGTCGTGCGCGCCGAGAGCACCTCACGGAGGCGGGCGACGACGTCGCTCACGCGCTTCTCCTCCGCGCGCTCCTTCGCAATCTCGCCCTGGTAGCGACGGGTGATCGGGAACGTGTACGCGACGCCACCTCCCGCGCGCCAAGCGCCCGTGTCCCCGCGTCCGCCGTTCACGATGAAGCTGAGCGGCAGGAACCGCTCCGCCGACCACCGTCCACCCGAGGCTGCGTGGTAGCGCTCCTCGTCCGTGAGCACGCGCAGCATCGGAGCCTCCGTGAGCGCCGCGTCGACGAGGTGCTGCTCGTCGGGGACGGTCGCGGGCAGTGGTATCTCGGCGCGGACCTCGTGCTCGTCGAGCCCGGGCACGCCCGTGAGCTCGCTCAGCGTCGTCGCGGCGGCGGTGCGACGGAGCGAGCCGTCGGCGCGGGTCTGTCTCCAACGCACGACCTCGGCGTCCGAGATGCTGCGGTCGAAGATCGTCGCGTCACCGACACGCATGCGCTCGGCGATGCCCTCCGCCTCGGCGCGAGCGTCGTCCTCCGCGCGCCGAGCGAGCGCGATGCGCGACTCCGCGCTCAGCAGCGCGCCATACGTGGTGACCACTTCGGCGACGACCTCGGCCTCGGCCTGCCGCTGACCGGCCTCGCGCCACTTCACGAGCGCGTCGTTCTCGCGGATGCGCGCGCGCCGCTGCGGGTTCAGCTCGATCGGGACGGCCACGAACGAGTTCACCTGCACATCATGTGTATTGGGACCGTGGTCCATCTGGATCTCGAGGTAGGGGTTCAGCACCGGGCTCACGCGTGCGCCCGCACCGGCTGCTCGCGCGGCAGCAGCCTCGCCGCGTGCCTGGATCGTGACGAGGGCGCGCGCTCGCGCCGACTCGATCAACGCGCCGAGAGAAGGGCGGTCGGCGCGGCTCACGCCCGGCCAGGACAGGGCGAGCACGAGGAGAAAAACGCGAGGCATGGTCACCGACACTTCCAGAATCGTGCCGTGATCGCGTCAAACTGCCGCGGGTGCGACATAAATGAACAAACCCCGGTGATGTCGGGCACGAACGCTGCAACACCCGAGCTGTCTCTCCAGCGATTTCAATGCAGCATGCGATGGCGACCATGGCAAAACGCAACTCACCCTGGCAAAAAACAACGGCTCATGACGCAGGAGCCACCCCATGAGTCGCGGCGTGCTGGTCGCCCTGGTCGCGCTCCTGACCGTGGCATTTCTGGTGATCTGGGGCGCCATGCACGCCATCGGCACCTCGCGGCAGACCCTCGTCGAGCAGTTCGAGCAGGGCGAGATCCTGCGCGCGGTCGAGGTCGCGCGAGGCCTCTCCCAGGACCTCGATTCGGTCGGCGATCAGCTGCGCTTCCTCGCGCCGCTGCTCGCGTCGACCGACTCGGTGCGCGACGGCACGCGCGTGCTCCGCGCGCTGCTCGGGGTGGAGAACGAGGTCCGCCATGCGCTCGTGCTCGACGAGAACGGTGCGCTCGTCCTCTCCATCGACGCGGTCTCCGAGCCGCCGCTGCCCGCCGCGCTAGCCGAGGACGTGCTCGTTCCGAACGCACCGCGCATCGCCACGTCGAGGCCGCTGCGCCACGATCCCACGGGGAGGCTACGCGCGTTCTCGTTGTCGTTCGGTGATCGCGCATCGCCGCGCCACGGGTCCGTCGTCCTCGTGGTCGACACGACGAAGATGGCGCGGCTCGGCGGGCTGCACTCGGGTGCACCATCGGCGCGCGCCCTGCTGCTCGACCCGTCGCTCGTTCCCGCGCCCATCTCCGATCCGATGCTCGCGGAGGCGGCCCGTCAGCTGCGCACGGGCTCCATGAAGAAGCTGCTCGCCGAGGTGAGCGGCGCGTCGGGCGCGGTCGAGCTCTCCAGCGCAGACGCCGCGCAGCTCGGCTTCCCGAGGTTTCCTGTCGTCGCGGCGCACGTGCTCGCGACGCCGCGAGACGCCGATCCGTGGGTGGTGGTGACGTTCCGCTCCTCGGCGACGCTCCGCGAGCACGAGCAGGCCGTGCTGTGGCGGGTGGGGCTCGCGGCGCTGGGCATCGCGCTCTGCTTCGTGTCGTTCGCGGCGTACGTGCTGTGGGCATCGCGTCGCGCAGTCGCGCTGCGCGAGCGCCTCCATCACGCGGACGCGCTCGCGCACCTCCACGAGAAGACCGAGAAGATCCTCGACAGCCTCCCGGCGATCGTCGTCACGCTGTCGGAGCAGGGGCACATCACCGCGCTCAACCGTCGGGCTCGCGAGGCGCTCGCCGCGGATGCGCTCGGCGCCGATCTCAGCCGCGCGCTGCCGGAGGCGCCGTTGGCGCTCGTCTCCGAGCTCGACTCGCAGGTGCAGCTCGCCCGGCGCGAAGGTGCGGTGCAGAGCCTGTTCGGCGCGCGCCTCGCGCTGTTCGGTGAGGAGGGTGTGTTCAACGTGCACGCGGTGCCGCTCGAGGCGCGCACCGAGTCGGCGAGCACGCTCCTCGTGCTCGAGGACGTGTCGAAGGTGCAGTCGCTCGAGAGTCAGCTCGTGCGCGCCGAGAAGCTCGCCACCGTCGGTGTCCTGGCCGCCGGTATCGCACACGAGATCGGCACCCCGCTGTCCGTGGTGCGCGGCCGCGCGGAGTACATCTCGGGCAAGCTCGGCGACGATCACCCGCAGCGCGCGGGCCTCGAGGTCATCGGTCGTGAGATCGAGCGTGTCGTGAGCTCGGTGAAGCAGCTCCTCGACTTCTCGCGCGTGCGCCCGGCCGAGGTATCTCCTGTCGCGCTCTCCACCGTCGCGGAGACGGTGCGCGAGCTGCTCGGCTACGAGGCGCAGCGTCGCGGGCTCGCGCTCACCATCGAGCTGCCCCCTGAGCTGCCGCCGCTGCTCGCGGACGCGGACCAGCTGCGCCAGGTCCTCATCAACCTCGTCATGAACGCCTTCGACGCGTGCTCGAGCGGCGGTCACGTCGCGCTCTCGGCGCGCGCACGAGGTCTCCGCCGCCTCGAGATCACGGTGATCGACGACGGCGCGGGCATCGCCGACGCCCACCGAGCGCAGGCATTCGACCCGTTCTTCACCACCAAGAAGCGAGGGCAGGGCACCGGCCTCGGCCTCGCGATCAGCGCGGAGATCGCGCGGCGCCACGGCGCCGAGATCGAGCTCGAACCCGGCACCCCGTCAGGCACGATCGCGCGCGTGGGCTGGCCCACCGTCGTCCCGAGGCACTCATGAGCAAGGACCGAATCCTCGTCGTGGACGACCACGTCGAGATGGGCAAGCTGCTGGGCGATCAGCTCGGCGACGCTGGCTACCTCGTGGAGGTCGCGACGAACGGGGAGGACGCGATCGCACGCCTGGCGATCGACGCGTTCGACGCGGTGGTGACCGACCTACGCATGGAGGGCCGCGACGGCTTCGACGTGCTCGCGGCGGCGCACGCGGTCGATCCCCACGTGCCGGTGCTCATCATGACGGCATTCGGCGCCATCGAGTCGGCGATCGAGGCGATGCGGCGTGGCGCGTATCACTACCTTGCGAAGCCGTTTCGCTCCGACGAGCTGCTGCTGCACCTCGAGCGTGGGCTCGCCGAACGCAGGCTGCGCGACGAGAACCGCGCGCTGCGCAAGGTGGCGACGGAGCGCAGCGGCTTCGGAGCGATGCTCGGTCGCTCGCGCGAGATGCAGCAGCTCTTCGACCTGCTCGGGCGCGTGGCCGAGGCGTCTGCGCCGGTGCTGCTGCGCGCCGAGAGCGGCACCGGAAAGGAGCTCGTCGCGCGCGCGCTGCACTTCGAGGGCCCGCGCAAGGCCCGCGCCTTCGTCGCCGTGAACTGCACCGCGTTGCCGGAGGCGCTCCTCGAGAGCGAGCTGTTCGGGCACGTGCGCGGCTCCTTCACCGGTGCGACCGCGCCTCGTCGAGGCCTGTTCGTCGAGGCCGATGGAGGCACGCTGTTCCTCGACGAGATTGGCGACATGGCGCCCGCGCTGCAAGCCAAGCTGCTGCGCGCGCTCGAGGAGGGCGAGATCCGCGCCGTCGGGTCCGACACGCCGCGCAAGGTGGATGTGCGCGTCATCGCGGCGACGCACCAGGACCTCGAGGCGCGCGTGCGCTCCGGAGCGTTCCGTGCGGACCTCTTCTATCGCCTGAACGTGGTCCCGGTGACGGTGCCGCCGTTGCGCCGTCGGGTGGAAGACATCCCGATGCTCGTCGAGCACTTCCTCGCCAAGGCACGTGCCCGCAACCCGAGCTCGCCGGTCCGTGGCTTCTCGGCGGACGCGATCGCGCAGCTCGCGCGACGTCCCTGGCCCGGCAACGTGCGCGAGCTCGAGAACGTGGTCGAGCGGCTCGTCATCGTCGGTGCGCAGCCCACGCTCTCCGCGTCCGACCTCCTCGCCTTGCTCGGCGAGAACATCGACCCCATTGCTGCAGAGTCGACGCCGTTCGTGACGCTCAAGCAGGTCGAGCGCGATCACATCGCGCGCGTGCTCCGCGAGGTGGGCGGCAACAAGACGCGCGCGGCCGAGATCCTCGGCATCGACGTCTCCACGATCCATCGCAAGGAGCGGGACCAGAAAGGCTGATATCTTGGCGCCCCGAAAGAAGGAGCGACAGTGGCCGATCCGCAGGTGAGCGTCGTCATGGGAAGCGAGTCCGACTGGGACACTCTCAAGGCGGCCGTCGACATGTTGCAGCAGCTCCAGATCCCTCACGAGGCGAGGGTCGTGAGCGCGCACCGTACGCCCGAGTACATGGTCGAGTACGCGCTCGAGGCTGCGGGTCGTGGTGTCGAGGTGATCATCGCGGGCGCGGGCGGGGCCGCGCACCTGCCCGGCATGATCGCGTCTTTGACGGCGCTGCCGGTGCTCGGCGTGCCCGTGCGCTCGTCGATCCTCGCGGGCGTCGACAGCCTGCTCTCCATCGTGCAGATGCCAGCGGGCGTGCCGATGGCGACGTTCGCGATCGGGCCGGCGGGCGCCACCAACGCGGCGCTGTTCGCGGCGCGCATCCTCGCGCTCCACGATAGCGACCTCGCGCACAAGCTCGCCGAGTTCCGCGAGGTGCAGGCGGACAAGGTGCGTCGCACGAAGCTGCCGCCCACCACGTGATGCGCGTCGGGATCCTGGGCGGCGGCCAGCTCGCGTTGATGCTCGCCGAATCGATCGTCGCGCTCGGTGTCGATGTCGCCATCTTCGAT
>JBDTCO010000102.1:0-13196 GCA_039923495.1 Polyangia bacterium
AGCAGCGACAAGATTCCGAACACCGCGGCCTATCAGGGGAGGACGTTCCCGTCCTCCCTCATCCGGCAAAGCCCGATGAGCCTCCCACCACCGCGCGTTCCTCGCGCGCTGTCATCAACGCCCGCGGTGCGCTGCGACCGCGTACGGGATCACCGCCGTCGCCGCCAGCAGCGACAAGATTCCGAACACCGCGAACATTGCGTTCCAGCCCCAGCGGTGGGCGACGTAGGCCGTGACGGCGCCTTGCAGGATGGCGCCGACCGAGCCGGTGCCGTTGATGAAGCCCGCGGCGGTGCCGGCGGCCTCGGGGCCACCGAGATCCTGGGCGGCGATGCTCGAGACGAGCGCGTCGGGGCCGAACAGCAAGAAGCCGATGAGCACCATCCCCACGAACGCCGGCACGACGCCGAGCGGCGCCACCCACATGTACGAGACCGACGCGATGCCGAGCCCGAGGGCGAGCCCAACGATGAGCCACCCGCGCCCGGGACCCGTCTTGTCGAAGAGCCAGCCGCTGAGCATCGCGCCGGCGACGCCGCCGAGGTCGAAGGACAGCGACAGGTAGCCGGCCTTCGCGGTGCTGTAGTGCAGCGACCGCTCGTACATGTACGGCAGCCAGAACACGATGCAGTAACGGATGAGCTTCACGCAGAAGTACGCCGCGCCGAGCGCCCACAGCAGCGGATCGCGCACGATCGCCATCGACGCTGAAAGCCGTTTCTCCGGGGGCGCAAGCGGGGGCTCCCACAGAAAGATCATCACGACCACGCCGACGGCGGCGATGAACGCGGCGGGCACGAAGAAAGCGGTGCGCCAGCCGAGGTGCACGAGCAGCCACGTGGCGAGCAGCGTCGCGCCGACGCCGCCGACCTGGTAGCAGGTGGCCCACAGGCCCATGACCGTGCCGCGCTCGCCGGCGACGTACATCGACGTCATCGCCTTGACCGCGCCGGGCCAGCCGGTGGCCTGCAGGAGGCCGTTCAGCGAGAACGCGATGGCGAACACGGCGGCCGTCGAGCCGAACCCGAAGAAGACCGACGACGCCGCGACGCCGAGCATACCGAAGCCCAGCAGCCTCCTCGCACCGACCCGATCGCACACGAGGCCGGCGGTGAACTGCCCGAGCGCATAGGCGACGAGGTAGCTCGTGTCGATGAACGCGAGTGCCTTCTCGTCGAGGTGGTACTGCGTCGCGAGGGTGGCCTTGGCGATCGCGAACGGCCGACGGCACAGGTAGTACGAGCCATACGACAGCCACGTGAGCACGAAGATCTGGCGACGCTGGGCGGCGGTGGCGGCAGACACGACGCGAAGGAGAGTAGCGCGTCCGCGTGCCGGACAGCGCCAGTCCGGAATCCGCCGTGTGGGCGCCCTGGGTACGGCGCTACGGCGCGGTCGACTCCGGCCGCTGGGTGACGCTCCCGGTCGTCGTCGCGCCCCCGGCACGCTGGATGAACGCGTAGGCGCTCGCGGCCAGGATTGCGACCACGGGGAAGAGCATCGCCCAGCGGCTCGCTCGCAAGGTCAGTCCTGCGCCGAGCAAGGCGCCCGCGGCAAACGCGATCACGATCGTGAGCAGCAGGAGGGCGCGCGCGGGCTGCGGTCGTGGCGCCGCGAGATGTTCGTGAGGGCGCTCGTCACGGCTTGTCGGCCGGTGCCGACTCCTTTGCCAGCGGTACCAGCGAGCACATTCGATGCCGAGATCGGTGACGATTCCCGTTAGATGCGTCGTGCGGACCACCGCTCCCGAGAGCCTGGTGACCATGCTGTTTTGCATGCCCATCGCCACGCACAACAAGAGCGCCTCTGCATCGAGCACCCGTTGATGGTGCGCTGTAGACGAGCCTGCGACTGCGATGAATGCGCCGAGCAGTCCGGCTTCGATGAGCAAGGCGACACCGTACGCCCGTGCCACGGCCACGAAGGGACTGCTCTCGATGACGATGGACGCGAGGAATGCGCCACCGAAGAAAGCGCCGACCAGCGTGACCGCGAGGATGGCTGCCGAAAGGTCCCCTCGTGCGAGATCGTTGCCGAAGCGGCCGAAGTTGCCCGTGACGTGCGACGTGAAGGTTCCGACGAGCACGAAGCCTCCCGAGTTGACGAACCCGGCGACGAACGCGAGGTAGCCCGCGAGCAACGCGTTCTTTCGATTGCTCCGTGCAGGTCCCTCGTGGGCGAACAAGTCTCCAGTCTACCGCGAGGCCGAGAGAGCGCCTGACAGCGCGCGACGAATTTCTCCCGATCGTGCTGCTCACCACGCTCAGCGACTCGGAGTTCGAGGCGAAGCGGACCCGCGTCGTGGACGCTCCAGCGCTTCTAAGGATGAGATGGCGGCGCTCATCGTGAATGATCTCCGCAGCCCGGCGCCCACGGTGCTCACCAACCTCGAGCTCGTCATCGGCATCGCTCGGCACGACGCCCTCTTCGAGAAGCACTCGCAGAGCTCGAATGGATCGCTCACGCACGCGAGCGCGGGCCGCTGGCTCTACTTCTGTCGCCTCGCAGCCCAAGCCCACGGTCGACCTGCCGACCGTCGTCGTCCTCTCCTTACCGACCGAGCAGCGACTGATCTCTTCTTGACGCTGTAGTGGCTGTGCCGGACAGCGCTGTCCGGTATCCGGACGAGCCGGACGCGCGAGCTACGCAAGTCGTCGTCACCGCAGTGTCGGGTCCTCGGCCCGCGCCTTGCGTGGCATCGCCATGTGCTCGCTCAGCTTCGATCGGCAGGACTGCTCGGCATCGATGCGTACCCCGTGTGCGTCGAGGTCGAGGTGACGACCGGGATGCCCGGCTATCACCTCGTCGGGCTCGGGCATGGCGCGGTCAAGGAAGGCGCGGTGCGTGTACGCGCGGCGCTCAGGCAGGTCGGGCTCTCGCTCCCTGCGAAGAAGATCACTGTGAACCTCGCACCGGCCGACGTCCGCAAGGAGGGCGCGGCCTACGATCTGCCGGTGGCGATCGGGCTGCTCGTCGCGGAGGAGCAGATCCCGCTTCCATCGGTGATGGACGTGCTGCTGCTCGGCGAGCTGGGGCTCGACGGCGCGCTGAGGCGCGTCGCCGGTGGGCTCGCGGTGGCGCTGCTCGCGCGGAGCACGGGGATCGCGTCGATCATCCTGCCGTCGGCGAGCGCGAGCGAGGCGGCTGGCCTCACGGGCCTCGCCGTGTACGCGGCGGATCATCTCTCGCAGGTCGTGGCGCACCTGCGCGGCGAGCAGCGGCTCCCGCTCGCCGTCGAGCTCCCCGCCGAGCAAGGTCCACCGCCGGCCGATCTCGCCGACGTGCGGGGCCAGCCGCTCGCGCGTCGTGCGCTCGAGCTCGCGGCGGCCGGTGGACATAGCCTGCTCTACGTGGGACCGCCGGGCTGCGGCAAGAGCCTGCTCGCGCGCCGGCTGCCCGGCATCCTGCCTCCCCTGTCGGAGCAGGAGGCGCTCGAGGCGAGCGTCGTGTACTCGGCGGCGGGGCGGCTCACCTCGGGACGGCTGCTGCGCGAGCGACCCTTCCGCGCGCCGCACCACGACATCTCGGTGCCGGGCCTCATCGGCGGCGGCACCCATCCACGACCGGGCGAGATCAGCCTCGCGCACCATGGCGTGCTGTTCCTCGACGAGCTGCCGGAGTTCTCGCGCGGCGCGATCGAGTCGCTGCGCGCGCCGCTGGAAGATCGCTCCGTGCTCGTGGTGCGTACGGCGATGTCGGTGCGCTTCCCGGCGCGCTTCTCGCTCGTCGCCGCGATGAACCCATGCCCATGCGGTCACGAGGGCTCCAGCCGGCGCGCGTGCATCTGTGATCTGCCGCGCATCCGCGCGTATCGCGAGCGCCTCTCCGGGCCGATGCTCGACCGCTTCGATCTGCAGCTGCGTGTCCCACCCGTCGAGCTGCACACGCTGAGCCAGGACGCCGAGGCCTCTGCACCCGTGCGGGAGCGCGTGCTTCGGGCGCGTGCGATCCAGCAGCGCCGCGCGGGTCAACCGAACGCGGAGCTCACAGGCCAGGCGCTCGACGAGGCGTGCGCGCTGGACGAGCGCTCGCGTGGGCTGCTCGCGACCATCGCCGACAAGCGTGGTCTGTCGGCCCGTGCGATCCACCGCGTGCTTCGCGTGTCGCGTACCGCAGCAGACCTCGACGACTCGCCGACGATCCGCACGCCGCACCTCGCGGTCGCGCTCGAGATGCGCGCGATGGACGAGTCGCACGGATAGGTCCTAACCTGACGCAATGCGCCTCGAGGTCACGACCGTCATCGACGCGCCACCGGAGCGGTGCTTCGATCTCGCGCGCAGCATCGACTTCCACGTCGTGACGGCGGAGGCCAGCGAGGAGCGCGCGATCGCCGGGAAGACGAGCGGGCTGCTCGAGCTCGACGAGACAGTGACCTGGCGTGCGAAGCACCTCGGCGTCCGGCAAGAGCTGACCTCGAAGATGACGGTGGTCGACCGGCCGCATCACTTCCAGGACGTGATGGTGCGAGGCGCGTTCGCGTCGATGGTCCACGACCACCACTTCGAGCTGCGCGACGGCGTGACGCACATGCGCGACGTGTTCGTGTTCACCTCGCCGCTGGGTCCGCTGGGCGCGCTCGTCGACGCGATCTATCTCGGGCGCTACATGCGCCGCTTCCTCGTGACGCGCGCGCGGATCCTCAAGGAGACGGCGGAGTCCGATGCGTGGCGTGCGTTCGTGCCGGATCAGCCTCAATCGAGGTGAGGCAAGCACACCGCCTGCCGGATGTCGCCGGAGCGCCGCTGCTCGATGAGCGCGACGATCCCGAGCTCGGTGCGGTTCCAGTCCCGCTGGAGCAGGATCGTGCCGCGTAGCGTTCCGTTGTTGCCCTCCAGCACCTGACGCGCGACGTGATCGTGCTTCAGTGTGTGCGCCCGCCGTTCTCGCACGAAGGACGACGACCGCGAGCCCGCTCTCCACGAGCACGGCGCGCAGCGCGAGCGAAGGATCGCTGCTCTTCGCCTCCACGGGCAGCGTGTCGCCTGTGCGCGTGACCCCCGGCGTGTAGGCGTTGCCGACATCGCGCGCGGCCATGGTTACTTCGAGCGGTCCGGCAGCCGGACAGAGCCCGTCCGGGTGCCGGAATCCGGACCGATATTTTCGTCGCTGACGAACGATCTCGAGGGTTTGTCAGCGGCACATCGGTTGCTGACTGGGTACTCGTCGCGAGTCGCTCCCCGCGCTCGCAAGGAGAGTCCCATCATGACCACGATCACGAAGAACAAGGACCGATGGAAGGCGATGAACGTCGCCATCGCGGCCATCGAGAAGCAGTTTGGCAAGGGCGCGATCATGTCGCTCGACGGCG
Source organism: Polyangia bacterium (assembly GCA_039923495.1). GTDB lineage: Bacteria > Myxococcota_A > Polyangia > Palsa-1104 > Palsa-1104 > JBDTCO01. The sequence continues at coordinate 5,312 of JBDTCO010000102.1, forward strand.
GAAAGGTGACGGAGATCGCCGTGATCCCGACGGGCTCGCTGTCGCTCGATCTCGCGCTCGGCGTCGGCGGCCTGCCGCGCGGTCGCGTCGTCGAGATCTTCGGGCCCGAGTCGTCGGGCAAGACGACGCTCACGCTGCACGCGATCGCAGAGTGTCAGCGCGCCGGCGGCATCTGTGCGTTCGTCGACGCAGAACACGCCTTCGACCCGCAGTACGCGCAGCGCCTCGGCGTGAAGCTCGATGAGCTACTCGTCTCGCAGCCCGACAACGGCGAGCAGGCGCTCGAGATCGTCGACCAGCTCATCTGCTCCGGCGCCGTGGACCTCGTCGTCGTCGACTCCGTCGCGGCGCTCACGCAACGCGCCGAGATCGAGGGCGACATGGGCGACGCGCACATGGGCCTCCAGGCGCGCCTCATGAGCCAGGCGCTGCGCAAGCTGACGGGCATCGCGCACAGACAGAACGCGACGGTCATCTTCATCAACCAGCTCCGCATGAAGATCGGCGTCGTCTTCGGTAACCCGGAGACGACGACGGGCGGCAACGCGCTCAAGTTCTACGCGTCGGTGCGGCTCGACATCCGTCGCATCGGTCAGCTCAAGAACGGCGACGAGATCTACGGCTCGCGCGCCCGCGTGAAGGTCGTGAAGAACAAGGTCGCGCCGCCCTTCCGGCAGGCCGAGTTCGAGATCCTCTACGGCACCGGCGTCAACCTCGTCGGCGAGCTCGTCGATCTCGGCGCGACGCACGGGCTCCTCGAGAAGTCGGGCGCGTCGTACTCGCTCGATGGCGAGCGCATCGGGCTCGGGCGCGAGAAGGCCATGGCGTTCCTCACCGAGCACCCCGACATCCGACAGGCGCTGCGTGATCGTCTGCTCTCGGCGATGAAGACGGTCGCGCCGGTCCGTGCGCCAGAGGACGAGAGCCTCACCGAGGTGGCGGCGTGATCCTCCCCATCCAGCTCGTCACTCCCCCGCTGTCGGAGCGTCACCATCCGCGGCGCGCGGTCGAGCTCATCGAGGCCGTGCTCGATGGTGCGCTCGCGCGCTCGTCGCCCTGTCTCGTCGTCGCACCGGCAGGGCTCGCCACTGTCGACAGCGAGGACGAGGCCTTCGAGCAGGCCGAGGCGATCCGCGTCATCGCGCGGCGGACTGGCGTCGCGATGATCTTCGGCATCGACGTCGGTCCGCCCACACCGTCGGCCGGGCGCATGTTCGCGTGCTATGGCGGCGCACCGGTGCTGTGGCCGGCCCAGGCGCGTCGCGGCTTTCCGCCCGATGGTGCGCATCGACTGCTGCACCTCGGCGACACGCTCGTGCTTCCGCTGTTCGCATCGGAGGCCCTCGATCCGCTGGCGCCCCGACGCATCGAGCGGATGGAGGGCGTGGGTGCGATCGTCGTGCTGAGCCACGGCGGTGCGACGCCACGCTGGACGCCTGCGCTCGAGCGCCTGGAGAGGCTCGCGCCGATCGTCGTGGCGGCGCACCACGGCGGCATCGGAACCGGCTACGCGAGCTCGCGCCTCGCGGCGACGTGGCTCACCGTGCGCGACGCGGAGACGGTGGATGCAACCCAGAGGATCATCAAGGCGGCGGCGTGATGGACACGGCACGCTGCGGCTGGCTCAGCCCACTCCGCGACCACGAGCCGACTTGCCTTCGCTGTACGGAGGGCTCGGCGCGCTCGCCGCTGCGGTCGACTACATGACCGTGCTGTAGAGGGTGAGCGAGGCGTCGCTGCAGCTCGTGACCGGCGAGAACGTGTTCACCGTGCCGAGCGTCTCGTCCACGGCGCTCGGCGCGAACGGGTTTGCGCGGTAGTCACTGTACGTGCCACCGGCGGAGTCGTTCACCACGACGTCGTAGTAATAGATGCCGGAATAGGTCATGGGCATGCACGCGACACCGGTCCAGGCACCGTTGGCGTACGTGAGCGCGACGCCGTCGGGCGTGTTGAGTGGATAAAAAGCGCCGCGCAGCACCGCGCTCACCTCGCTCGCACCGGGACCGTCTGCGTCGGGCAGCTTGAAGGTCACGTCGCAGCAGTCGACCAGGAAACCGTCGGGCGGCGACGTCGTGCCGGGGTCCTCGCCGTTGCCGATGGTGCCCATGTCGACGCTCGGCGGCGCGCCGTTCGTCACGGGTGTGCGGTCCAGTGGCGTGGGTGGCTTCGTCGATTGACTGCACGCGGAGAGCCCCAGCGCCATCGCGAGTACGTGACGCCTCACAGCTGGACCGCCTCTCGGTAGTCGGCGGCGGGTAGTTGACGCATGAGCTCGTTGAGGAGCCCCGATCGACTGTGCAGCTCGATCTGGACGCGCGCCTTGAGCGCATTCATCGCTGCAGGGTCCGTGGCTGCGGCGGACCCGAGCAGCCGGATGATCGACCTGCGGCCGATCACGCCGAGGTTCGCGCTGGCGAGATCGATCTGGGCTTGCCTGAGGATCGCGGCCGGCGCAGGCACGTGTGCGTCGAAGGTCTGACGCTCGAGGACCATGTAGAGGTTGCGCTTGACTGCGAGATCGGGCTCGCGTGCGAGCCACTCGGCCGCGAACGCCGCCGAGTCGTCGGGATGCATCCGCCTGACGACCACGGTCGCCGCAGCGCGGATGGCCTTGTCCTTGTTGCGCGTGAACGGTGCCACCATCGTCAGCATCGATGGGTCACCGATGTTGGCGAGCGCGCCGAAGGCCGGACGCAGCGACGTTGCATCGCTGTACGAAGCGAGCATCTCCTGAACGGCGCCCTTCGCGACGTTCACGACCTCGGGATCGTTCTTGAGTCCAGCCATGGCACCGAGCGCCAGCACGGCCTCGCGCGCGAAGAACATCGTCTCCTTGTCCCGGGACCCGATGTTCGCCGTCTCGCGACGAAGCTGCGACGCCAGCTCGGGGCCCACGTCGTCGCGGTCGATGAGCGCGAGCGCGGCGTGCGTGCGGTGCATGGCCGGCGTGTCCGACTCGTTCATCACCTTGTAGAGCGCGTCCCTGGCCTGCGTCGTCCGCGCGCGCCCGAGCGCGATGTACGTGGCTCCGATCGCGCTGAGCGGCACCTGGCCATTCTCGAGCTGCTGCTGCACGTAACCAGCCGCGCGCGGGTGCGCCTCGAGGTACGCCCTCATCGCCGGCCACTGCTGCTCGAGCGGCTTTTGGGCTGCGACCGTCTGTACGAGCGCGTCCATGCTCTGCTGCGGTGTCAGGTTGCGCACCGCGTCCTGGTTGCGCTTGTCGATCTCATTTTCGACCATCGGCGGGCGGACATCGCTGCGCTCGTGCAGCACGCTGCCCCACGTGTACTCGTTGAGATCGAGGACCACGCCCTGGAACACGCCCGCGGGCGTCGCCACATGTCTGGCCACGACATGGCGCTCGGAGCGCGCCTGGCCGGTGCTGAGCTGCTCGCCGCTGTCGATCGCCTCGAACCAGCCGCGATCGCCGAGCGTGACCTGCATGAAGCTGTCGTCGGGCGATACGGCCTGCGCCGCGGGCTCCCACATCGAGTCGTAGGCGGTGATGCGGCGCTGGATGGAGTGGTCGGCAGGGTTCCGCGCGAACACGGCCTGGTAGCGACCGAGCGCGTTCTCACCCTTCTCGGGCGTGACACCTTCCGCGCCCGGGATGGAGAACGCGAGCTCGTACGCGATGCCTTGCTCGATCCGCGCGCCGTGCAGGGGCGTCGAGGGCAAACGCGCAAAGCCGCTCAGCCGGCACTGCGCATCGATGCGCAGGAGGAACGGCGCGGCGACGTCGCTCGCGCGGATGCTGCCGCTCGACGTCGCGAGCTCGGTGTAACGCGCCACCATCACGGCGCCCTGTTCGTCGACGCGAGTCGCGTGCAGGTGGAGCTGCACCTGGGTCTGATCCGCGATCTTCGCCGTGTCGGACGCCGCAGCCGGGTTTCCGAACTGCGCCATCCAGTCGAGCCGGACCGCGGAGTTGCTGGTGAACGAGAGGGCGTACGACAGCTCCTCGCCTCTGTCGAACCGACACGCGGTTCGCTCGGCGGATGCGCGCGAGGGCGCCGCCTCGAGCGCGCCCTGCGCGACGGGTGCGAAGCGCGGCACCGCGAGCCTCTTTACGATCGGAGAGCCCGTGACTCGGCCCGGGGTCTTGGAGGTGAGGAGCACACCGCCGGTGGCCGCTGCAGCGAGCGCGCCACCAATGAGGAGCTTCGTCGTCATCGTCTTCATGTGAGCCCGCTTCAGTGGATGTTGTGGATGACCGGCAACGTGAACTTGTAGAGGTCCCCGTCACCGGGAACCCAGCCTTCGAAGGACAGGATCTCGACCTCGAAGGAGAAGAAGAAGAGCGAGAACTTGGCGACGATCTGCGCGGAGCACACGCGGATCTCCCAGCCCACCTTCTTCTCGGTGTTCTCGCGCGTGCCGATGACGGTGTTCGACCCGTCGTAGAGCGTGGTCTTGCTCTGCCCGTACGAGGGCTCGAGCGTGACCGTGACGAAGTTCACGCCGCCCTCGATGCAGATGCCGACGTCGTCGTTCGGCACGCAGAACGACAGGCCGACGCCCGCGGACGCGCCGACCTCGACGCCGATCTGCCAGCTGAAATAATCGGTCTTGGCGGCCGGATCGAACTCGCAGATGTACGGATACTTCGTGGCCTGGTACGCGCTCGTGACGCTGGAACCCCCACGGTTGTAGATGACACCGGCGAGGCCTGGCAGCCTGGACGAGAAGGACGGAGTGACCGACAAGAGCTTGGTGCTGTCCACGGTCACGTTGTCATTTCCCGTCGAGCCGGCGAACTGGTCGTCGGTCGAGAGCCAGCGGAACGACGTCTTGGTCCCCCCGGTACACCGCCCGGCGTCCCAGTTGACGCTGCAGTCGAGCGTGCTGGCCGGGAGCGGGTAGTCGTACGCGAGCTGACCGCCGATCCAGAACGAGTTCTCCGACTCGGTGGCCGCCGTGCTCACGAGCGCGTCCGCTTCGGCCTGCGTGCTCGCCTCCGCGAGGCGACCCCCCTCCGCGTAACACCTCTGCGCCGCGACGTCTTGCGAGACTCGATCGGTGGCCTTGCTGTGGGCCTCGACGCAGGGCGACGTTGCGCCCTCGCATGGATAGGCCTCGTCGGGCTTGAACGCGAAGTCGACCTTGAGCGCGATCCCGACCGAGACCGAGGCCGTGATGGTGATGAGGCCGGGGATCGGGCCCATCTGGATGGGGATCTTGTACCCCCAGCCGATGGCGAGACCGCCGAGTGCGCCGGTCTGCCGACCCTTCTCCCACTCGACGTTCGGGATGCTGTAGGCCTGCTTCACCTTCTTGACGATCTGGTCCCACGGCGGCTCGAGCTGGAGCGTGAGGTGTGGCGGTGCCGCGTCCTTGCCGGGCCAGGTCACCTTGTCCGCGAGGCTGCCCGGATCGAACACCTGGAACCCGAGCATCTCGCCGACCATGTCGATGGACGCGCCCGTCGCCTTGTCGATGATGGTCTCTGCCGTCGCCGAGAAGTAGCTGCGCGAGAAGTCGCCGCTCGCCGCCATCCCCGACTGTTCCATGTTGCTGCACGACGAGCCGTCCGCCGAGCAGGTCTGGTCGTTGTCGGCGTCCTGCTTGCCCGACGTGTTCGACGATCCCGACTCGGCGCCGCCCGCGATGCCGTCGAAGGGCTGCGCGTCCACGGGAGGCAACGAGCGGTGGTAGCGATCGAGCTTGATGATGAGTGGGGCCCCAAAGATCCGACAACCCGGTCCAAGGATGCTACCGGTGGGGTTGCCGCCGAGACGCATCGACCACTGGACGTTCCCGTTCGCGTCCTTCAAGGTCGCGCCCGCCTTCATCGGCGAGCCGCCATTGAGCCAGTACCGCGACTCGAACAGCTGGTCGGGTTGGTCGTTCTCGAGGCAGGAGATCGCGTAGAAGGCGCCCATCCCCTTTGCAGGGTCGATGTAGAACTTCGAGCTCGGGTCGAAGAACATCTTCTTCAGCGTCGAGTTGATGCGCGCGGTCCCGGAGACCGACGAGTTCTCGAACTTCGCCGGCGGTCCGAGCGGCAAGCTACCGACCAGCACGGGCACCACCTTACTCCAGGAGTCGAAGGAGTCGACCGGTATGACGTAGAGGCTCGCTTTGAGGTTGGGCGGCGCGAAGCTGCCGTTCGGGTCGTGGTTCTTGAAGCCGTCGCCAGCGGTGTGGCCCTTTTCTTTGATCCGATCACCGTCGAGCGAGTACGGGTTGTAATAGAAGTCGTTCGCGACGTACCACGTCATGTCGAAGGAAATGGATGGCCCGAACGGCGAGAACTCGGCGACGGAAACCTCGGCTGTGCGCAAGGTCAGGTCCACGGGAGCAATCTCGATGGTCCGCGGATCGTCGAAGACGTAGCCAGGCGACGTGCTGTACGTGTTCTGGCTGTAGTAGTCGATGAGGTCGTACTGCTTCGCCTTGGCGTCGTAGAAGAATGCGAGAGCGTTCGGTGCGCAGGAGTTCACCGTATCCGTGCTATCGACGACGGTCGCGCCACTGCCCTCCACGTCGACCGACTTCACCAGCGTGGTGTCGGCGTAGGTGTAGGAGGCATCGAACGTCGTCGGCACCAGACCCGAGCGCCTCGAGGCATCAGCCGCGGACCGCGTGGTCTGCGTCGAGTCCGTGCAGGTCGCTGGAAACATGATCTTCTTCGAGGTGTTGACAGGCAGCGAAGCGACGATGCAACGGAACCCGTAGACGGGGTCGCCGGTGCCGCTCTTCGGCAGGAAGCGATCCTTCATCCAGAACGTGACGCGCTGGGGACCGTAAAAGCTCGCGATCAGCCGTCCGGTCGGATTATTGACTCCGGCAAACAGGGTGTACTGGCCGCCGCGAAGAAGTGCGACGTGTCCGGTGTCGTCATGGACGCCCGAGATCCCGGCCGTCCGTGGCTCGGCCACAAACGGAGAATCGGGCGTCGTGCGGGCCAAGAGCTCGACCTTGGTGCTGTCATTGACGCAGTTGAGGTTGGTATCGCGCCGCGAGTGCACCGGGCACGTGCGCGGGATGCACGCGACGCGCGGGGCGACGCCGTCGGGGGTCTTCACACCCGCGCCCTTGCAGGAAATGATCGCCTTCATGCCGATCGTGAGCGGCGCGGTGTGCGACACCGGGTCGCCGTTGACGTCGAGGTCGCCGCGGCCGCAGTCCCACGCGATGGTACCGCTCTGGCACGAGGATGTCGGCTGATAGGTGCACGATGGCAGCCCGTTGCAGGCGGTGCTCGCGAGCGCGCCTTCCGACGAATTCGTCGTCGCGCCGCAGGTCACCGACTCGATCTTCACGATCTGCTCGGTCTGGAGCACGACGCCGCCGTCGTCGCCGGAGAGCGCGAGCACGTCGTCGGAATTGACGTAGGCCGGCGCGGTCGAGAAGTTCCACAGCATCCAGCCGTCCGGGCAGTCGACGCTCGCCCCCTCGGTCGTGCTCGCGGCCGAGCCCGAATCGGGGGCGCGACCACAGCTCGTGACGAGCGCGAACAGGGCCAGCGTCCGGAACATCTTCATCATCGAGGTCCGCTCCGCGCTCATGGGTATCCTTTGCAACGAACGACGACGCAGCCGTCGCCGCCCTGCGTGCTCATCATGTTTCCGGCGCCCGGGCCGACCTGGGACGTGGTGCCCTTGCCGCACAGCGCGTAGTCGGCCGCCGTCGCGTTCGCGGGCGTGAAGTTCGAGCCCGTCGCCGACGAGATCCCCGTGGGCAACGTGCCGAAGCTCCCGCCCGAGCCGCTCACGCCCTCGGCGCCGCCAGGATCCCCAGCACCTCCGCCAGCGTCCTTCGAGTTGACGGGCGCGCTCTGACCGGCGTTGCCGGTCGTCGGTGTCCCTGCGCCACCTGCGACGCCGCCGGGCATGTTCGAGCCTGCGCCGCCGCCTGCCGGCACGCTGAACGAGAA